>JABLXX010000002.1:0-323088 GCA_013177825.1 Syntrophaceae bacterium
AGCCCATCGAATGGCTCAGTGACAATGGACCTGCCTATATTGCCAGAGAGACCGTTGCGTTTGCCGAATCCGTCGGATTCATCGTCTGTACGACACCGTTTTACAGCCCCGAATCCAACGGGATGGCGGAGGCTTTCGTCAAGACATTTAAACGCGATTATGTTCACGTCAACCCTCTGCACGATGCCCGGTTCGTCCTGGCGCAGTTGCCGAAATGGTTTGAGGATTACAACGAGTTCCACCCCCACAAGGGCCTGAAGATGAAGTCTCCCCGCGAATATCGGAGACTTGCGGCTAAGTTAGAGACGTGTCCGGTCAATTAGGGGCAACTCCACGTTCGATCAGATCACGAATGGCTCGCGCTTCGTTTTTGTGATGTCCGTGGCTCGCAATGGGGTTGCTTCCTCCCGCCGAATCCATTCTAATGTCGGACCAGATTAAACCCGTATGGATATTGACCGAAGCCACTTTAGAGATCGCAATGCTCTCTTCATTGGAACCGAAGAGTCGCGGCTTAATCCGAGTAACCTGGTTTTGATTTACTTCTATACGCGCCGGGAAAAGTAGATTGCCCGAAGTCAACCGACTGGCGGTGAATACATGATTGTCGTCAACCATCACGTTCTCCTTCGATCCGATAATATATTTTCTTTTAGGTGGATCATCGTCACGCTAGATCCCATTAACACAGGGAGAAGATCACTCAACATCAGCCGCCGGATCGGGCTCGAAACGCCAGGTACCCGAAGATGATGAGGACCGCCAGAAGAGCGAGCCGTGCCATCCACATCAAGCTCGTGTGGGCTACGTGTCGCGTACCAGTCGGTTTGATGCCGGTTACGGCCAAAATGCCTGTGATGATTACTGCGAGACCGAGCCATCCTAACCAACTCATATCGTTCAGTCCTGCATCAGTCCGTGAAAACTCTGGGCGTCGCTCTTTCAGCATGTCGCAATCGCGGCGTGTCAAAAACATGCGTGATGACGAGTTCGTTTGTTGTTTCGGGCATCATGCCTTTCGAGGTCCTGATTGTGGTTTCATGCAACCGCAGCCTGAAACTCAAGCATGCTGCGGTGCATGATATGCCACTCTTCCTACTTTCCTAGAACCGACTTGACCTGCCCGATTTTCTCCTGAACCTGGCCGGCTATCTTTTCACCGGTGCCTTCAGTTTCCAACTTTTGATTATCTGTTAGTTCTCCCGTAACCTCCTTGATTTTACCTTTTACTTGATGAAACGTGCCTTCCGCCTTGTCCCTAATGCTCGATTTCATGGTATTCCTCCTTCGCCTATTTTACGATGAGATCATTCCTGACGGATTTGACCCCTTCAACGCTGCGAGCGATATGCCCTGCCTTATCGACGGCATTCGCGGAATCAACGAAACCGCTCAGTTGAACGATGCCTTTGCGTGATTCGACGCCGATCTCAAATGATTTGAGAAAATCATCACTTGCGAGCAGAGATTTTACCTTGGTCGTGATGACCGTATCGTCAACGTAGTTGCCCACACTTTCACTTGTCCCTGCCAACGAATAGGTTGCAAAGGTGGTGAACAACATCAGAAGCACTAAAAAGTGAATAACAATATTTCTCTATTTCATAGCGTTTACTCCTCCTTGCTTGTTTTTGGTGAAATGATCGGTTGTGAGTTGCGAGACCTTTTCTCACGATGTGATAGCAAGCTTTTATAAGCTCTTCCCGGACATGCCGACCACCTTCCAAATCTTCTCTGTCCACACCCGATGGAGATGGTGCGGAACATCACTTCATAGGGCTCTCTGAGAAGGAGGTTTATCTCTCCCAAGAATGCCTTGAAGAGTTACACGCACACTTCAGAGCCGGCCCATCAGCACCAGAATGATCACAATCAGAAGAACCAATCCAAGTCCACCGCTGGGATAGTATCCCCAGCTTTTACTGTGAGGCCAGGTGGGCAGTGCGCCGACTAAGATGAGAATCAAAATAACGATCAGTATCGTTCCCATGTTTTTCCTCCTTTCCCTTTATTTGACGATCTTGTTTCTTAGCTTACTACCCATTCCCCTTTTTCTGATTCGGAAGTTCTCTTGCTTTATGTCTTCTCCTCAATCTTCAAGTTGATCTTGGGTGGGATGAGCAGGATCATGAGGATAACAATTGCAAAAGGCTGGCCAACAGCCGAAGGGAGTGAGATATTTGGATTGATGCTTTAACAACAGGGGATTAGGTCAATAAGAGAGAATAGCAGAAAAGCATGAAATGATTCGTTTAGCCTCAATATGCTATGGAACCGGAATATATTTAGGGATATACTGAGAAGAGTTAGTCACTTTGTTAACCTGCCTTTCTTTTTTATCACGCTGCCGGGCGGCCCTGAACGAATGTGTGCTTGCTCTCAGGGTGTTCGGGTTGAGGCATAAGATCGTTGCAACCCCGCTCAGATTAGACAACTGCCGGCAGCGCATGCACCTACAGGGCTGTCATGATAACCGCATTGCAGTCTTCTTTGACGTTACCCCCTTCCATTAAAAACGGTAGGTCAATCCGCCAAGAAAGATATCCGTGTCTCGGTTGTAATTGGTGACAATCCGGTGAAAGGAGCCGCGGACTGCGAACTGTGGATGAAATCGCCAGGAGGCCGTGAAGCTGACAGCGCCCGCGACCTTTGTTTTCTCCTCATTGTCACCACTATATTTGTCGCGAGCAAGATAGGGACCGGCCCCGATCCCAAGGGCCAAATGATCCTCGAAGAATGCTCGGACGGCCCAGAGCTCAGTAATAATGCCGTAACGGCCGAAGGGGTTGGTATCGCCTTCATTGAGCCACGCAATCGTCCAATCGACATAGCGCAGGAGACCGCGCCGGTACTCGGCACTCAACGCGGTATCCTTCTCCGATTTGGCGCTGTTCAGGACGGATTGACCGAGAAAAAGTGTGATTTCGTCGTCCGTTCGCGATCAGCCGGTTTGCAGGACGATTCCGGCGATGCAGAGGCTCCCAGCAGGTAGCCGATCCCGAAGGTTCCCGACAAGGTATCAAAACTTCTCTCGGTCGCAATGTAGTTGAAGCGCACTTGTAACAGCAGCGGGCGCAGCCCGTACCAGGTCGCAGTCGCACTGGATATAACGCCGAAACCGTGCCTGTCTTGGAATGTTTCTGTAATGGGGACAACCTGCGTATCCGCATATGCAAAAGGCCCGATGCCGAGAGCCAGGGACAACCGCGAATCGATTAGATCTGTGTGCCCCCAGATCTGGGCGGCAAGTCCGTCGCGATAGTGGTTTATCTGATGCCCCTCGTTGATATAAGAAAAGCTGAATGCTGCATGATCTCCCAAGTCCTGCCTGTAAGTGACTGACCACTGGTTTCTCGCATTGCGCGTATTCGTATCATATGTGCCCCCAACGTTGACGAACATCTCCTGGGCCATGACCGGACAGGATAGCGTAACAAAAAGTAAAACAAGAACGATCTTTTTCATGCAGATCTCCCGATGAAAGAGCTCCTTCAGATTGATTCCATATCTCCCTTGTGCACCTCCCCAACGAAACTCTAAAAAATCCGGTACTCAGGGCCCAAATATTAAGAAGTTGTGGCGTGTTACCCGCTACGGTTCAGATGGATGCCGAAATATGAATAACCTATTTCACAATCAAATTATTATTTACAGATTTGACCCCCCTAACGCTATGTGCGATTTGACCTGCTATGTTAACGGCTTTTTCTGAATCAACGAAGCCGCTCAGTTGAACGGTGCCTTTGTAGGTTTCAACACTGATCTGAAACGACTTGAGAAAATCGTCCTCGGAAAGAAGAGATTTTACCTTGGTTGTGATGACCGAATCGTCAATATATTCACCAGTACTTTCCTTTATGGGTGTCGATGCACAGGCCGCAAAGGTAACAATCAGCATAAGCAGCACTAAAAAGCTGATAATGATATTTCTCTTTTTCATAGCAGTTACTCCTCTCTGTAAGTTTGCAGTGAGCTGTAAAAATAACTGGTTGCGAGATCTTTTCTCCTGAACGTATTGTATTGATTAAAAGGTCTTTCTTAAGCTGCCGACTACCCTCCCGATAAACGGCCTCCACTTTTCCAGCAAGGATGCAAGTTGCAGCAAGAACGCCTTCGATATACGGCCTTGTTACCTCCTTGCGCTTCGTAATTGTTATATACCGATCTGCTCTCATCCATGAAGAGAGACTGGTGCATCATTTCAAATGTCTTACCATGCAATCAAGGACAAGAACTCGCATTGGGGCGAGATGAGCAGAATCATAATACGTGCAACAGCAAATGCCCTGCCAATAACCGGAGGAAGGCCAGAAGATTTGATTTATCCCTTAATGTCAATGGATTAGATTCGTAGGAGGGAACAGCAGAAAAGTACGAAATGATTCGTTAGGCCTCAATATATTCAGGTTCCACAGCATATTGAGGCCTAACGAATCAATTCATCCTTCTCCACTTTTCTTTCATTAATCTAATCCATTGACATTACAGGATGAATCATAATGGCTGTCTTCCCGCCGGTTATTGGCCGGCCATTTGCTATGACATTTTCAAGGTTCTGGTAATCAGATGGATGAAGGTCCTTCTGAGAAGCGCATGGACTTATCACAGAGGATTGCTTCACTGTCCGGCTCCATCAGAATGAAGAGGGGATAACAGCACTGCGACTCCTCTCAAAGTATTGTGGCTGGGAGGCGAGCAAATTGCTGTCTGAACCTGCCCTAACGATAAATTGGGGGAATGGAAATGGATCATAATCACGCAGATCAAGAGTGGAGCAGACTAGAGGCCTATATCGATCATATGTTTGGCAGATATCTCAGGAACAGTCAGGACCTGCTTGAATACAAACCCCGTCAGGCAATCTATCTGCTGGAAACATCAAGGGATGACAGGAAGGACTATCCGTAGGCATTCTGAGCCAAGTAGAGCTCCGAATGCGATATCGCCTATGGCGCTGCACAAAGACTGTTTCGATCGTCGAACCGTCATGAAGGCATCATTTGATATTCATGGCAATTCGGAGAGGTGAATGAAATGCTGGCATCTCAGATAATCTGCATGGAATGCGGATATCAGGGTTTGTTCGATATACAGGAAGTATCTGTTGAAAAAGCGAAGCCAAACTCTTTCAGATACTTGGGACATAACGCTTTTACGGGTGCCATGCACTATCAGTGCCCTGAGTGCAATTCATATCTGAATGTCAATCCGATGGATATTTTCAAGACGTATCCCGTGAGAGGACAACCGAGGCCGGGCCAACCGGTAAAAGATCCTTACAGCGTCCCGGCAGAGATGGATTTTCTCTGGAAGTTGCCCGGTATCATCAAGAACCGGGTACTTGGGTTGACAAGATATATCAGCAAGAGTCTTGGCGCTATTATTTAGAGACGCCTATTTGCTTCTGGATCAATCCCATAGGATCGCAGGGCCTTGATTAAGAAGCGCTTCCATGCGGACCGGACCGATCCGGTCAATTACGATCCGACCCTCAACACAGCCCGATACAGTGTTGAGACAGCCGGCAAGATTTTCAAAGAAGCGTTCAACACAGGTTCCTCGTACGGTTATTCAATAACAAAACGGTAAAGAGCATCCCCATGTATCAGGAAAAATGGCAACAAAAGCACCCCGATAAATATGCCCCGGAAGACGTTGTCTTCGGCCGAATCCACCGAGGAGATACGATATTCATCGGCTCGGCTTGTGCAGAACCGCAGCATCTGGTCCGGAATCTGATTCACTATGTGGAGTCTCACCCCAAGGCATTTGTCGATGCCGAGGTTCTCCATATCCGATCCCTTGGTGTTGCCCCTTATGCGACGGAAAAGTTCAAGCAAAATTTCCGTCATAACTCTTTTTTTGTTGGTGACAGTACCCGTGACGCCGTCAACAGCGGTGTCGCCGACTACACGCCCATCTTTCTCTCGGAGGCCCCGGGGCTCTTCATAAGCGGCCTCGCGCTTATCGATATTGCATTGGTCCAGGCAACACCGCCGGATGAATACGGGTTTATGAGTCTGGGTATCAGCGTAGATGTCGTCAAGGCGGCCGTTCAGCAGGCAACGGTTGTTATTGTCCAGGTCAACCGCTCCATGCCTCGAGTTCTCGGCGATGCTTTCATCCATATCGACGACGTGGACTATATCGTCCCCCATGATGAAGACCTCCTGGAGTACAGTCCGAACGCCCCTGAAGAAACAAGCCAGCAGATCGGCCGGTATGTGTCACGTCTGATTGAAGACGGGGATACCCTTCAGGTGGGTTACGGCAAAATCCCGAATGCCGTCCTGGGGAATCTTTCCGGCAAGAAGCATCTCGGGATCCACACGGAACTTATCAGCGACGGTATTGTAGAACTCATGAGGCAGGGCGTAATCGACAATTCCCGCAAAACACTCGACCCCGGGAAAACCGTAACAACCTTCTGCATGGGCCAAAAGTCGACCTACAAATATCTTCACGACAATCCGGCCTTTGAATTCCGGACCATCGATTATACCAACAACCCTATGAATATTGCCCGCCAGGATAACATGGTCGCCATCAACAGTGCGCTGGAAATCGATCTGACGGGCCAGGCGACGGCAGAATCGATCGGGAGGATCTCTCACAGCGGAGTTGGAGGGCAGGCAGACTTCATGCGGGGCGCGGTCCTCTCCAGGGGAGGAAAGTCAATCCTGGCTATGCAATCCACTGCAGCCGGGGAGAGCGTTTCCAGAATCGTCCCGACACTCCAGGAAGGAGCTGGCGTAACCCTGACCAGGGGTGATGTCCATTATGTGGTGACGGAGCACGGCATCGCATATCTTCATGGGAAAAGTCTCCGGGAGAGAGCCATGGAACTCATTGGCATCGCCCACCCGAAATTCCAGTTGTCACTCATCGAGAAGGCAAAGAAACTGGGACTCATCTACCGGGATCAAGCTTTTATCCCCGGCATCCGGGGCGAGTATCCCGAGCAGTTCGAATCGTATCGGGTGACCGCCAAAGGCTTCAACATCCTCTTCCGTCCCATTAAGATCAGTGATGAACCAAGGCTAAAGGATTTCGTCTATTCCTTGTCCGATCAGAGTCTCTACCGGCGTTTCATGTCCGTACGGAAGGATGTCCCCCACGAAGTCCTGCAGGACATGGTCATCATCGACTACACTGTGGAGATGGCCATCCTTGCCATTGTCCCCAGGGAAGAAGAAGAGGAAATTGTCGGTGTCGGCAGATATTACATGGATGATGTGAAACACTCGGCAGAGGTGGCCTTTGCCGTGAAGGATGCCTACCACAACAAAGGCATCGGCTCAGAGCTGCTTTCCTATCTGACGTACCTTGCCAAACGTCAGGGCTTGCTGGGTTTCAACGCCGAAGTCCTTTCGGATAACCAGCCCATGATGCACGTCTTCGAAAAGGGCGGCTTCGATCTGAAAAAGAGTAGTGCCGCCGGGATCTGGGAGTTGAAGATGACATTCCGGTAAGTCCCTACTTTCTCTACGGAAACGGGTGCGTTGAATAAGCCTCTCGGGGAGAAGGACACTCAATGATTCGTATTGGGAAGTGAAGAGTTTGAACATGATCCAAACAGAGTGAGAATGGAACGACTTTGTGTATGCAAATGAAGGATTTCCCTGAGGAGGCATGAATCATGAAAAATTGTAAGGGTGTCATCGCTGTGTTGATGATGTTCGCTTTAATTGTCGGGGTAGCGGGCTGCTCGAAAGAAGGCCCGATGGAGCGCGCCGGCAAGAAAGTCGATAAGGTAGTAGAGGACATCAAGAAATAATGAAACTAGAAATTATTTATACACTTCCACCCTGAAAAAGAGCTTCTTATCAATGCTTCCCCGTCTGTGCGAACCATCAGCCCAAAGGATTGGAGGCACTTGCCAAGGGATAAATCATGTTAAGCCTGTTCTTAAAAATTTCTTCTTTTTTAATGGTAATTTTATTACTTGCCGGTTGTGCTGCACAGAAATCCATAACCTCCTCGAACGTCACAACGTTGAATTCAGAATTGAATTCAGGCCAGCCTGCCCAGAAGATCACCATAGCCGAAAAACCGGCAGTTGTTCCCCTATCCCAACCTGATGAGGTTGAAAAAGAAGTGAAACCTGCAAAAGAAACTGGCTCAGCAACAGAGCAGACACCCGTTTCCATAGCGGAACCTATGCCAGAAATGGTTTCCATTTCACTGAATGTAGAATTTGACACCGGTAGAGCAAACATCAAACCAAAATTTCACAATGACATCAGGAGAATTGCCGATTTTATGAATAAATATTCCTCAACGTCGGCGGTCATAGAAGGACATACAGACAATATTGGCAAAAAAGTGGTCAATGTTGAACTATCCCTGCTTCGTGCCACTACAATAAAAGCATATCTTGTTGACAAGTTTGGTATCGTCAGTTCTCGCATCAAAGTGGTTGGTTATGATTACCAAAAACCCATTGCAAGCAACAAGACGGTGGAAGGAAGACAAAAAAACCGTAGAGGTGAAGCGCATATTGTAGCGGATGGAATCCAGAATAAAGTATACTCTTTTTTTGAAGATTCAGATCTACCAAAAGGAGGTTTTCCTATAGTTAATCAAGAATATATTGATGAGAAAATCAAATCATTCAAGGAATTACAGGGGGATGCATCTTATTCTTCAAAGGCAGTTAAAGGGACGGCACTGGAAATTTATGCAATGTGGGGAGGGATCTTTTCTCACTGTGCCATTCGAATCAAAACAAATCCAGATTCATTTTATCAGCTTGAGTTGCAATCTTTGCCAGATTTAAAAAAAGCCGGCATGACAGATTTTCGAAAAATTGGGGCGGCGATAAGTTTATTCGGTGCGACTGAAAATCAGTTTGATGTTGTAGAATTTACCGACAAGGATGAACGAACAAAATTGGATAATTTTGAACCCCATTATGCAACCATGCCAATATGTATTGGCAAAAAAGCGACTAGGAAAAGATCTCAATGGTATAGAGCTTGCCTGAGTCACTATGCCAGAAGTTACAATCCCGAAAATGCGCGAAAAGCCGGTAATCAAACAAAAGTATTCGACTATAATCCGACGATCCACAATTGCTGTAACTTCGCAGAAGAGGCTTTAGAAGCTTGCGGACTCGCAAATTGTTTCGATTTGGGAAAAAGCACAGGGCTTCATCACAAAACTGGCTCGCTTGAAGAATAACCAGCGATGATGCTATTATGTTGTGTAACTCTCCACAACCTATTCCTCAATATATTCAGGCTCCACAGCATATTGAGGCTAAACGAATCATTTCATCCGTTTTCCCGTCCACTCCAGTCGATCTAACTATCTGTATTTAAAGGATTAATCAAAGACTTTGGTTTTCCTTCGGCTAATGGCCGGTGATTTGCAACTACCTATCAATCATCGACATCATATCACCCTAGGATAAGTTCATATCAAAGGAGGAGGCAATGAAGAGAATCATGATACTGACCATGGTTTTCGTGATGCTGCTTGTTTCTATGGGAGGATGTTGGATGAGGTGGGATAGAGATGGCAGGGGTGGAGGATATGAAGGGCATGGCGGGCAAGACAGACAAGACAGACAAGACAGGCAAGATGAACGGCGTTAGGAAAGAAATTGTGCTCACTACCGGCACAGTATTGTGCTGTTATCGTTGGTAGTGGAAACCATTCAATGAAAGGGAGACAGATCATGAAACGAAAAGTTTATCGGGTTGCTTTTTCAGCTACGCTCGTTGTTGCAATGGTGGCGTTTCTATCCACGATTTTTTTCGTCAATGCAAATTCTTCTTTTGCGGCCTCTGTGAAGAAGAAATCGTCAGCATTGGGTAGAACCTCTGCTGTCGAGTATACGGAGGCGCAGATCAAACAGCTTCAAGGCGCATTAAAGATCACCGCAGCCCAGGAAGAATTGTGGAAGAACCTTACTCAGGTGATGCGGGAAAACGCGAAAGACATGGACGCCCTGACCAAGGACAGGAGAGAACAAACCAGCACCATGAACGCTGTTGAGCGGATGAAATTTCACAAACAAATTACACAAACCCATTTAGATCAACAGAACAAGCTTATCCCTCCTTTTGAGGCGCTCTATGCCAGTATGTCGGATGAACAGAAAGAGAGTACCGACACAATATTCCGGACAGGGAAACATGGAAGAAGCAAGAGGAAATGATCGGTTGTAATAAAAATGAAGATTGATGCCAGACAGGAGATTGGAATCGATCAAGGAAAGGAGTGACTTTATGAAAACATCAGGGACATGGAATATCAGCTCCGTGGCGGGCAAGATGTTGATAGGGCTTGTTCTGGCTGCAATGATCAGCAGTGTAGATGTATTGCCGGCCTTCGGCAGAGATGACCATAAACGTCAGGGAAGACATGACAATAGACGTTACGAAGAGAGAGGACGCGAGCACGACCGTGACTACCGCTATGTGAAAGGAAAGCGTGTTTATTACTACAGGGAACGAGTTTATGCCCCGCCGCCGGTTGTCTATGCACCGCCTCCTCCGCCGGGCATCAGCATATTTTTCCCACCCATCTTTATCCATCCCTAGACTGAATTTGAACAAGGATGGAATGTCAGGTTCCAAATGGCCGGTGCAATGATGCATAAGCTGGAAACGAATATGAACCGCCGGACAAGCGACCAGAGGTGTTGCAGAGGATCATCGATCTCTCTCCTTACCGGGCAGAGGGGAGGATCGCCACTGGAGGGGAGCCTGACTCCTCCTAAAGCCTCCCCTCCAGGCTAGTTCGGGAATATGCCTTCGGTTAAGGACCGCTGCAACGACTCCGTACATCATCAGCAAAGGAGCACAACAAAAAGGAGAGAAGAAAAATGGCAGCAAACGATTGGCTCAAAGGATTGTTGGTAGGTGGCATAATCGGGGCGGTTCTCGGGATTCTCTACGCCCCGAAAAGCGGGAAAGAGACACGGGAAGATATATCGAAATCCGCCGAGGAATTGTGCTATAAGAGCAAGGAGAAGTATGAGTGGGCAATTCAGAAAATAGAGAAACTGGTGGATGAGGGAAAGGATAAATTCGCGACGAAAAAGGGGGGGCTGAAGAAGGTCATTGATGAGGACATGGAAACCATCAAGTGAGAGTACAGACAGAAAACGATCCTGGAGAAAAGAATCAATGCATATTTCTGACTGGCTTGATAAAGAGGAAACAAAAGGCGTTGATGTATCTCAAATCACGTTGCCTGATGACATGTCTTATGACGAAGTCCCAGACGAAACTATTTTTTTCAAGGAAATTAATCCCTGCGGAATTCTCTGTCCAAATAAACATCCATTTTCTACAGTCGAGCGCTTTGGTCGCTGGTATTTTTGCAGAGGTCGAAACAAGGAAGACAGCATTCATCCGTCAGGAATAGAATGGAAATTTTTTACAAGAAATAGAGATCTCGCCGTAAAAACAGCTAAATCACACATCAAAAACACATAATGAAAATCTGGCCAATGATCTTCTCTTCCGGCGGTCGATGTTTGGCTACGGTAGTGATGCTTTTACTGATAGCACTATTTCAGCATCAACCAGCCTTGGCTCTTTCTCCCTCGGACATTTCCAGCCCTATCCCCCCCGCCGCAGCAGTGAAGCTTGTTCAGTTCTGCGCTGATCCCAAAGTTGGGCTCGATAACCAGGCCGTTGCCACCCTCGTAGATTACGTCCTTGAGCCTAAGTCGAAGAAAGAAGCGGATCTCCCAAAACATCAGGAGTCTCCCGGGGCATATTATGAATTCGATACAAAGATCACCTTCCCCCGTTTTCTGAACTACGCCTATAGCCCCCAAATTCCAGCGGCCCTCACAAGACCATCTTCCATGCGGTACTCTTTATGGATTGC
The DNA here is from genome assembly GCA_013177825.1 of Syntrophaceae bacterium. Taxonomy (NCBI): domain Bacteria; kingdom Pseudomonadati; phylum Thermodesulfobacteriota; class Syntrophia; order Syntrophales; family Syntrophaceae; species Syntrophaceae bacterium. Next base: position 11,851 of record JABLXX010000002.1, read on the forward strand.
CCCCCAGGGGAAATTACATAATATGCCGATTCACTGGAGATCAGCCTCTCCAGCCGGTGAGCCTGTCATCATTCGCGGATTACAACGCGACTCGAACACTCCGGACGTGACCACGGGCGTTTACTATGAATACGATCTGAAAAGAACTCTCATCCTTCTCAACCATAAGGGTAGACAGGTTCTTATTTCCGTTTCCAAACAGATCAATAACTCCGGCGTCGGTAAAAAGGGGATCATCCTGGGGAATGATGACGATTGGAATTACTATTATTCTGGCGAACCCGGCTCATTCAAGGAAGGTATAGGTTGGGCTAAGTCCTACATCTATGACTTTATTTCCGTGGGAGTCTATGTTGAATCAGGCGCTATGGTGAGAACCGGTACTTTTCAATGGATTCGGGCTGGATGGTCTGGGATCAACTTTGTCCAAACGACTCATATAACGAATGGCATGAAACGATTTGCCCGAAATTTTAAGACAATCCTCGAATCGCCTAACTTGCCCACTCCAAACCAGATGATTTCCACTTATCATCGACTTTCCGCATTGCCAAAGCCAGATCTGATTGAAAAGTATAACGCACTGCAGAGGTCACAACAATCCTTGGCCATCCAGACCGGTAAAATCGGCACAACTGAAGCAAATAAACAGCGCTCCTATGCTCAAATCCCCAAAGAGCAAATCGTTGGAGAATTGATGCTGGAATATCTCAAGATGGCCCTTGGCAAGTCATCACTGGTAGAAAAAAAGGTCGTTTTGGGCAGCAAATAAGATTTGTCCTTCCTCAAGAACTCCCTCAATATACTGAAGTTCCGCCGCATATTGAGGCCAAAAGAATCCTTTCATACTTCTAAGCCATTCTCTCATCAATCTAATCCACCGACAATAAAGGAAAAATCAAAGTTTCTGCCGTTCCTCCGGCTATTGGCAGGCTACTTGCTGTTATATCTTCCATGATCCTCGTAATCATACGAATGAAGGTGCTTCCTAATAAGCGTATGGAGTTGTCACAGACATTTCCATCACTGTCCGATTCCATCAGGATGGAGAAGGGATGTCAGCGCTGCGACTTCTGCCAGCATATTACGGATGAAAATGGGCTCTTTCTTCTAGAAGAATGGGACACTCAGGAGAACCTTAAGAACCACCTGAAATCGGATAATTTTCAAGTACTCAGGGGGGCAGAGAACCTCCTCGCGGAACCCTATACGATGACATTCCACAACCTTATTCATCCAGTGGGAATGGAGGACAATTAGTGGACGAATTGCTTCTTAGAAAGTGTCTTCGCTGCGGGGGTGCCATGATCCATGACAGATTTTACGGTCCCTATGAGCAGTTTTGGGGATGGAAATGTTTAATCTGCGGAGAGATTATTGACCCGGTGATACTGGAGAATCGGAAAATGATGAGAGTTGGTCAAAGCGCAAGCGTTCAAAATGCGAGGAGGTAATGAGGTGACATACGGACGCCTTAATTGCAGCAAGTTGAAACTCTTCCGGAGGAGGTGATGTATCCGGAAAGGAGGGTGCTTGGCAGATTCAGGTAAATTCCGTAAAATTTAACATACGTTCAGGCGATAAGTTCTATCAACCGACCATTTCACTACAACCTTACAGAGAGGAGTAACACCATGAAAAAGAGAAACGTCGTTATCCACGTACTCGTGATTCTTATGCTGATGGCCACCTTTGCTACCTATTCGTTGGCGGGGACGAGCGAAAGTGCAGGCAACTACATTGATGATACGGTCATCACGACCAAGGTAAAATCTCTGCTCGCAAGTGATGATTTTCTCAAATCATTTCAGATCAGTGTGGAATCACGCAAAGGCATCGTCCAGTTGAGCGGCTTCGTTGATTCTCAAAAGGCTGTCGATAAGGCGGGCCAAATCGCACGCAGCGTTGAAGGGGTCAATTCCGTCAGAAATGATCTCATCGTGAAATAGGCAAAGGGGAATTCCATGAAAGCCAGCACAGAGGACCAACTAGAAGGCAAGTTTCACAAAATAAAGGGTCAGTTCAAGGAAATCGCCGGGGAACTGAGCGATAATCAAAAGTTGGAAGCTGAAGGAACCGGTGAAAAGATCGCCGGCCAGGTCCAGGAAAAGATCGGTCAGGTTAAGAAGGTTTGGGGGAAGTAAGGAGCGCCTCTCCGCCAACGGTTTCGACCTGAGGAAACCTATCGCGAGCAACAAGACCGAGAAAGGCCGGCAGCAGACCCGTCGGGTGGAAGCCGTGGTTGAGTACATCGTCCAGAAGTGGATTTCCCCTGAAGCCGCCCTGCCGGCGGGGCGGCTTCTGCAAACTCGAAAAAAAGGAAACATATCATGAGAGTAATATCTTCAATGTTTCTAATGTTGGTGACGGTGGCTATGCTGGCACTCAGTGTGCCTGCGTTCGCATCCGAGATGGATAACCGAATCGAATCAACCGCCAGAAGGTCGTATGTGTTCAGGACCTACCTTCAGGCTGATGATATCAAAGTCAAGTCCATGGATGGTATTGTTGCCTTAACGGGAACTGTCTCTGAAGAATCCCACAAATCATTGGCCCAGGAGACCATTGCGGGGCTGCCCGGCGTCAAAAGCGTGGACAACAGGCTGGAGGTCAAGGGTGCCGCCCCCACCGCAAACTCGGATGCGTGGATCCGGGATAAAGTGAAGGCCACGCTCTTGTTTCATCGCAGTGTGATCGGCTCTAAAACGGAAATTAACGTGAAAGATGGAATTGTTACCTTGGGGGGTGAAGCGACCAGCCAGGCGCAAAAGGATCTGACAACCGAATACGTCAAGGATGTCGAAGGGGTGAAAGACGTAAGTAATGAGATGACCGTGATAAGGACTTCTACAAAGACGCGAACTGTCGGCGAAAAGATTGATGACGCTTCAATTACAGCCCAGGTCAAGATGACGTTGTTATATCACCGCTCGACAAGTGCACTGCATACCTCGGTCACCACGAAGAGGGGTGTGGTTACATTGAGTGGCAAAGCCAGCAACGCAGCAGAATTGAACTTGGCCACCAGATTCGCCAACGATGTGAACGGCGTGAAGGCTGTAAAAAACCAGATGACCATCGAGTAGACCGATTCCAAGACCAGAGGGACAGTATGATCACTTCCGGTTGGTATGGCAGCGCAATAGCCGGCAGCGGGAAAGAGTGATCAGGAAGGAGGAACCGATGTTGTGGACGATTGCTGTTGTACTTGTAATTTTGTGGCTGCTGGGGCTGGTGAGTGGCTATACGATTGGCAATTTTATTCATATCCTGCTGGTTGTTGCCATCATCATTGTGCTGGTCAGAGTCATTCAGGGGCGGAGGCCCGTTTAGAAAGGAGGATCCTTGGCACATGAAAACTTCGTGCAAGATTAAGTATATGCAGAAGGGAAAACTGAATCTGAACAACAAAAGCTAAAGGAGATCGTGAAATGAAAAGATTCGGCTATGGATCAACATTATTGTTGATGTTTTGCATACTGTTTGCCGGTTGTGCGTCATTTAAACCGGTTGATCTTAACCCGCAGATTCGATCGGGTAAATTGGTTCAGAAAGCGGATAATATGGTTGTCCTCTTTGACAAATCCTCCTCCATGGGCAAGCTGCACGGTAAGCCGATGGTCAATGAGGCCACTCGCTTGATACATGGAAAAAATGCTGCAAAAAACATGATCGCAACAATTCCAGAAATCAAGCTGAATGCAGGGCTCAGGACCTTCTGGTCCAACGAAACGGCTCTGATTTATGGAATGAAGCCCCTTGTTAAGGAAGATTATACGAAAGCAATAAACTCTATCGAATTTGTCACCGGTAGAACTCCTTTGGCTGACGCTATAACAGGAGCAGGCGCTGATCTCCGAGGAGCACGGGGCAATTCGGCCATGCTCATTGTCAGTGATTTCTCCGAAACTCCGGGCATTGATGACATCAGGCCCGAAGCTGTTATGAGCGCCATAACGAGAGTCAACGGAGAGTATGGCGACAAGCTCTGCGTTTATGCCATTCAGGTAGGATACGCTCGTGATGGGAAAGAGCTTTCAGAGCAGATTGTTCAAAACGTGAAAGGCGGATACACCGTAAATGCCGATAAACTGGCAACTCCGGAAGCTATGGCCGCCTTTGTCGAAAAAGTTATCACTGGAGATTGTCTGCGCTATCAGGAGCTGATTGCAAAGACGGAGGAGAAGGTCGTTATTGCTGCGGCTGAACCGATCGTCGAGGAGAAGGTCAAGGCTGCCGCAGCTGAGCCGAAGATCATTGTCCTTGCGTTTGAAGACGTCCATTTCGATTTCGATAAGTCGACCCTGAAGCCGGAAGCACAGGAGATCCTGAAAAGGAACATCAAGCTTCTGAAAGATAACCCGAAAGCCAAAGTCCGCATTGCGGGGTATACCTCTGCTTCCGGCACGGATGCTTACAACCAGAGGTTAAGCGAAAGAAGGGCCAACGCTGTCCAGGAATACCTCATTAACGAAGGCCTCATTACACCGGCCAAGCTTTCCACGATCGGTTACGGCGAGGCAAACCCGGCTATGTACGAAGCCGCGCCCAAAGAGCTTTACTCTAAAGCGGCAAAGGCAAACATGAGGGTTCTCTTTGAAATAATTGTGCAGTAGGAACATCAGATGAAAGGTCCGGAAAGGTGTTATCCATCGATCCGGACCTTTATTTTGGAACGAAATCGCCCGGAAAAGGCTACGGTATGGAATGGTCAATGTCGAATCAAGCTGATAGTGCCGGCCCGTTCTATAAGATGATCAGATTTGTGATTTCCCGATTCCCAAGATGCCTGGGATGCATCATGCTCATCCTTCTGTCGAACGTTTCCATTGTTTACGGCGCGACACCCGACCTGCAGCAGGAAAATCCGTGGACGTTCAGTCTCTATTTTGAAAACGATCTTTTCTTCAACACGGATCAACATTACACGAATGGGGTCAAGCTGACCTGGATCTCACCCGACCTGACGAGTTATGCGGAAAGCAAGAAGCTGCCGGCCTGGAGCCACCGCTATATCCAGATGCTGCCCTTCATCAATGAACCAGGGATGAAACGCAATGTGGCCTTTTCTGTCGGCCAGGCAATGTACACGCCGGCGGACACCAAGAGGGCGGATCTTATCGCAAATGACAGACCATATGCGGGATGGCTCTATTCTGCCGTCGCCTTTCACAGCAAGAATGAACGACGTCTGGATTCCATGGAAATTCAGGTGGGCCTTGTTGGACCGCAATCCTACGCCCAATTCACACAAAAAGCTGTTCATGATCTCAGGGGTTTCGAGAGTCCCGAAGGATGGGACCATCAGTTGAAGAATGAGCCGGGATTGAACTTCATTTATGCGCGAAAATGGCGTGCATTCGATATCGACCTCGGGAACGGCCTGGGGGGCGATGTGCTCACTCTGCTGGGAGGCGCGTTGGGAAACATATACACTTATGCCAATGCCGGGATAGAAGCCCGCTTCGGTTTGAACGTTCCGCTGGACTTCGGAGAATCGCAAATCCAGCCGGCAAGCAGCGCCAATGCCCCTGTCACGGCAGAATATTCCCGCCTTTCCGGCTTTGAAGGCTATAGCCTTTATCTTTATGCAACCGCAAATGGCCGGGCCGTGCTCAGGGATATCTTCCTTGATGGCAATACCTTTGCCCGCAGTCACAGTGTCGACAAGGAATACTTCGTCGGCAATGTGGCTATCGGCGTCGGTATAATCATTTACCGGTTTAAACTCTCGATAGCCGAAGTGATACGAACCAGAGAGTTTCATGACCAGCAAGGGGCACAGAAATTTGCATCGATTACCCTTTCCTTCACCTATTGATAACCTGCACCATCATGAGAATGACGGTCCCCCAACAAGTGATCCAGTCAGGCGGTTAGTTTTCCGGCCTCAAAAATTGTTAATGGTCACCGAAAAATGACCCTTTGTGGTCATCGAAAAATGACCCCTTGGTTTATGATGGTTCCTCGTTGTGCGGAGACTGTTGGATGAGCCCCGCCTTGACCTTTTCCTTCAGGCGGTAGGAGTTCCCCTTGATGTTGACGGTGGTGGAGTGATGGAGGATCCGGTCCAGGATGGCCGTAGCGATGACGGAATCCCCGAAGATCTCGTTCCACTGGCTGAAGCTCCGGTTGGAGGTCAGGATCAGGGCCCCCTTCTCATAACGGCGAGAGATGAGCTGGAAGAAGAGGTGAGCACCATGGCGGTCGATGGGGATGTAGCCGATCTCGTCGATGATCAGGAGCTTGGACTGGCAGTAGAGTTTGAGCTTCTCCTCGAAGCGGTTCTCGGCGTAGGCCTTGGTCAAGGAGGCCACCAGGGGCGTCGCCTGGGTAAAGTAGGTCCGGTATCCTTCCGAGACGGCCTTGAGACCCAGGGCAACGGCCAGATGGGTTTTCCCGACGCCCGGCGGTCCCAGCAGGATGATGTTCTCGCCGTTGGCGATGAAGCGGCAGGAAGCCAGCTCTTTGATCTTCTTCTTGTCGATCGAGGGCTGAAAGGCAAAGTCGAAGCTCTCCAAGGTCTTGACGAAGGGGAACCGGGCCATGGTGGTGCGCATGGACACGTTCTTCTCCATCTTGGCGGCGACCTCCTGGGACAGCATCTGATCCAGGAAGTCCGTGTAGGAGAGATTGTTTCGGGAGGCCTCCTCCAGGCTGTTCTCCAGGAGGTTCTGGATCCGGTGAAGCCTCAGGTGCCGCAGGTTCTCCTGAATGCGGGCAAGCGGAGTCATCGGGCACCTCCTTCGGCAACGGCCTCATAGAAGGCCAGGTCCCGGATCTCCACGTCTTCTTTGGGAGAAGGGCGGAAAGGGTGCCAGGCCGGCGTGGCCGGCAGACGATCCCGCCGGAAGAGACCCCAGTAGTGCTCCTTGTTGATCCGGTTCTGATAGGTGCCTTCACAGCGGGTGTGGGAAACGACGAGTTGACCGTCATGGTAGACATGGATCCGATCATCGACAGCCTGAACATCCACCTGCTTGCCGGCAAATCGGAAGGGGACGGAGTAGCGGTTCGTCTCGAAGGCGACCATACAGTCCCGGGAGACTTGCCGGACGACCCGTTCCTGGATCGTGTAGGGCGGCTTTCCCTGGTGGTCGAGCAGCAGGTCCCGCTCTTCCAGGAACAGTTCCGCCGGTTTCCGATGGGTGGTCCCGTGAATCCGCTGATCCGCTGCGGTTGTAATCCAGTTCAGGAGCGACTCGTTGAGGTGATCGAGGGAAGCGAAGGCTTTCCCCCTGAGGAACCGTTTGACGTACTTGACGCCCGACTCCACCTTGCCCTTGGTCTGGGGACGATAGGGCCGATGAAGCCGGGGACGGAACCCGTAATACCGGGCAAAATCCCAGAAGGCGGCATTCCAGCGGATGGAACGGCCCTCGAAATCCCGGGAAACAACGACTGTCTTCGGGTTGTCGTAAAGGATCTCGTGGGGAATACCGACGAAGTGATCGAATGCGGCAAGGTGACAGCGGATGAACAAGGGAAGCTTCTCGTCCGTGGCGGCTTGGACAAACATCCCGCGGCTGTAGCTCAGGGTCAGGACGAAGATGTGCTCCTTCCAGGGGTTCAGGATGCTGCTCATCATGGTCGTTCTTGTGTAGGCAACCGGGGTTCCTTCTGGCTGAGAATCTTCCGCACCGTACGCACGTCCAGACCCAGCGCCCGGGCAATCGACTTCTTGGACTCATGAAGCCTGTGCCGCGTGTGGATCTCGTGCCACTGGTCCCCCTTGATCATCTCGTCCCCTCCCGATGCTGCCATCGGGAGGATTATGACTTCGGCAATGCTCATTTGCGATCCCCCTTTCGGTTGGGGGGTCATTTTTCAGTGACCGTAGGGGGTCATTATTGCATGACCGCTGACAAAAATCCCCGATCCGGCATAATCTCGGGGCGTTCTGTTTCCAGGGGAACTGTGAGGGCGGTACTCATTATAATCCGTCCGCCATGCCTCGATCTTGTCACGGGCATCCTCCAGGGATAAGAACCGGTTTACATTCAAACACTCGTCCCGGAAGCTGCCCGATGAATGATTCCTCAAAGGCATTGTCCGTCGGCTTCCCTGGATTGGTGAAACCCCTGAATTTTCATGCTCCTTTGCTTCAATTGACTCTCGAAGTGTCTTCTTCAGCATCGGAGACACTTTGAACATAACCACCTTCCGACCTGTGGTCGTTATAGCCCCGCCCGTCTGCGGATTCCGCCCACGCCGAGGTCTTTTCGCCACTGTGGCCGATACAACAGCCCAAAAGCGGGCAAGGTGCTCACAAGTAGTTACCACCACAACCCACATGTCGAGTACCTTGACGCCACTCCAATTTCCGGCAAAATGCTCGAAATAGTCCAGGCGAAGGAGATTGGTCTTGAACAGTATCACATGGCACTTATTCGGAGGCCACCAATGATACGAACCAACATGGAGTTTGCTAGATCAATCACAGCCATTTCGCCCTTGTTCCTGTCGCGGAGGTGACCTGCCCCCCAAGAACATATCCAGACTCTGGCGTACACTCAAGGTATCAGAAAACGAACTCCGGACATGGTACATCTTGGGGCAGGTCATGTGGAGCAATTTCCAAACAGGCTGCAAGGGCACGAAGTGGGAATGAAACCAGCCCGCGCACAACTGAGTCGTTCTGCTGAGTCGTTCTGCAACGCTCCAGCCAGGTGACATTCAGAAAAGTTTTAGGATATTGGCGGGAATTATCCCGTTATGATTTTTTCCCGCATGATGGCCGCGACGGCCTGCGGTTTTGTGCTGACGCCCAGCTTCTGAAAGATATTCTTGATGTGGGATCGGACCGTATGTGCCGAGATGTTCAATGATTCGGCAATGTCTCGGTCCTTCTGGCCGGCGACAAGTCCGCTCATGACCTCCAGTTCCCGTTTTGTGAATACCGGCTTTTCGGCTTTCTCCACCACCTTTCCATCTCTCTTGATCTCGTCGATCACGGAGGAGGTTACCAGGGGGTCGATGAACGCATGGTTGTCCATGACATGGCGGATGATCTTGTGCAGTTCGTCCTTTCCGACCGTCTTCAGCACGTACCCGATGGCACCCGCCTGGATCGCCTCCGTCACAAATTCGGCATCCTGATAAATGGTCAGGATGATAACCCGCACGCCGGGCTTCTTCTTGCGTGCAAGCCTGGTGGTTTCTATTCCGCTGATGCCCGGCATCTGGATGTCCATGAAAATGATGTCGGGGGAGAGTCGGTCGAGCTGTTCCAGGCATTCCAGTCCGTTTCTGGCTTCGCCGATCACCTTCACATCATCCGAGATTTCCAGAATCTGCCTCAGGCCTTCCCTGACGACATCGTGGTCGTCAACAACCATAACCTTGATGCTCATGATGCTTTTCTCTTCTCCAGGGGGACCGATATTTCGATTCGGCACCCCTTGTTGTGCATGGTTTCAATGGCGCATTTCCCGCCGCAGGCCTCGACCCGCTCCTTCATGAACACCAGGCCGAGCTTGTTCTGGCTGGCCATTTTCAGGAGTCCCGAGGAAAGGTCGAAACCCCTGCCGTTGTCCGACACGACCAGAGAGATGCTCCTGCCTTTTTTCCTCAGGGTAACGTGGGCGGTTGTTGCCAGAGAATGCTTGCTGATATTCGTCAACGCTTCCTGCAGCACGCGGTATATGCAGATGCTGGCGGACGCCTGCACGTCAACCCGGGTGGGCAGGTCGGAATGGACGCGAATACCTGTTTTCGTCTCGAAATCGTCGAGGAGACGGCGAATCGCCGCCATCAGGCCGATGGTGTCGATCAGCTCGGGCCGCAGCTCCGACATGAGGCTGCGCGACTGGAAGATTGCATTCTTGACGATCCCCGTCAGGAGATCGAGCTGGCTTGACAGCTGTTCGGGATGATGGATGTGCTCTTTGCAGAATTCGATCTTGTAGCCGATCGAGGCCAGTGTCTGGGCCAGGCTGTCGTGGATGTCAACCGCGATCTGTTTTCGTTCTTCTTCCTGGATGGTGATGATCTTTTCCGTAAGAAACCTCAATTGCTGATGGTTTTGTTCGATCTGCCTGAACATCAGGGCATTGTCCAGCGCGATGACGGCGATATAAAGAAACTGGTTGAGAAGATGGAGCTCCCTGGCTGTGAATTCAAAGGGCGTTTTCCTGTTCACAAGCGAAATCACGCCATAAGACTGGCCGCGGAGGTAAACGGGTATGGCTACAAACGTCTTTCTTTTTATCTTCTGGATTTGATTCGTGATCCACCCTGATTTGCTTTCAAATAAAATGGAGCGGTTGCTGTAGGATTTCTCCATGAGTTTGATTACGTTTTTTAACGGGCGTCCCGACGGCTGATTATAAACATAATGGCCCTTTCCGTTTTGGGAAACCAGAAAATAGCATGTTCCTCTTTCCATTAATCGGTGGATCTTTTTAAGCAGGATTTCGATGATGCTTTCTATGTCCTGCGTGATGATGATTTCCTTTGTGAAGTCGTATAGTTCTTCCAGATGAAAAATCTTTTCATGAATGATATCCTCACGGGTATGGATGTACGATTCGGAGATCATTTGATAGCCGTGGAGATAATACTCCATCAGCCTGCCGTAGTCGCAAAAGTAATTCCGCGTTACCCTCCTGTCAGCCTCTATCAATGATTTATTCAATGTTTTCAGGGCAGTCGGATAGAATGGGGACGTTTGGGAAAACTCGTACCCCTGGGTGGCTCGAATGTAACCAATGTTTTTCTGATCGTCGAACAAAGCCTGCTCATTTCCCTCCAAAGCCTGAACAAGCAAGTCCAGCCAAAGACTGATCCGGCGCTGTCCTTCGGAAGAGCGGATGAGATGGTCTAGGTAAGGCGTGGGCGGCAGCTCATCCAGGCTTTCGATGATGCCTTTCAGCAAATCTTCTTTCCTCTGCTTCAGGAAATTATTTAAGGACGGCATGGAGCTCCCCTAAATTAGTGATACGAAAATCCCTATTTTTAAGGATTATAATTCCCATATTTTGCGGATTGCCAAATTTACTCAGTTGTTATCTAAGACTCTCCAACATTTTCCGTTTCTCATTATCGGATGTTTCAGAAGTTGTCAAATCCATTTTGTTGATTTTGTTTAAGTTACGTTAATAAGCGAAGGAGAGCCGGATTTTTTATAATTTAAAGAAAACAACAACCAATTATGTCATGGTCGATAGAATCAAATAGGTATTTCATCTGTAAATAAATATTATAACAAGGAGGTAAATTTATGAAAATGATGAGTTATCGCTGGGAAGTTGTATTCTGGGTGTTCGTTGTAACAATGCTCTCCTATTTTGATCGTTTTAATTTCTCCGTTGCAGCACCTCTCATTATTAAAGAATTAACGATCGATGTCGCTCTCATGGGAATTATCATGAGCGGCTTCAATATCGGATACACAATCATGAATTTTTCGGGTGGATATCTCGCCCAGAAATATTCAGCACGTAAATTCCTGGCGGTAATTATAGTCCTCTGGTCCATCATGACAATATTCACCGGTTTTGGATGGTCGTTTATCAGTCTTCTGGTGATCCGGATCCTGTTCGGGATGTGCGAGGGGCCGATGTTCCTGATCTGTACGAAGCTCCTGAACCACTGGATGCTTCCCAATGAAAGGGCCTTCTCCATCGGGGTCATGTCTTCCGCCATGAACGTGGGCGCCATCATCGGGATCCCGCTGGCGGGCCTCATCGTGGCGTCTTACGGCTGGCACTCGGTTTTCTATATCTTCGGTGTCCTGGGCTTTGCCCTGGTCGGCCTGGTTCTGCTGCGCCTGCGGGACAATCCGGCTTCCCATCCGCATATCTCGAAAGACGAACGTGAAAAGATCGAATCGGCCATTGCCAAGGCGGACGGTGCTGCGGCGCTGACGGCACCCGGAGCGACCCTGTCCGAATACCTCAAGAACCCGATCGTCTGGATGCTCTGCTTTGTCTACTTCTCCGACCTGATGTTCGTCTGGGCCAACATCAACTGGATCCCGACGTATTTTCTGAAGGCCAGGGGGCTTTCCCTCGTGAAGAGCGGCTTCCTGTCCTCGCTTCCGTTTGTGGGCGCTGCTCTCGGCGCCCTCATTCTGGGCTGGCTTTCGGATCGGGGGTTCCCCTTCAAGCACCGGTCCAGCTGGGTCTCTTTCAACATGTTCTGCTCCGTGCCGCTGATCGTCTACGCGGTCATCACGCCATCCATCGAGGTGAGCCTGGCCTGTTTCTTCATGGCCTCGTTCTTCGCGTACGGCACGATGAACATCATGTTCTCCCTGGTCATGGGGGTCTTCAACCGGGCCGATGTTCCCAAGGTCACCGGCTTCATGCTCGGCAGCGGATCGTTCTCGGGCATCCTGGCCCCCATGGTGGTCGGATTCATCCTCAAGGCAACCAATTCGTTCAATTACGCCTATTATGCCTTTGCCGCCCTCACCCTGGTCGGCGGTTTCCTGGCCCTGATCCTCCTCCGGCAGGAAAAGGCCGTCAGCATTCAGAGAGCCGGGAAAGCGGCGTAATCATCATCGAGACGACGATCCCGTCAAGGTGGATCACTGCAGGGCGGCCAGGAAGCCGGCAAGCGCGATCGACAGGGCCGGGCTCAAAAGAGAAAAGACTCATTAATTTGCAGATAGGGAGGACAGTCATGGCAACGATGTTTCACGGCATTACCTGTGCGGATCTGTACGACCGGTCGGTTGCGGCTTTTCGGCAGAACACCGCCATTCTCTTCAACGACGAACGGTACACCTACGACGAGATGCAGAAGAAGGCCTATTCGCTGGCCCATGCCCTGAACAAACTGGGACTGAAGAAGGGCGACCGGGTGGCGTTCCTCATGGCGAACTGCCCCGAATACATCTTCTGCGAGTATGCCCTGGGAAAGCTCGGGCTGGTCCGCGTTCCGCTGGCCGTGCTTCTCAATTCCAAGGATCACGTCTACATGATGAATCAGTCCGAATGCAAAGCGCTGATCTATCATGAGAAGATGGCCGGGCGCGTCAAGGAGATGATTCCCTCCCTGGAGACGGTCAGGCACTGCATCTGCGTGGCCGGGGACGGGGCTTCGGTGGCTCCGGGCCACGAGCACCTGCAGGGGCTCATCGACAACAGTCCGCCGGAGGTGCCGAAGGTCGACCTGGATTGCGAGGACCTGGTGGGTATCTTCTACACCGGCGGAACGACGGGTCTCCCCAAGGGGGTGATGCTCTCCCAGAACACTTGGGTGGGAACCTTCATCAGCGAGATGTTGCACCTCGGACTGGACTGGGATGAGGTGTTCGCCTTCGCGACGCCGTTGACCCACGCGGGGGGCTGTCTGATCCTGCCGGTCCTGCTGAAGCGGGGGACCTGTGAGATCCAGGACCATTTCGACCCGAAACTGTTTCTGGAGCGAGTGCAAAAGGTGAAGGTCACGTCAACCTTCATCGTACCGACGATGATCTATGTCCTGCTGGATACCCCGGACCTCAAGCAATACGACCTGGGCAGCCTGCGCAACATCATTTACGGGGCGTCCGCCATCGCCCCGGCGCGCCTCGCCCAGGCGGTGGACACCCTGGGGCCGATCTTCACCCAGCTCTTCGGACAGACGGAGACGCCCATGATGATCAGCTGCCTGTCCCGGCAGGAACACGTCATCGCCGACCCGGAGAAGCGCATGCGGGTCTACAAGTCCTGCGGCCGGCCGGTGATGACGGCGGACGTGCGCATCATCGGGGAGGACGGCAGGGAAGTGCCTCTGGGAGAATCGGGCGACATCGTCTGCCGGACGATCAACATGATGACGGGCTATCTCAAGAAGCCCGAAGAAACGGCGGAGACGATCCGGGACGGCTGGCTGTGGACCGGAGACGTGGGCAAGTTCGACGAGGAGGGGTATCTCTATATCGTCGATCGTTCCAAGGACATGATCGTCAGTGGCGGCTTCAACATCTTCCCCCGGGAGATCGAGGACGTGCTTCATGAACACCCGGCGGTGAAGAGCGCCGCCGTCATCGGTGTGCCGCATGAGAAGTGGGGTGAGCTGGTCAAGGCGGTCGTTGTTCTTCACGAGGGAAAGGCAGCCTCGGAAGAGGAGCTGATCCGCTTCGTGAAGGACAAAAAGGGAAGCCTCGTCACCCCCAAAAGCGTCGAATTCTGGGATGCGATCCCCCTGACGAATCTGGGCAAGATCGACAAGAAAAAGATGCGGGAACGTTACTGGGCCGGCTCCGAGCGGCGCGTGTGACACCGGCTTTCGAGCAGGACCGGACGCCAGGCAGGCATATGGAAATCAACCTTCAAAGGAGGAATAAATGAGGGACGTCTATATCATCGGGGCGTATTCGACGGAATTCAAAAAGTATCCGGACCGTTCGTTCCGGGACCTGGTCCGGGAGGCCTATCTCGGTGCGATCAATGACGCCGGGATGTCCGACGGAAACGAGATCCAGTTCGGCTATTTCGGCAACTGCGCCATGCACCTGTTCGGCCAGTCCAGCATCCGGGGGCAGATCTGCTTTGTACCCCTGGTAAGGGAGAAGCTCTTTCCCGAACGGGTGCCGATCATCAACGTGGAAGGGGCGTGCGCCACGGGGTCCATGGCGGCCCATTGCGCCTGGAAGGATATCCTGAGCGGTCAGAACGATGTCATCCTGGCTTTGGGGGTCGAGAAGCTTTTCATTCCCGACGACCCGACGACCATGTTCAAGATTTTCGAGGCGGGCATCGACAATTTTACAACCGAAGAGACGATCGACGTCTATCGGCAGATCGGCGCGCTGGTCGGCCGGGAGTTCAAGACCGGGGGCAACCGCAGCCTCTTCATGGATACGTATGGGATGCAGGCCCTGTATCACATGTGGAAGTACGGCACGACCCAGCGCCAGATCGCCTGCGCAGCGGCTTTTACCCACGACTACGGGGCCAAGAACCCGAAGGCCCAGTACAAGTTTTCGCTGGACGTGGATCAGGTTCTCCAGGACCGGATCGTGACCTATCCCCTGACGCGTTCCATGTGCTCTCCCATCGGGGACGGGGCGGCGGCGGCGGTCCTGTGCTCCGGTGATTATCTGAAAGGCCTTCCCCCGGCGGTCCGGGACCGGGCCGTCAAGATCCGGGCGAGCGTCATGACGGGCGGGAAGTACAAGGGGCTCGATGAACCCAGCCTGAGCAAGGTTGCCGCGGACAAGGCCTATGCCATGGCCGGCATCGGCGCTTCCGATATCGATGTGGCCGAAGTCCACGATGCCACGTCGTTCAGCATCATTCTTCAGTCCGAGATGATGGGATTCTGCCCGATCGGGGAAGGGGGCCGTTTCGTCGAGTCCGGCGGAACCACGCTGGAAGGCACAACGCCCGTGAATACAAGCGGAGGCCTCGTTTCCAAGGGGCATCCCGTCGGCGCCACGGGCATCTCCATGCTCTATGAGCTGGCGACACAGCTGCGCCGGGAGGCGGGTCCCCGCCAGGTAAAAGACGCAAAGCTGGCCCTGCAGGAAAACGGCGGCGGTGTGATCGGGACGGAAGAGGCCGCCTGCTCCGTCTTCATCCTGGAGAAGGATCGCTGAAAAAGAAAGAGGGCATGATCCGCCGGGTAACAGGCGACCGCTTCCGTGCCCGCTTGCAAGGGGTGTATCGCTGTCAACCCGGTCGGGCAAAAGGCCGATCGGGTTCGTCCTGCCCTTGATCCTGTCAAAAACATTCGAAATCGAACCGCCCCGGGACAAAACCGGGGCGGTTTTTTATGATCCGAGCGCGTACGTCCGCCGTTATCCGGCCGTACCGTGCCTGTCCAGGAGAATGCTCAGAAAGCCCCGGTCAAGGGCGCGCGGGAGACCGACGAAATAAACGAGGGCAACGGCCAGATCGACAATCCCCAGGAGCGCCACCATGTTGCCCATGCCGGCGCACAGGCCGAACCACAGGAAAACGAAGAAGGCCGTGACGCGCGAGAATCCGTCCCAGAACACGATCGTCGCGCGGTTCGCCAGGTCCCTGGAAGAGAAGATCAGGATGACCCCGAGAAAAGCGAGGAACAGAGCCGGCAGCAGGAGCCAGAACCTGTTTGCCGGCGCCTCGATGCCGACCAGCAGGAGGGCATCCGGCACGGCAAAGAGGATTCCTCCCAGAACGTTCATCAACCCGGTTGCAAAAACGAATCTCTTCACGGCGATTTCTTCTCCTTGAACATTTTCTCCCGGCAAGTCCGGAGATCCCTTTTACGGCCGCAGAAAAGGCGTCGATGTTTCCATCGGCATGACGATCCTATGCTTTCGCCTTCCCACCTGCATGGATGTCCGCGACCGGAAATCCGCCGGTTTCCCCTTCGGCCCGCTCCCGGCGCTCCCTGCCGGGGGCTTTCATGAAATCCAGGTCGAGCTTCTCGATCGTCCGGGGAGTCGGAATGCCGTTTTCATCCCATCCCCGGAGACGATAGTACCTGGGCAGCATCTTCGCCAGGGGGACCACGGTCTTCTTCTTCCCGGGGATCTGCTCCTCGTGGGTGAACCGCCTGGCCAGCCGGTCGTCCTTTGCGGTGAACCCCTCGCGGATGTTGTAGAGCCGCTCCATGGTGAAGCCCCGTTCCCCCATCCGGATGAACCGTCCGAAGTCCATTTCCATGCCCGTGGCCAGTTCCAGGGCCTTCGTGTGGGGAAGCATGGGGAGGTGGTAGCGCATGAGGGACGGAGGCAGTTTCAGGGTGAACTCGATGGCGGCCCAGGAATAGGTCAGGATCTGCGTAACCAGCCAGCTCACGACCCTGGAATTCGCAATCTTGAAGAGAAAGGCGGGAAGGATCGTCCAGCTCGTGAACAGGCAGTTACCCCCGGCGCTGATGGATGCCAGGAGGTTCTGATCGAGGATGGTGTATCCGGGCTTGGAGCGGTAGTCGTAGGGATTGAGGATGGCGGGGCCGGTGGCCTCGAAATAGATCATGTAGCCGCCGTCCAGATGGCAGGCGCCGCGGTTCGCCGTCGCATAGCCGAGACCGTGGCCCACGGCGCCCCGGGGCTCGTAGGCGGCCATCTCCATGCCCTTGGAGTGGGGGGCGAAGTCTTCCCCCCCGTATTTCTGCGACAGGTACCGGACGCCTTCCGCCAGATCATTCCCGATGCCCTCTCGGTAGGCGATATCCCGCAGGATCCGGGAAATGTTGTCCTTTTTCCCGAACTCGATCCCGTTCCTCCACAGGCCCTTCTCGTTCAGCTCCGCGGCGAATCCCAGGACCGTGCCTGAAGAGATCGTGTCGAGACCGAGGAGGTCCAGCTCATAGTTCCAGCGGATGATGGCGTCCATGTCGTTGATGAGCAGGTTGGATCCCAGCAGGCACAGGACCTCGTACTCCGGCCCCTTGATCTCGCGGCCGTCGAGATTGACCACCCGGGCGCAGCGGATCGGACACGACTGGCAGCCGGCGTTTTTCACGAGCCGGGTCTCCGCCAGCGTCTGGCCCGTGAGCATATGGGCATCCTTGAAGGTCCCGGAGGAAAAGTTCTTCGTCGGGAGGGCGTTGTGATCGGAGATCGATTTCAGGAAGCCTGAAGTTCCGTAGCGGGGGGCGAAATCCCCCGTCGCCGGATGTCCCTTCAGCATGTCGATCCACTGCTTGATGAGCGCCTTGAACGCCTCCGGGTCATGGAGCTCGATCTTCCGGTTCCCCCTGGCGACGATTCCCTTGAGGTTCTTCGACCCCATGACGGCGCCCATGCCCGAGCGGCCGTGACTGCGGTCCTGGGAGATGACGATGGCGTACTTGACAAGATTTTCTCCGGCGGGACCGATGACCATCTTGCCGGCCCTCCGATCGCCCATCTTCTCCTTGGTCTCTTCCGTGTCCATTCCCCAGAGATGCGATGCGTCCTGGATCGTCACCCTGTCTTCGTCGATGTCGAGATAGACCGGGCTCTCGGCCCTGCCGCGGACGATGATGCCGTCCCACCCCGCCCGCTTCAGGTGGATCCCGAAATGACCGCCGCTGTTGGAATGGCCGATGGTCCCGGTCTGGGGGCTCTTGGCGGAGATGTCGTACCGGCTGGTGGACGGCGCCCCCGTCCCGGTCAGGGGGGATGTCATGACGATCAGGATATTGTCGGGAGACAGGGGATCCACGCCCGGCTTCAGCTCGTCCCAGAGGATCTTTGTGGAGATGAACCGGCCGCCGACGAAGCGCTCCCTGTCCCGGTCGGACAGGTCGTAGCTGCCGATCTTTCCCGAGGAAAGGTCGATATCCAGAATCCTGCCCATGTAACCCTTATATTTGCTTGCCATCGATGACCTCCAGTCTGTACATTACGGCTGTTCCCGGGCCGGGATCCAGCTCCCCGGGGCGGCCGGAATCCGTCGTTTTTCTTGCAGGAGAGCGCCGGGATCTTATATTCCTGCACGTTGCAAAAGCATCTTCTTGACAGACGACGGATTGCCTGCTAGGTAACGCTTATCGATTATCAATAATAAATAATCCTGTCAAGGGGTATTCCCCTCAGTGCACCGTGCCGGTACCGGAAGATGGGAGGGTAAGGCGTACATGTACAAGATCAAAGCGGAAAATTTATCCCAGAAGGCGGCCGAAATCATCAGCGGACGGATTATCCGCAAGGAGTTTCTCCCGGGAGAGCGCCTGATCGAGACCAGGATCGCCGGCGAGCTTGGGGTCAGCCAGGGAACGGTCCGCGAGGCCTTCCGGATCCTGGAAAAGAAGAAGCTCGTGGCGATCGAGCCGCGCCGGGGGACCGTCGTCACCCAGATCAACAGCGACTACATCGAATCCCTCTACGACATCCTGGCGGAGCTTTACGGTCTGATGATCCGCAAGGTCATCGTCAGGATGACTCCCGCCGACAAGGAAGAAATTCTCGGGGGAATCGAAAGAATCAAGGCCTGCGCGAATACGGAGGACGGTCTTGGATACGGCGAGGCCATGTTCGATATCATCTCGATCCTGCTTCGCATTGCCGGGGATTCCCTCCTGGAGCACACGATTACGGAGCTCTGGCAGGTCAAGCGGTGGGTCGAATACGAGGCGCTGATTTTCCGGAAAAAGGAGCTCGCAGACAGTTACAGGGAATTGCTGAAGATCCTGGAGACGGCCGAAGAAGGCAACGCGGACGAGGCCGTCCGGAAAATCCGGGAATATGCAAAGTATGAAAAAGAGATCGCCCTGAAGGTCATGGGCGGTGAGTCGGGCACCGAACCGGTCTGAACGATGGAAAGGCAGACGGTGGGGCGCTCGGAACGCAAAGGCGTCCTGTAACCGATGAATCACCCCCTTCGCTCCGCTTCCCAAAAATCACTCGACCTTGAAGCCCTTGACGATCTGCCGGAATGTTTTTTGAACAGCCTCGAACGTGCCTGCGTTCTCGCATGCTTTTATGTCGAAGATCCGGCTTCCCTTCCTGGCGATGACGGAACATGCGTGCAATGCGGTTCCACGGCTGGTGAATGCGAACTCGTAGACGACGGCGCTTTCGGCCTTCGGCACGTCGTTGCCGATGTGGTTGAGCACCCTGTAATCTTCATAGATGTTGCTCCTCGCGCGGAGAACGTCTTTCGCCTCTCCGCCGTCTCTTCCTGAAGCATCCCGAACGGCGATATGGACGCCGGGGGTCGGAATCTCGACGCCCAGTTCTGGTTCCATGGCCATATGGAAGTCGGGCGGATGGATATCGATGCCGTCTTCCCTTTCCCGGACGGACCATTCCTTCGGATAGGAAACCTGGAAGCCATGTTTCCCGCTGACATACGTTTCCCAGTCTTTTTGCCCGAAAAGCCTGTCAAGAAATCCCATGATTTAACCTCCTTTCTCCGTCCCGATCCTCCGGGGGAAGAGGAACGGGACCGTCCAAGGCATCCTTCCATGAGGATGGATATTCCCAAGGCAAAGGCCTTTTTCCGTGCGAGCTTCAGGAGCGATGATCCAGGGAGCAGCCAGGCCGCGGAGTTCGATCGCTAAATGGGTCAACAGCCGATTCAGGACGAGATGGACAGGGTGACGTGATCTGCTGAGGAGGCCGGAGACCACCGCTATTGAGAATGCAAAGGGTAATAATGAAGTCTCGCCTTCTTTATAGGGGAAAAGACCTCTTTTACGCAACCCCGAAGAGGTGCACATTGCGTTTGTCGTCGAGGCGGGCTGTGCGTCTATGCCCTCGTTGCGTCCGTTCCCGAGGCAAACGCCTTCAGGTTGGCGTCCAGCTTGTCTCCCGAAAGGGTCTGCTCCATGACCGCCCTGAAATCCTCCGGGGTCAGGTCGAGATCGCCGAGGCCCGCCAGGGCACCGATCATGACAATATTCGCAAGAATGGGATTCCCCAGCCGGACGGCCGCATCGGTGGCGTCGATCAGCCACAGGCGCGCCGAGAGCCCCTCCAGGGACGTCCGGATCTCATCCAGGGAAGGGTAGTTCAGTTCCCCGGTGATGACGCCCACCGGATAGACCGGCCGGGTGTTCGAGAGGACGATCACGCCGGGATGCCCGTAGGCCGCCAGTACGCGGACAGCCTCCGCCGGCTCCAGGGCGACCACGACGTCGGCTTTTCCCTTCGGGATCTGGGGGCTCCACGTTCCCTGCACGGAGACGCGGATATGGCTCATCACGGAGCCGCCCCGCTGGGAGGCGCCGAAGGTCTCACCGATCGTCACCGTCAGGCCCCTGTTCACCAGCATGCCTGAAAGGACGCGCGAGGCCATGACGTTTCCCTGGCCGCCGACGCCGGTGATGATGATATTGTAAGGATCCCTGGGCAGTTGCGGAGTTCCCATGGTTACGCCACCTCCTTGGTGATGGCCGAGCGGGGGCAGACCTGCGTGCAGACGCCGCAGCCCGCGCAGAGGACTTCGTCCACGCGGGCCCGACGGTTCTCCTTGTCCCACACCAGGGCGGGGCAGCGGAAAATGCGGGTGCACAGGCGGTTGCAGCCGCAGTCTTCTCCGATGCAGAGGGTTTCGTCCACCCGGACGTTGAATTTGCGGATCCCTCTCTTCTCCGGGGAGAGGGCGCATATCTGCTTCAGGATCAGGACTTTGACCCCCTCTTTTTCCTCCATCAGCCGGTTGAGCGTTTTCCGGGTTTCGGCAAAATCGAAAGGATCGCAGATCTCGACCCTGGCGCCGATGGCGGTGCAGATTTTCGCGATGTCCACGTCCGGCGCCTCCCGGCCCATGGCGTTGACGCAGAGGCCCGGGTGTGACTGGAATCCCGTCATGGCCGTCCCGCTGTTGTTGAGGATGATCATGGTGATGTCGGACTGGTGGTGAACGGCGTTGACCAGGGCGGGCATGGCGGCGTGGAAGAAGGTGGAGTCCCCGCACACCGACAGCACCGGCCTGTCCATGCCGAAGGGGCCGAGTTTTCCGAAGCCGCTGGCCACGCCCGTTCCGGAGCCCATGGAATGGAGGGTCTTGAGCGTGCCCGCGCCGCCGGGAAAAACGTCCAGGGTGTAGCAGCCGATGTCGCCGCAGACGAACCCCCCGCGGTCGTCCAGCTTCAGGGCCGTGCGGATGCTCCAGTAGGAGGCCCGGTGAGGGCAGCCGGGGCAGAAGGCGAGACCCCGCTGGGGCGCATTGGCCAATGCCGCCGCCTGCGCTTTCTTCTCGTACTCCGGGTCGACGGCAGGGGAGGGGATGCCCAGGATCCGGCAAAGCGCACCGGTCACCAGGTCCGGCGAAAGCTCGCCCCGCATGGGGATCGTCCCGTCGTTCTTCCCGTAGAAGGTCTTGATCCCGATTTCCTTTGCTTCTTCGGCGGCGATGACCTTGACGTTCTCCTCCAGGAAGGGCAGCACCTCCTCCACGATCAGGATCCTGTCCGACCGTACAAGGTACTTCTTCAGCAGGTTGGGCGGCAGGGGCCAGGTCGTTCCCAGTTTCAGGATTGCGACCCGGTCGCGGAGGCCCAGCGCATGGACGGCCTCGCGACTGTAGAGGGTGCAGGCGCTGCTCGTGATGATGAGGACCTCCGGCCGTTCCGGCCCTTCGTACGTGTTGAAGGGACTTGTCTCGAAAAGGTCCCGGGCTTTCCGGATCCTCTCCTGCTGGAGGCCGTGCCTGTAGGCGACGGGCATGCTCAGGACCGGGCCCTCGAGCGGATCCAGCATGGCCCCGTCGCACCGGAACGCGGCGCAGGCCGTCCGGTCCGAAAGGGCTCCCAGGCGGACGTTGCCGCTGGCGTGGGACATCCGGGTGACGCTGCGCAGCATGACCAGGGTCCCGAGGTCCTCCGAGAGATCGAAGGCCCAGCGAGTCATGTCCTTGGCTTCCTGAAAGTCTCCCGGTTCCAGGAGGGGGATCTCGATCATGCGGGCGAAGTGCCGCGACTCCCCTTCGTTCACGCTGGACAGGGCGCCCGGGTCGTCGCAGGTGACCAGGATCATCCCGCCCCGGGTGCCGGAGCCGGCGAGGTGGAGCAGAAAGTCGGAGGCCACGTTCACGCCGTTTTGCTTCATGACGCAGAGGCTTCGAAGGCCGGCGAAGGATGCGGCGGCGGCGACCTCCAGGGCCACCTTTTCGTTGGTGGACCACTCCACGTACAGGTTTCGCTCTTCGGCGACCCGGGCCAGATTCTCCAGGATTTCCGAGGACGGAGTCCCGGGATAGCCCGCCGCCACAGCCATCCCCGCTTCCAGGGCGCCCCGGGCGATGGCCTCGTTTCCCATCATGAGATGGCTGCTTCCTTCTCCCGTATGGAGCAATGCCGTCATGTCGATCCCCCTATGACCGGAGCGCGGCCAGCATGCGATCCTGCGCGTCGAGGTAGAGCAGGTCGCCGGCGCGGCCGCTTTTCTCCGCCAGGTTTTTCAGCGCTTCCTTCTTCTTGGCCTGTGCGGCCTCTTTCAGCATCTCCAGGCTCCCGGCGGGGACGTCGTGAAATTCGAGGACCCCCCTTGCTTTCGCCAGGTCCAGGAGCGCCGCGCCGGCGTTGGACCGGACGATGACCTGATTCCAGGACCGCGTCTCCTCCCAGCTTCCGCCCAGGCGCGCCGAGCCGACGGAAAGATCGGAGAATTCGGCGGTTGTATCGACACAGTATCGGCAGGACTCCCGGATGCAGTCCCGGATTTCCTCTATCGGAAACGTCCGCTTGCCGTCGTCGAGATAGACCTCGAGGACGCCTTCCCCCGGGGGAATCTCCATCCCCCGCACCCGGTCGAGGCCGACGCTTCCTTCCAGGAGGCCCGTCAGCTTCGACCAGGAAAGGGTGAAGCCGCAGAAAAGGCCGATGGTCAGCTTCAGCTTGTCGATCGGGTTTGCGCCGCTGTCCAGTTTCGGCTTGAGGCGCATTTTGGCCAGGGCGAAGGCCTGGCAGGGCGTGGCGACGACGCCGATCTTTTCGCTTTTGCCGGCGGCCGTCCGGTTGAATTCGGCCACCGTCGGGGAGACGATGAACTTGCTCTTCCCCCGCTTCCAGACCTCCGCGGGTTCTTGGACGGTGGTGCCGGAATGGAGGAACCGCTCCCGGCCCTCGGCGACGACGGCGACGTCGATCAGGCCTTCCGTGAGGGCCAGCGACATCAGCGCCGAGACCGTCCCGCCGTGCTGGGCCTGTCGGCGGAGGCCGGCGTCGGCGGCGCGGACGATGTGGAAGGATCGGACGGGTCCGATTTCCCGGGTGAGGTCGGCTTCCGGGGAGAGGAGCCGGCGCATCCGGTCGAGATCCACCGGCGTCCGGGGACAGAAGGCATAGCAGCGGCCCGCCTGGATGTCGCATGGATTCAGGACGATCGTCCGGTCGCGGTAAAAGGTCTGATAAGGGCAGAGGTTGACGCAGGCCCCGCATCCCGTGCAGAGCCCGGCGTCCTGGACCTGTTCCTGGAGCTCCTTCTGTCCTCCGATTTCGCGCGGCATTGATGCAGCCCTCCCTGATTTGTGCGTTCCCTGATGTGTCGACGGATCATCCGTTATCACACTCGGTGGAGCGGGAACAACGCACAAAGTTCGATTTTCGGGAGTCCGCTCAGGTTTGCGGGAGCTTCCTGGGCAGGGAGAGGATGAAGGTGATCAGTTCGCCGGAATCGGCGTCGAGGCGGAGGGATCCCCCGTGGGCGTGGATGATTTCCCGGGCGAGGCTCAGGCCGAGGCCGGACCCGGGGACGGTGCGGCTGCGCGACTTGTCGACCCGGTAGAAGCGGTGGAAGATCTTTTCATGGTCGGCCTCCGGGATCGGGGCGCCGGAGTTGGAGATCGTGAAGAGCACCCGGTCCACGCGCTCCTCCAGCCGGAACCGGATCAGGCCGCCTTCCGTGTTGAACTTGACGGCATTGGAGGTGAGGTTCTGGATCACCTGCCGGAAGAGATCCGGATCGGCCTGTACCATAACGTGCGGAGCGATTTCCGGCTCCAGGCGCAGGCCGGGCGCGATGGCGCCGACGTCCTCGATGGCCGACTCGATGACGGTGCTGATATCGAGGGGCTCCAGGTTCAGGGCCAGCTGCCCCGCATCGGCGTGGGCGAGGATCAGAAGCTTCTGAACGATCGCCTTCAGCCTCTGCACCTCTTCGATGAGCGTGCCGTAGGAGCGCTGTTCATCCGAGCCGTCGGGCGCGTGCTGCACGGCGTCGTCGAGCATCCCCTGGAGGATCGTCAGCGGCGTCTTCAGCTCATGGGCGGCGTCGGCGCTGAAGCGCACCGCCTGCTTGAAGCTGTTTTCGAGCCGGTCCAGCATGTCGTTGATCACGTCCACCAGCCGGGAAAATTCGTCCCGGGCTCCGGTTGACGGAGGAATCCTCCGGTCCAGGCCCTGCGCCGTGATGGATTCCGCCGTCCGGGTGATGTCCGCGACGGGTCCGAGCGCCCTTCTGGTGATGAGCCATCCTCCCGCGGCGAGCAGGAGCAGCGCAATCGGCAATGCGATGAAGAATGTCTTCCTGAAGCGGGCGGCCTCCGAATGGAACCCCGCCATGTCCATGCCGATCAGGATCGTGATGAACGGATTGCCCATGATCCCGATCCGCCATGTCTTCCCGTCGGCCTTCAGGGTCTTGAAGAAAGGCTGCTTTGCGCGGATCGGGACGGGTGGACCGGGAGGCGGCCTGTCGGGGATGATGTCCGCGTGAGAAGGACCCGGCGGCCTGCCCGGCAGGATACCGGAGGGGGGAGGCATCGCGGTTCCCGTGCGATCGTCCGGGGGTTCCTGTCCCGCCGGATCGACCGCGCCGGCATTGCGGCCGGAATGTTCAAGGCGCTGCCTGCTTTCCGGGAAATGGGCGGGAAGGGGCGGCGGTGTTTCCATCCTTCGGTCATATTCGGGGAAGGAGTCCTCCGAAATCCCTTCGGGCCAGTGGGGGGATCGGTACAGGACCTCGTTCTTTCCGGTCCTGACCTGAACGATGATGTCTTTCCAGCGTTTTTCGCCGTAGATGAACTGGAGCGACCGGTCCATCTCCTCCCAGCGCCTCGCGAGCCGCCAGGCATGGAAGGGACGCTGTCCCAGCGAACGGATCTCCAAATCGATCCGGTCAAGGCTTACGTCATGGATCACGTTGAGAAAATACAGGCCGAAGGCGATGAGAACGGAACCCGAGATCAGAATGGAAAGCAGGATGATCCTGATGCGAAACAATCTCGTCTACTCCCCGCCGATCCTGTTGAACCGGTATCCGACCCCCCGGACGGTTTCGATGCGCTGTCGGTCGGGGGCCCCATCCATCTTGCTGCGAAGCCGGCGGATATAGACGTCCACCACATTGGTCTGCGGGTCGAAAAAATAGCCCCAGACGTGTTCCAGGATCTGCATCCGGGTATATACGCGTCCCGGAGAGCGCATCAGCAGCGACAGCAGGTTGAATTCACGGGCCGTCAGCTCGACGATCCCCTTGTCCGTCATGACCTCCCGCGTGATCAGGTTGACGACCAGGTCCCCGTCCTGGAGCAGGCTGAGCTGCTGGCCCGTTCCCCTCCGGGTGACGGCATGGATTCGCGCGAACAGTTCTTCGATGTAGAACGGCTTGCTGAGGTAGTCGTCCGCCCCCAGGTTCAGGCCTTCGACCCGCTCGTTCAGCGCCGACCGCGCCGTCAGGAGGATCACCGGGACGGTGTTCTTCATTTCCCGGAGCTGCCGCAGGATCGTCAGGCCGTCGCGTCCCGGGAGCATGATATCCAGCAGGATGACGTCGTAGGCCTGCCCGGTGGCCATGGTAAAGCCTTCATCGCCGTCTTCGCAGACGTCGACGACGAAGCCCTGTTCCTTGAGTCCCTTTTTCACAAAGGAGATGATCTTCCTGTCGTCCTCGACGAAAAGCACCCGCATGGCGCTACTGTACCCATAATCGGATTTATTGCAACGGGTCATGAGATTAAAAAACCGTAACCTTTTCTGTCCCATCGCAGCAGGGGGGCGCCGCCTGGCGCCTGTCCGACCGCACCCGGGGACGATTCCTTCCCGTCCGCTTTCCGCAACCTCCAGCCATGACATTCTTTTCATGATTTCCCCCGGCAATTCGTCATCCGGCGGGCGTATGAAACGACACGACCTGCGAGGTGCGGGTGAGGTCGGAAAAAGCCGGAGGACGTACCATGAAAAAGGAAATCATGAAGGATGCCGCGTTGGTAGGTGTGATTCTCGCGCTGGTTCTGCTGTTCGTGTTCGAGATTGCCTGGGGGCAGACCCCCGGTCTGCGGGAACCGGACTGTCTCGCCGGGGAGAACGGCCCCTGTCCCGATGAGGCGGACGATGGAATGCCCTGCGACTTCACGGCCGGGCCTCCACCGGAGGCTTATCAGGCCTGCAAGGGTACGGAATCCGGAAGCATCTCCGGCTTCACGGCCCTGTGGGGGGAGACGATCACGGGTGTCTGCCGGAGGGATGAAAACGGCCGGCTCGTGCTGATCCCTGATCCGCCGGAGGACGCGGAACTGGCCGAAGCCCCGCATCCGTCGGCCTGCTGCGAAGAGGAGCCGGAGGCCATTCCCGGGGAATGGGAAGACATGTGCCCCTTCCCGCCGCCTTGGAGTGAAAGGGGCTTCGGACGCATGGGGTTCATGGATTGAGGATCGGGGAATGGGGGCCATAATACCGGCCGGATGCCCGCCTGCGCATGCCGCGTCCGGGGCAGGCCGAACATCGGAACAGGCAAGGGAAGGAGAGGCGATGAAAAACATGCGGATGCCCTTTCTGGCCACCGTTGCCGTGCTGCTGTTTTCGGCGGTTTTCATCGGATGCGTCATGAAAGAGCTGCACAGTGCGTGGCATGATCGACCGGTCGCCGGTGGCGCGGAAGACGAATGGCTGGAATGGAATCGGGCGCTTCACTGGCTACCGGGGGAAGAGGTCACGATCGGGCTTCTGAACGATGACAGGATGCTGTACCTGCGCCTTTCTACGCGGAACAAGGCCATCCAGCGGCAGGTTATGACCGTCGGCCTGACGGTATGGCTCGATGAGACGGGCGGCCGGAACGAGGCCTACGGGATTCGATTTCCGCTTCCGAACCGCGGGAAGGAGCCGGGGGCCGAACGCCCGCCCGCCCTGGAAGGAGACGGCGAAGGGCGGATGGATCCCTCCGGCGGGCCCGATCGGTTCCGGGACGTATCGCGGGGTGATATGGAAATCACGCGCCCCGGCAGAAACGAGTACAGCGTGATTCTAGCGGACAATTCCGATCCGAACGGCATCCGGTGCCGGATCAGGGACGTACAGGGCTCTCTTGTATATGAACTTCGGGTGCCCCTGATCCGGGATGAAGCATCACCCCTGGGCATTGCGGCGAGAAAGCCGAAAATAGTCGGCATCGGCCTGCTGACCGGGGAGGATTCGGGACCGTCGCCGCGTTGGGGAGTCGAAGGCGGCGGCCGCGGGGGCGGAAGGGGCCCGGGCGGTGCCGGTCCGGGCGGATCCGGCGGAGAGCCGGGAGGAAGAGGGGGCGGGACGGGACCGCCCCAGGGGCCGCCCGGCGGTATGGGCGGCGGAGGGCGGGAGAAGACGAAGTCGATCGATCTGTGGCTGAAGATTCATCTGGCCGAGCATCCATGA
Source organism: Syntrophaceae bacterium (assembly GCA_013177825.1). NCBI lineage: Bacteria > Pseudomonadati > Thermodesulfobacteriota > Syntrophia > Syntrophales > Syntrophaceae > Syntrophaceae bacterium. The sequence continues at coordinate 39,778 of JABLXX010000002.1, forward strand.
GAGGGAGGGGGGGATGAAAAAAATACTGCTGGCGGCCCGCCGCGGTGTTAAACGGAAAAGCCTGCGGCGGCTGCCCTGTCGGCGGCCGATCCATCTGTTTCCCCTCCGTGCATTTGATTCAGAGTCATGACATCACCCTATCTGAACTTTACAAACCGATCCATCCTCCTTAAGGGAATGGAGACGGACTGAAATCCGTCCCAATTCACCGTCCTGTTTTTTTGTCACAAACCATGCCCCGGAATTGTCTAACAGGGAAAGGGTGAAACAGATGCCGGCGAAAACGCACATTGCAGAGGGGACCATCGAGGATCTGGTCGAGCGGGCCAGCAAGGGAGACCGGGAGGTCCTTGAAGAAATCGTCCGGCGGATCCAGGACGGGATTTACGGGCTGGCGATCCGGATGCTCTACATCCCCGCCGATGCGGAAGACGCCACCCAGGAGATCCTCGTCAAGGTCATCACCCACTTGAGCACATTCAAAGGGGAGAGCCGCTTTGAGACATGGGTCTACCGCATTGCCTCCAATCACCTGCTGACCGAGTGCAGGGGGCGGGCCGAGCGCTGGCGCATGACCTTCGACGTCTGCCGGCAGGCCATCGAGGAATCGGGACCGGAGGGTCTGTATGACCCGTCCGCAGGTGCCGAGCAGAGCCTCATCTGTGAGGAGATGAAGCGGGCCTGCGTCCATTATCTCCTCCTGTGCCTCAACCGGGAGCTCCGCCTGGCTTTCATCCTCGGTGAGATCATCGGTGTCAGCAGCACGGAGGGGGCCCATATCCTGGGGCTGACACCGGCGGCATACCGCCAGCGTGTCTCCCGCGGGAAAAGGCAAGTCCTGGGTTTCCTGGCCAGTCAGTGCGGCCTGGCTAACGAGGGCAACCCCTGCCGGTGCGAAACGCTGTCTGCCTGGCACGTGCGGAAGGGGTACCTCGATCCGGAAAATCCGCTCTTTGCCAACCACCCCTGCCGTCCCCGGCGGGAAGGCGATGCGAAGGGCCTCGTACGTGAGATGGGCCGGATGGCAAAGGCGGCCAGGGTCATCCGGAATCACCCGGACTATGCGGCCCCGGGCGCCTTTGTGGAGTCCATGAAACGGATGATCGAATCAAACCGGTTTCGTCTGCTGGAACATTCGTAGGCGGCCGCGTTCGAGTCCGGTCCGGAAACCATAAACAGGGAGGCGTTTTCATGTCGCTGACGGAAGAAATCAGGAGCTACGCCCTGGACCTCGGCTACAGCCGTGTGGGCATCACGACGGCGGAACCGTTTCCCCTATACGCCCAAGCTATCGAAGAGCGTTTGCCCGACTATGACTGGGCGGCCGACAGCGGGCTTCGCCTTCGGCGCGCGGTCCGTCCCCAGGACCGCCTGCCCGGTGCGCGGTCCATCGTCGTCGCGGTGTATGACTATTTCCGCGAGCGTTTCCCGGCGAACCTGGTGGGCAGGATCGGCCGCCTCTACCAGTCGCGCTCGTACATCGAGCCGACGACGCGCCTCGGCGGCGCCCGGGTCGAACTTATGCGCCGCTTCCTGGAATCGAAGGAGATGCAGGTCGGGCGCTGGTACATGATCTCCTCCGGTGTTCCCGACCGCCTCGCCGCCGTCCGGGCCGGGCTCGGCACGATCGGCCGTAACACCTTCTTCTCTGCCCCGGGCATCGGAACCTTCGTGATCATCCACACCTTCATTGTGGACGCCGAGCTGGAATATGATTCGCCCACCGAGGGGACGCACTGCCCACCTGACTGCCGGCTGTGCCTCGATGCCTGCCCGACGGGGGCCATCGTCGCCGATTTTCGCCTGAATCCACGCCGGTGCCTCACCTTCAGCCACGTCGTCAACGTCCACGGCTTCCAGAACACCTCCCCATACATCGATCCGGAGATCCGGCCGAAGATGGGAAGCTGGATCCACGGCTGCGACCTCTGCCAGGAGGCCTGCCCGCGCAACCGGGAGAAGCTCCGCGCGGAACTGCCGGAGAACGCTTTTCTGGAAGAGGCGGCGAAGCACTTCAGCCTGACGGGACTTCTGAGAATGGACGATGGGTTCGAGAAGAAGGCTGTTGCGCCGTTCCTCTACACATACATGCGGGACCGCCGGTTCTTCCAGCGGAACGCTGCCGTGGCGCTCGGCAACAGCGGCGATCAGGAGATGGTGCCTCATCTGGCGAGGGCCCTGGAGGATCCGGAGGAGCTGGTGCGGGCGCATGCGGCCTGGGCGCTCGGGCGGATCGGAGGCGCGGAAGCGCGGCGAGCCCTTGAATCCAGCCTGCCGCATGAGAACGGCGTCCGCGCGGCCGGGGAGATCCGGACGGCCCTGGCGTCGGCCTGAGGGAACTGCGCGAGAGTCGGGATCCCCGCTTGCGAGGGTCTTGTCTTTGTGAATGGATTGATAACATGCCGCTTTTCATTGCCCGTTGACACCCGAAACCATCCGCAGTATACACTCGACTCGCATTATCTGGTTTTTATTCAAGAAATCCGCCTGAAGCGGAGTGCAACGGAGAAACGCAACAGCCATGGACGAATCGAATTTCGGGATGACGACCAGGCGTGTCGAATCGCTGTCGGACAACGTATTCTCGGTCGCCATGACCCTCCTGGTGTTCAATCTGACGATCCCCGAGGTCTTGAGACTCTCGGACACCGAACTGCATGTGCTGCTGATGAACCAATGGCGGAAGTTCCTGAATTACTTTATCAGCTTTTTGCTTCTGTCCGTCCTGTGGTCCATCCATCACCAGCAGTTCCGGTACATCATGAAGACAAACCGGGTCCATCTCTGGATCAACATCTTCATCCTCATGTTCGTCGTTCTCGTGCCCTTTTCAACCTCGCTGATCGGCGATTACAGCGGAACGGTGACGGCCAACGTTTTCTTCTCCGCCAACATGGTCGTCCTGGCCGCACTGTTTCATGTGAACTGGGTTTATGCCATCAAGGATTATCGGCTTGTCCATCATGACCTGGCCATGGGTTCCCTGCGCAAGGGGACAAAGCGGAGCATCCTTTTTCTGACGGTGTCGCTCCTGGCATTGTCCCTGTCTTTTTTTGCCGCCCAGTGGAGTCCCATGTGCTTTGTCCTCATTCCCGTTGTCTTTTCCCTGAAAACGTTCCGGACGAGCGGGGATGTACCGGATCATCCGGGGGGCGACTGAGCGGAGCGGCCCGGAGACGGGAACCCAGGCTGCCTGACGACGGGACGATGTCCCGTACCATGCGGTTTCGTTTTTCCCGCGGCCTTCAGACGGTCAGGTTATGGTATCGATATGTTTCCCAGGGGCTGTCATCGGCATGTTCCCTGTTCTTTTTCGTGATGCCCAGTTTCTTCATCCGGCTTCTCAGCGTGTTGGGATTTACCTTCAATCGTCTCGCCGCGCCGTCGGGCCCGTAAATTTTCCCTTTCGTCAGGCCTAATGCTTCCTGGATGTGTCTGGACATCGCTTCATCAAGTGTCAGGAGCGTGTTCCTTCCCTCCGCCGGCCTCCATGTATCCTGCGGATGATCAGGCCACCGGAACTGCTCGAAGGTCAGTGCATGGTTCCCTTCGGGAGTCCTGCTTCGGATCAGCTCGCGTTCCACGAGATTCTCGAGTTCCCGGACGTTGCCCGGCCAGTGATAACTCCGGAGGCGATCGATCACGGCGGCGGACAGGGGCGGCGGGGTGTGAATTTTCAGCTCCCTGGATTTTTTCTGGATAAAGTGATGGAGCAGTGCGGGAATGTCGTCTTTACGATGTCTCAGAGGAGGAATCATGACGGGAAAGATATTGAGCCGGAACCAGAGATCTTCCCGGAATTTCCCGACGCGGACCATTTCTTCCAGATTTCTGTGCGTGGCGGCAATGATGCGGATATCGACGGAGATCGTCTCCGCGCCGCCCACCCGTTCGATCTGTTTGTTCTGCAGGACCCTGAGCAGCCTTACCTGAGCGGAGGGCGGAAGCTCGGCCACCTCGTCGAGGAAGATGCTCCCCCTGTCGGCCCTTTCGAAGCGGCCTTTCTTCTGGGCAATGGCACCGGTAAACGCACCCCGCTCATGCCCGAAAAGCTCGCTGTCCATCAGGCTCTCCGGGATGGCTCCGCAGTTGACCGTTACAAACGGCTTGTCCTTCCGAGGAGATGCGTAATGAATGGCATTGGCAACGACCTCCTTCCCGACGCCGGTCTCTCCCAGGAGAAGGACGGGGCTGTTGAGGGACGCCACCTTCCTCACCATTTCCATCACTTCTTTGAGACCGCCGTCGGAGCCGACGATTTCGTCCTCCGTCGTGTATCGCAGCTCCCGGGTGAGGTTCCGGTTCTCCGCATCCACCATGTCCTTGAGCCTCATCACCTCCCGGTAGCGCAGCGCGTTCGAGACGGCGATATTGAAAGGCTCCCTCAGCTGGGAGACGAGAGCGGCGTGTTCTTTCCGGAACACTCCTTTCCCCTCGGCCAGGAAAACGACGGATCCCAGGAATTTTCCTTCGATGACCAGGCTCATGTACATGATCGATGTCTTTGACAGATCGATGTTGCTGGAAAGTGTCCAGGCCGCCGGATGCAGCTCGGCCCGTTCCAGGATCTTGATCTCGTGCCAGGCGCCGGCGTCCCGGTTGATCCGGTCGATGGCCTCCTCCGACAGAGGTTTCGAGGGGAAGGGCTGTTTGATGCCTTCCAGGTCCACCATGGCAATATTGTGGATCAGGTGCGTGTTCGGATCGAAGATGGTCAGCAGCATTTCCCAGGCGGGAATATGCTGGTGAAGGTAGGAAAGACAGCTTGACATCGCTTTCTCGATGTCAAGGCTGCTGCATAGCCGTACGGTCGCCTGCCGGAAAAAGTCCTGACCGCCTCCTCTCATGGCGTCACCCCCCCTGACTTTTATCGTGCAACCTTCAAAATCCGGCAATCTATATCAAAAATGACGATATATCGCAATTATCAGCGCGATATTTCACCATATTTCATCCTTGTTCGGCAATCCTTTGATATTGCAAGGAATAAAGTATGGCATGGTTTCGGCTAATCAATTTTTCCGGATGCGCATGTCTGTCTTGCCATGCCGCCGGTACGGCTGGCTCCTCACGATTACACAATAGGAAAGACAATTCGACGGGAAAGGGGGGATGTCGAGCGGGGGTAATTTCGCGGCGAGTTTATCAGGTTTTCATGCAGGACTAATTCTAAAACGAGTGAAAAGGAGGAGGGTTTTATGGCACACGAGCATACATTTGCGTCTCCCGGCCCCGGTGGGCTGGCGGCCCTTGCCGTTGCGTGTTTCGGTTTCGGGGCGGTATTTCTGGGCAAGGTGGATATATCGGGATTTCCCCTGCTGGCCGCCTGGCTGGTCGGCGGCTGTCTCGTTCAGTACACCACCGCGGTGATGGAACTGAAAGACCACAACATCCTCGGTGGCAACGTGTTTCTTTTCTTCTCGGCATTCTTCATGCTCGCAGCGGCGATCAGCGTCTTTTCGAAGTGGTATCTGATCAGTTTCGTATTCGGACCCAAGGCCGCCAAGGAAGCCATGGATGCAGCCGTGGCGGCGGCCGGAGTGGCGGACGTCAAAATGCTCACCCCGGAGCAGCTCGCTGCGGCCAAAGCCGGGATCGGCAAGGCCGTCGGCGCGATGATGGGAAAGGCGGTCCATGTCGAGGGATGGATGTGGATGGCGGGAGCGGGTTTCCTGACCGCTGTGACGCCGGGTTACGCCAAAAGCAACCTGCTCCTTTTCATTCTCGTTCTCCTGGTCGATGTCGCTTTATGGTTGATCGTCGGCCTCGACAGCGGCTGGTATGGAACGCCGGCGACCGCCAAGCCCATCGTGGGATGGAGCCTGATCATCGCCGGCTGGATCGGCATTTACCTGGCCGGGGCGGTCGTGTGCAATACCGTATACGGCAAGGCGGTTTATTTTGTGCCGAAACCGTTGGTGAAGTAAGCGCGTGAGAAAGAGCATCACCGAAACAGCCGCATTTTGCTGAACAGGTGTGAATGATCACCGGGGATAACGTGCATCCCCGGCTTTTCAGAGACCGGGGGAGCGCCATCCCCCGGTCTCCTCCTTCGATTTCCGCTGATTCGCTGAGTCTGATTCAATCTGGCCGGCTGCCGGCGGCGGCCGGTTCCGTACACAATCCCGATCCTTCACAACTCCCGATGCCTCCCTCCATGCTTCTTTCATCCCGCTCGCCACTTCACCAGAGGCGGTTTTCCTGGATCCCGCAACACATCGCCGGCATTGATATGGGTGGTCATGCCGTCTGTTCGTTCCCTGTTTCCGGCAACGAAGGGCGTCATCCGCCGCTTCAACGTCGCTTCGGAAACCGATTTCATTGAAGAAAATTGAATTGCAGGGCATTGCCGGACCGGCCGCCGGAAAAAGGATTGACAGATTTTTTTTTCCGGCCTAGATTAAAGTATAACTTCAATGTTTACTTGGAGCACATGAACGTAAAAATCGGCGACATCTCAAAACAGAGCGGTGTTCCCGCCTCCACCATCCGCTATTACGTCCGGGAAGGACTGCTTCCCGCTCCGGTTAAAATCAACAAGAAGATGTCCCATTATGACGATGTCTGTGTCGAACGCCTGAAGGTCATTCAGTATCTCCAGGAAAGACGATACTTTCCCCTGTATCTCATCAAGAATATCCTGCGCAGGATGGACGAGGGCCTGAGCCTGCAGGAGGCCGAGGCCGTCGAGAACGCCGTTTTCAGTCCCGCGGAAGGCAAGGCCGGGAATCTCGTGGAGCGGGGCATCCTCATGGCCGAGACCGGATTGACCGACGCCGAGGTGAAGCAGGCTGAAAAAATCGGGATTCTGATCCCTTTTGCCGTCAAGGGAGGGAAGCCCCTTTACAATGAAGACGACGTCCGGTTCTGCCGGGATGTCCTGAAAAGAATTGTCGATTTCGGCCTGGATCTTCAGTCGCTGGCCTTTTACGTGGATCTGGGCAAGTCCATCGTGACGCGGGAAATGGAACTTCGCCGGCAGATCGTCTCCGACAAGACCGCCCGGGAAAACATCCGGATCACCGTGGAATTGTCCAAAGTGGGCGACTTCCTCCGCGACTACGTCATGCAGAGACTCTTCAGACAGCAGGTCCAGGAGAATATCCGGAAAAGCCTCACCAAGCGCAAGAGCGTGAATTCAGGACGCCGCACAATAAAAAAACAGCAGGAGGTGTAGGATGTTCAAGACAGCGATTACGGAGATGTTCGGGGTGAAGTATCCGATTATCTGCGGGGCAATGATGTGGCTCTGCAAGCCGAAGTTCTGCGCCGCCATTTCCAACGCCGGCGGACTGGGCAACCTGACGGCGGGCAACTACGACACGGATGCGGACTTCCGGGAGGCCATCCGGGAGACGCGGAAGCTGACGGACAAGCCGTTCATGGTGAACATCACGATGCTGCCGTCCGTCCGGATCACCGCCGACCACCACAAGATGTACATCCGCGTCTGCGCGGAGGAGAAGGTGGACGGTATCGAATTCTCCGGCACGCCCGCCGACAAGGCAGCGGGTATGGAATACATCGAGATGCTGAAGAAGGCCGGCGTGAAGATCTTTCACAAGGTCGGCTCCGTCCGCCACGCGGTCCACGCGGAGAAGGTCGGCTACGACGGGATCTATGCGGCCGGCATCGAGGAGGGCGGACATCCCCTCAACGACGACGTGACGACGATGGTGCTGACGCCCCGGATTGCGGAGAGCGTGAAGATTCCCGTCGTGACGGTGGGAGGGATTGCGGACGGGCGCGGCCTGGCCGCGGCGCTGGCCCTCGGGGCCTCCGGCGTGATGATGGCAAGCCGCTTCGTGGCGACGAAGGAATGCGAGGTTCACGAGAACATCAAGCAGGAGCTGGTGCGGCGCCAGGAGTTCGAGACGGTCATCTACGGGAAGTCCATCGGCCTGCAGGGACGGGGCTTGAACACCAAGATCCTCCAGGAAGTGCTCGCCATCGAGGAGCGGGGGGGCGCCTTCGAGGAGTTGATCCCGCTTCTGTCGGGTCAGAAGGTGAAGGAGGCCTGGGAAACGGGCAAGGTCGATTATGCGCCCCTCATGGTGGGCCAGTCCATCGGCCTGATCAACGATGTGCCGACTTGTGCCGAGCTTCTGGACGGGATGGCGAAACAGGCCCGGGAGTATGCCCAGAGGGCTCTTGCGTGCTGCGGGTGAGAGGGGTTCCCGATGACTTGGAAATGACAGGGAAGACCCCCGAACACGGGATTCGAGGAGCCTTCCGATATGGAATGCCGCCTGGGTCGAGCGACCGGCGGCCGGATCGGTAAGGAGGTTTCAGCAGCATGGTTCAACAGGAACAGATCGACAACCTCGTCGTGCTTTGGGAAAAAGCCGCCTCGCGGCATGCAGACCGTCCCTATATCGGGACGCGGAATCCTTCCGGCACGTATGACTGGGTAACATTCAGGGAAGTGGACGCACGGATCCGCAATCTCCGCGGCGGTCTCAGCAAGATCGGAGTCAAACGGGGAGACGCCGTGGGAATCATCGCCAACAACCGCCTGGAATGGGTCATTGCGGCCTTCGCCACCTACAGCCTGGGCGCCCGCTACGTGACCATGTACGAGTCGGAGTTGATCCAGACGTGCCGGTATATCGTCAACGACTCATCCGTAAAGGTCCTGTTCGTCTCCAAGCGGGAGATTTTCGAAAAGGTGAAGGACTTCCCGAGCGGGATCCCAAGCCTCGAAAAGATTGTCCTCATCGAAGGACAGGGGAAAGACTCCATGGCGGAACTGGAGAAGACCGGCGCCTCGAACCCGGTGGACGCCGTGCATCCCGACCGGGACGAAATCGCCGGCCTCATCTACACGTCGGGAACGACCGGGGACCCCAAGGGCGTGCTCATCTCCCACTGGAATTTCTGCAGCAACGTCATGGCCTGCCTGGACCGCTACCCCCACCTGTCCGGCAGCGACCGGTGCATCAACATCCTTCCCTGGGCCCACTCCTATGCCCAGACCGTCGAGCTCTACGTGTTCACCATCAACGGGGGATCCATCGGCATCATGGGAAGCACGGCGACGATTGTGCAGGACATGGCCCAGATCCGGCCGACGTTCGTCGTGGCGGTGCCACGGGTGTTCAACAAGATTTACGAAAATCTGCATGCGGCCATGAACGAAAAGGGAGGCCTGGCGAAGGCCCTTTTCTTCGCGGGACTGAAAAGCGCCAAGGCCCGCCGCAACGGCGGGTCCGGGGTCATGGACGGGATCGTCTATGCCCTCGCCGACCGGATCGTCTTCCAGAAGATCCGGGACCGCTTCGGCGGCCGCCTGAGGGAGGCCCTCACGGGGGCCGCGGCCATCAGTCCGGAGATTTCCTATTTCTTTGACGATATCGGCATCAATCTCTATGAGTCATACGGCATGACGGAGCTGTCGCCGGGTATCACGGCCAATGCCCCGACGGCCAACAAGAAGGGAAGCGTGGGACGCCCCCTCATGGGAGTCAAGGTGGTCATCGACAAATCCGTTGTCGAGGAAGGCGCCCGGGACGGCGAGATTGTCGTTTACGGGCCGAACGTCATGCGGGGATATCACAACAAGCCCGAGCTGACACAGGCGGCGATGACGCCCGACGGCGGCATCCGGACAGGCGACCGGGGCCGCCTCGATGAGGACGGCTTCCTCTACATCACGGGCCGGATCAAGGAGCAATTCAAGCTGGAGAACGCAAAGTTCGTCTTTCCCGCCGCCATGGAGGAAGACATCACCCTGAATCCCCTGATTCAGAACGCCCTGATCTACGGAGACAACCGGCCGTACACCGTGTGCCTGGTGGTGCCCGATCCGATCGCCCTGAAGAAGTACGCCGAGGCGCACAATCTGTCCGGTGACCCCGGAACACTTTCCAGGAACAGGGCGGTGCAGGAGATGATCGGGAAGGAAATCAGCCGCTCCCTGGCGGGGAAATACGGCGGCTATGAAATCCCGAAGAAATTCGTCTTTATCCATGAACCCTTCTCGGTGGACAACGGCATGATCACCCAGACAATGAAGATGAAGCGGAAGGTGATTCTGGACAAACACATGCCCGAGATCGAGGCGCTCTACGGAGAGGCGTGAGTCCGGCGAGGCTTCGATATCAGGGCAAAGGGGGGCGGCTTGGGGCCGTCCTCGGGAATCGCCGGGGGGACAGACGAAAATCTGTCCCCCTTTGCGTTCCGGGGTGCGGGGGCTGTCACGGGGGCGTGCCGCCGTCGCGGAAACGTTTCCGGACGTGCTGTTGAAAAATACCCGTCTGCGGCGTTTCCCTCATCCTTCGCCATTCGACGTACCGAAAAGGGTACGACTCATGGCTCAGGATTTCGGGGGTCTTGCATCCGGGCATTTTTGAACAGCCCGCCCCATACTTCCGGCAGGGGCGTCCCAATTGCTCCTCTGGAACCCCCTGGCCGCGCCCCCGCGGTTGTAGGGGTGAGATATACCGAAACGAACTCCCGGGACGTTCACCCGTGGCCGGCGGCGGCATGGCCGGTGAGACTCGAACCCGCTGACCAGGTTGTCGGCGAGGCGGCTTTTTTCTTGCCCGGGACCGGTCGGTCTGGCACACTGAAAGGACGGATTCCGGTGGCGCGATCCGTTCACGTCCGAGAACAATCATCCTGCGCGAAAGGAGTGTACATGGCCGATATTCTCAAGGGTTATCCGGTCAGCCTGGAGGTGCCCATTGCCTGGGGCGAGATGGATGCCATGGGGCACGTCAACAACATCGTCTATTTCCGCTATTTCGAGAGCGCGCGGATTGCCTACTTCGAGAAGATGGGTTTGATCGACTACATGAAAGAGACGGGCATCGGACCGATTCTCGCCACGACGTCCTGCCGTTTCCGGATCCCCCTGACCTACCCGGACAGCGTCCTGATCGGGGCAAAGGTCGTTTCCGTCGAAGACGACCGGTTCGTCATGAACTACATCGTTGTGAGCAAAAAGCACCGGAAGCCGGCCGCAGAGGGGGAGGGCGTGATCGTGGCCTTCGACTACCGGGGAGGGAAGAAGGTGCCCGTTCCGGAGGTGCTGAAGCAGAAGGTTCTGGAAATCGAGCGGTCGGGAACGGCTACTCCGGCGCGCCGGCTCAACAGTTGATCCGGGAGAGGCGGGCCGTCTGCCGAAAATATTAGTTTCGGCCGGCCTGATCCGGGTGGCCGTTCTCCTCCGGGGTGTCGTACAGGTGAGGGCTTCCGTCACTGTATCCGGGAACAGGGCCTCGGGATGATCCGGATCAGATGTGCAGGATGTGGAGGCAGAAGGGGATGAAGTAGAGAAGCGAAAGGCCGATGACGCCCCAGCAGACCGGTCCCGCCGCTCGTTCGAGACGTGACAGTTCCCTCTCCCAGCCGGTCGTCTCGACGAGATGCCGGACCCTTTTCAGAAGGCTTCCGCCATCGGTGCATGCGCGAAGCCGGAACAATTCCTCGGACCTCAGATAATCGGGAACATATGCCTGCATTTCGAACATCTCCTTCTCCCTGAAACGGACATTCTATGAACTGTATTTCCTGACCACCGCCGTCACGACACCTCCCAGCCTGAGCTCGTTCCGCGGTGCAATCGGCGGGTATTTCGGATTGGCGGCCTCCAGGAAGATCTCTTTTCCCTGCCGGCGGAAGTGCTTGAGCGTCCAGTCCCCGTCCACTTCCGCGACGACGATGTCCCCGTTCCGGGGCTCCCGGCCTTTCTCGACGACGACCATGTCTCCCTCCATGATCCCGGCGCCGGTCATCGAATCTCCGCTCACCTGGAGCAGGAACGAGGATTCCGGGCGCGCCACCAGAAATTCGTCGAGAGACAGGATGTCGCAGAGCCCTTCCTCTTCCGGGGTGGGGAAGCCCGCCTGGACGGAACCGGCCATGGGGATGCCGAAGGTTATCCGGGTGGGTTTCAGGAAACCTTTCCCGTCCTTTTCCAGAAAGCCGCTCTGGATGAGCTTGTTCACCCAGAAGTGGACGACGCTCTTGGAGCGGACCTCCAGGATCTCGATCATCTCGGTATAGGTGGGCATCCGCCGGTGCTGGCGGTAAAAGGAGCCGATGGTCTGTTCGACGCTCTGTATCGTTCGTTTGGCGGCCATGGGGCGACCATATAGAACGAGCGTTCTATTGTCAAGAAAAAAAGCGGGGAGGACCCGCAGGACCTCCCGGAGGGCGAAAACGGAGATGCCGTTGCCCGCCAGGTGCCAGCATTTCCGAAGGCTCATTCCCTCGGGCCAGCGGAACTCCCCGGGAAAGTCCGGGAGCCGGACGATTTCAGTGGGCGAAAATTGAAGGACGTGCCGCAACGGTCAAGCTGCCGATTCCACAGGACAGTTCCGGGACGTTCAATGGCCGACGACCCTCCCGCCGCGAGGCGATGTTTTCTTTTCAGGGATGGTTATGATAGCATTCAACCCTGCACGGTGTCCCGAAAAGAGTCCGGAGGCCGCGTCCTTCCGGGAGAAGATCCATGGATCGCGGAAAGGCTCCGGGGCTGTACCCCGAAACGGATTTCCGGACTTCCGGTTCAACGGGCGGAGCGGGAAAGCGATGAGACCTCCCCCGGAGCCGCCCGCATTCTTGACAAACCCGGCCGGGATGGCCAAATTCCTGAGACAGCAAGCGGCGGGGGCGCGATCTTTGCCCCCATTTCACAGTGTCATTCGGTTCACAATCGGGAATTTTGCATGAAGACGTACCCCGGAGTCGCCCCCATCTTCGATTCGGCGACGCAGGAGCGCAATGCCGGCGGGTGATGCACCGGCCCGCCCGGACCGTCATCGTTTCACCCTGCCCTCAGGGCAGGGCATCCCAGGAAAAAAATCCACAAGGAGGCTGAATCAATGTCCAAATCGCTGAAGGGAACCAGAACGGAGAAGAACCTGCTGGCCGCATTCGCCGGCGAGTCCCAGGCCAGGAACCGCTATACCTACTTCGCCAGCGCGGCCAGGAAGGAGGGCTTCGAGCAGATCGCCAACATCTTCCTGGAGACGGCGGAGAACGAGAAGGAGCACGCCAAGGTGTTCTTCAAGCACCTCGAAGGCGGCGACGTGGAGATCACGGCCATGTACCCCGCCGGTGCAATCGGCAATACGAAAGCCAACCTGGAGGCCTCCGCCGCCGGTGAAAACATGGAGTGGACCACCCTCTACCAGGACTTCGCCAAAACCGCCAAAGAGGAGGGATTCCCGGAAGTATCCCGTTCCTTCGAGCAGATCGCCAAGGTGGAGCGCTTCCATGAAGCCCGCTACCGGAAACTCATCAACAACGTGGCCAATGGGGAAGTCTTCAAGAAAAAGCAGTCCGTGAAGTGGCACTGCATCAACTGCGGCTATGTCCATGAAGGCGAGGAACCGCCGAAGAGCTGCCCCGCCTGCCTGCATCCCCAGTCTTATTACGAGGTCCTGGCGGAGAACTTCTAGGGAAAATAGGGGAAGTGTCCCTATCTTTCGAGCGGGCGGGAGGCCCGTGAGCCTCCCGCTCCGTTTCTTTGTTTTATTGCGGGGAAGCGGATGCGGAATCTCTGGAAAAGCTTTTTCAACGAGCGCCTCCACATCGTCCTGAGCTCGCTGGCCCTGCTGTGGTGCTGGGACCGCATCCTTTCCATCGGCGTCCGGCCCGTGGACTATTTCATCGTGCCGCTCGCGGTGGCCTGCATCTGCCAGTGGAACCGCCTGACGGACCTCCGGGAAGACGCCGTCAACTGCCCGGAGGAACTGGAGGAGGCCCTGAAGCGGGAACCCCGCATCCGCTTCTTTTCCTATGCCGGCGGAGTGACGGCCATTGTGCTTGCCCTGGCCACCGATCCCACGTGGCCCGTGGCGGCCATCGTGGTAGCCGGGGCCGCCGTCGGATTCTTCTACAGCACCTCTCCCTGGCCGGGCCGCGCCACCCTGCGCATCAAGAATCTGTTCATCCTGAAAAACCTGAGCTCCGGCGTTGGCTGGACCCTGGGGCTCCTGGTGTACCCCGCCCTGCGGGCGGGCCATTCCCTGGACGGGCCTTTCTGGCTTGCCTCTGTCTACATGTTCCTGGCCGTTATGGCCCACGAGATCGTCTGGGACATGCGCGACGCGGCGGGAGACCGGGCGGCCGAGGTGCCGACTCTGCCCGTCGTGGCCGGCGTGGGGGCGACGAAGGCCATCGTCCTGGCGGCCATGATCGCTTTGGCGTCTCTCGTCGCGGTTTCCGTCGCGAGTCGTGTTGTTCCATCCTGGTGGCTTCTGCTGATTCCTCACGCCGGCCTCTTGGCCGTCGTCACCGCCCAGTTCGACGGCTGGTTCCATTCGAGCCGTCTGGTCACATACCTTCTGGTCGTCATGACGACTGTCTTCAGCTTCGGGATGGGGCTTCTTGCGAGCCGCCTGTCCTGAGATTTTCCTTGTGGCCCCCCTGCGGATCTGTTAGGAATCACGCAATAAGTTCACGCCGTTCCGGCACTTCCGGGGTTTCCGGAACCACCCGTCTTCGATTCCCCGCCCGCCGGGAAGGCCGTCATTCCATGATCGTTCAAGGAGGTGCTCATGTCGTCGCTTGTGTACGAAAAGGTAGGTGCCATTGCCAAGGTCGGACTGAACCGGCCGAAGGAAAAGAACGCCCTGGACCCCGGAATCCTGCTGGATCTGCACCGGACCTGGGAGGACATCAACCAGGATGCCTCCATCCGGGCGGTCATCCTCTATTCCTGCCTGGACGAGATCTTCTGCTCGGGCATGGACCTCAGGACGGCCATCCCCGTCCTCACCAAGGCCCGGGAACCGGAGAACGAGGCGGAGCGATGGCTCGTCCAGGTCGGGCCCCATGTCGGCGAGGCGATGCTGAAGCCCAGCATCGTCAAGAAGCCTGTCATCGCCGCCATCAACGGCTACTGCCTCACCGGGGGATTCGAGATGATCATGGGGGCGGACCTGCGCGTCGCCTCGGAGGACGCGATCTTCCAGATGCGGGAGGCGAGCCTGGGCATCATGCCGACCGGCGGCTCGAACGTCTACCTGCCCCGGATGCTGACGCCCTGCCGCGGCCTGGAGATCCTGCTGACGGCGAACAACTTCAAGGCCCGGACCCTGTACGAATGGGGTTTCCTGAACCGCGTCGCCCCGGACCGCGACGGCATGATGAAGGACGCCATGGAGCTGGCGGAGCGCATCGCCGGAAACGGCCCTCTGGCCGTCCAGGGGATCATCCGCTGCTGGCGGGAGAGCCGGGACATCTCCTGGGCCGAGGCCTTCAAGAAGGAGCTGGACATCGGTATCCCCGTGTTTGGCAGCCAGGACGCCCGGGAGGGAATCCTGGCCCAGCGGGAGAAACGCAAACCGAATTTCCCCGGCAAGTATTGACCCTTTTCCCCGGCGGGGAGGGCGAATCCGGCCCCGATCTGTAATCCCGGCCCGGAGGCCGCCGTCAGGGCGGCTTCCGGGCTGCATTCTCCCTTTTCCCCTCCGGACCCGGACAGAGGCGGGGGGAAGGCTGTTCCCGTGCATACCCGTTTCCCATGAAAGACCTCCTCTTCCTGGCTGCCGGCCTTCTGATCTTCCTTTACGGGATGCTGCGCCTCGGGGAGCAGGTGCAGCGGCTGTTCACGGTTCGCATCCGCCAGCTGATCCGCTACGCCGTCCGCCGGCCCCTCACGGGACTGCTGACGGGCATCACTGCGACGGTTTTCTTCCAGAGCAGCTCCGCCGTAACGGTTCTCACCATCGGCATGGTGAGCGCCGGCCTCATCACCTTCTACCAGTCTCTGGCCATCATTCTCGGCGCCGACATCGGGACGGTCCTGACGGTCCAGCTCGTTGTCTGGAAGGTGACGGACCTTTCGCCGATCCTCGTGATTATCGGAGGAACGCTCTGGTTTTCCGGGCGGGGCGGTTGGAAAACGGCAGGGGAGACGATTCTCTATTTCGGCCTGATCTTCTTCGGGCTCTACCTGGCCGGAATGGCGACGGCGCCGCTGAAGCAGGACGGGGATGTGGTCCGGTTCCTCCGGGAGGCGGAAAACCCGTTCCTGGGATTTGCCGTGGGCCTCGTCTTCACCGCCCTGGTCCACGCCTCCCTGATTCCCATCAGCCTTCTCGTCATCCTTGCCCAGCAGGACCTGGTGATCCTGGAAAACGCCCTGCCCATCGTCTTCGGTGCCAACGTGGGAACCACCGCCACGGCCCTGCTGGCCGCCTGGGTGTCCTCCGTAAGCGGACGCCGGACAGCCGCCGCCCACTTCCTGTTCAAGCTCTGCGGCGCCGTGGTCTGCATGGCCGCCCTTCCGTGGGTGTCAGATCTGCTGAGGGCCGTCACGCCGCTGGTGGGCCAGCAGATCGTCTTCGGCCATCTCCTGTTCAACGTTTTCATCGTGGCGGTCTTCATCTTTTTCCTGAAGCCCTTTGCCGCCCTGGTGGAGCGGATCGTTCCCGGCCAGGAGGATGCGCTGCCCCTGTGGCCCGAATTCCTTGACGAGCGGGATCTGGACAATCATGAAAAGGCCCTGGAGAATGTCCGCCGGGAACTGGGCCGGGAGGTCCTGCTGACGGAACGAATGGTGGAGCAGGTAAGCAGCCTCGTATTCGACTACCGGGAAGGGCTCCGGCGGGACATCGCTTACCTGGACGTTGTCGTAGACAACCTGCGCCGCGAGATCGTCGACTATCTCCGGAGGCTCGCCGGCCGGGCCCTGGATCCCGGGCAGTCGAGGAAGGTTTTTGTCTACACCTCCGTGGCGGACGACATTGAGCGGATCGGGAATCACGTTCTCATCATCGCCGACCTTTCCCGGGATAAGAGGGAGCGGGAGATCGCCTTCACGGAATTCGCCCGGCAGGAGCTGGACGGGATCGAGGGGCTGGTCATGCAGAACCTGCAGGATGCGGCGGCCCTGATCGAGCATTTCGACCTCCCGCGGATTCAGGCCATGAGCCGGCGGGAGGATGAGATCGACGAAAAGGTCAAGCTGGCCCGCTTCCGCCACCTGGAGCGTTTCCACCGGGGGGTCTGCGTGGCCGAGGCGGGGCCGCTCTACATCGAGATGCTGATCCGGCTGGAGCGCATCAGCGATCACTGTGAAAATATCGCCGAGGCCGTGCAGGATCTGGCAAGCCCGGCTCCCCGTTCCTTCGAGCCATAGAAAGAAAGGAGGTTCCCGTGAAGATCACCAATCATCGGCTGGTGGGGGAGAGCGGGGAGGCGATCTCTTTCAGGAAGAGCCCGAATCAGTCCGGCAGCATATCACCACTGTACCTGATTCTGCACTTCACCGCCGGCACGACGCTGGACGGAGCGGTCTCCTGGTTTCTGAATCCGGAGGCCCAGGCGTCCGCGCACCTGGTTGTCGGCCGCGACGGAGCCGTCGTACAGATGGTGTCCTTCAACCGGCGGGCGTGGCATGCCGGAAGAAGCGCCTGGGGCAACCTGGAGGGGCTGAATCAGTATTCCATCGGGATGGAGCTGGTGAACGCGGGCAAACTGAGGAAGCGGGCCGACGGGCAATGGGTGAACTGGGCGAATCGCGTGATTCCGGCCGATGAGGTGTCGACGGCGATGCACCGGCATGAGAACGCCGAAGCGGGGTGGCATGAATACACCGAGGCGCAGATGGACGCCGCGCGCCGGGTCGCCGTCCTGCTGAACGCTTCCTATCGCTTCACGGACGTGTTGGGCCACGAGGACGTCAGCCCCGGCCGGAAGGTGGACCCGGGGCCGCTGTTCCCGCTGAACAGCTTTCGCTCCATCGTCCTCGGCCGGGCGTGACGGGCCGTTTCCCTGCTTCTGCCGGCTGCCGGTACGTCGTGCTCGTCTCCTCGGTAAAGCGGGAAAGCGCTTCCGGCTTCTATCGAGGGCTGGGATATGCTGCAGACCCGTACAGGGCCTTCAAGAGATACCTGGAACCAGGGCGATAGCAGCCGGTGCGGAAACCCAACCCTATTTCAGCCGTCCCGTTATGTCCTGAACGACCTCGGCATCGCCGTAGAGCGGGATCATCTTCGTCCTGCCGCCGCTGAAATCGAGCTGCTTCAGGTCGATCTTCCGGAGGGTATAGCTGTCGTAGGTCCGGAAGTAGAAGATCCGGTTCGTGATGTCCCGGAAGGATGCCCACTGTGTCGTCGAGCTTGCCGTGATGCTTTTGTCGGGTCCCCTGGTTACGGACATTCCTTTTACGATATGGAGAGCGCTGACGATGTGCTCGGCGAGGTTGAGGGCCTGCATCGCGTTTTCCGGGGGATCGGCGAAACGGGTCATGACGGCCATGCGCACGAAGCGGCTCGGCGGCGTGATGTCGCCGGGGAGCCCCAGCATCCCGGAGCCGCCCCCGGTAGGCCGGGTCTCGATGCCGGCAAAATTCTGCGTTGTCCGCTGATCGCTGGTCATGCCGACATAGTTCCGGAGGTTGGTCACCATCCAGGGAAAGTTCGGGGAGTTGGTCATGAAGCCCAGCGGGTTTTCGTAGATCCGGAGCTCGCCCCGCTCGTATTCGACCACGACGCAGCCCCCCTTCACGTCGTAAAGGATGAAGTGGCCCGGGGGCGCCTTTCCCATCTGCGGCACCTCCAGGGCAAAGACCCTGACGCTTCGGATTGCTTCGGTCGCTTCCCCCACCGTGGCGAAACGGCCGAGAATCCAGGAGCCGACCATCATGTGGGCCAGGGCCTTGTCCCGCTCCCGGGGACCCACATCCTGGTACCGGGTGTCGACCTCGAACCACAGGGCGCTGAAGGTGAGACCCGCCTCGTTCATGCCGTCCGTGACGGCCTCCTCGATGCCGAAAACGTTCGTCGCCACGTACCCGTAGCGCGACGTCCAGGTCAGTCCCGCTTTGGCGTCCGGCGCCGGGCTGACAAATTTCCGGCCGCGGGGAACCAGGATGAGTCCGGGTTTCAGGTCGCTGCCGAACTCCATCGTCCGGCCGCTCATGATCGTCCCGTCCTTCGCGGTGACGCGGAAAACGGAACAGGCTTCCGCGAGAGGGGCCGACAGGGCGGCCGTCAGCAGGGCCAGTCCGCAGATGAGGAACGCCTTCGCGATGGTTCGCATGAAATCCTCCTTGAACGGTGCGATGGATTCGGCCGCCGGGACCTGCGGGCATCTTCCGCCGGGGGCATGAATGGCCGCCCCGCCCGTGGAATACGGTTCCGGTCCGGTCGCATCGGGTGATGATGGACGATACCGACTTTCGGAACGATATGAGCCCTTTTTTTCCCCGTGTCAACAGCGGGCGCGTCCATTTCCAGCGATTTCTTCTGCATCGATGCCCGAATGCCGCATTTGTCCCATGCCCGGAGGATGGCGGGCCGTGAGGGGGCCGGGAAGGATTGGATTCATCCCGTCGGCTGGAACGTCTTCAGGAGGTGCTTCTTCCGGGATCGGCGGCGCCGTTGCCGGCGGGAAGGGAGATTTCCACAAGAAGGCCGCCTCCCGGGGCGTTAGCGGCCCGAACGGTGCCGCCGTGAAGGCGGACGGCCTTCTCCGTGATGGCGAGGCCCAGGCCGGTCCCGCCGCTTTCCCTTTCCCGCCCCTCCCCGACGCGGTAGAAGGGCCGGAAGAGATTGGGGATCGCTTCCTCGGGCACCCCCTTTCCGTGGTCCCGGATGACGATGACGGCCTCGGTGCCGGAAGGAATCTCCGTGCAGCGGAGAGAGATCTCCACGTCGGTTCCTTCCCTGCTGTAGCGAACGGCATTTCTCACGACGTTGTCGATGGCCCGCCTGAGCAGGTTCCGGTGCCCGTTCACGAAACAGGGTTCAAGGGCTGTAATCTTCAAGCCCCGCCTGATTCCCTCCGCCTCGAACGCAGCGTCTTCGGCGATCTCCCGGACCATCTCTACCATGTCGACGTCCGCCCTGTCCGCTTCCGTAATCCCCGTTTCGGCCTGGTTCAGCGTCAGGATGTGGCCGATCATCTCGTTCAGGCGGCCCGCTTCAAGCTCGATCCGGTCGAGCCATTTGTCCGCTTCCCGATCCGCCTTTTCTCGGCAGAGTTCAAGGGCCAGATTGAGGCGTGCCAGGGGGGAGCGAAGCTCGTGGGATATGTCCCGGAGGAGCGTGCGCTGGGCGTTCAGCAGGGAGGCGATGCGCTCCGCCATGAGGTCGAAATCCCGGGCCAGCCGGGAGGTCTCGTCGCTTCTTTTCCCGAGGGCGGGGGCGACGCGAACCTCCAGGTTGCCGGCGGCGAATTCCCGGGCTGCTACGCCGATCTTCAGGATGGGCACGGTCAGGTAACGCGCCAGGAGATAACAGATGAAGCCCGATACCAGGAGGACCACCAGCAGCCGGACCGCGATTTCCGACCGGGACAGGGGACCGTTGGGACGGTGCGGCCGACCGGGCATGGTGGATTCCAGGGTGTACGTCCTGCCGTCCGATCCCCGCAGCGTGAAGGATTCGCGCCGTTCGCCGCCGGCGGCAACCGGGGTGTCCCGTCCGTCTATCCGCCCCGGGGCCGCCGCCGATTCCGATCCGGTTGTTTCGAGCCCTTTCAGGAGGTCGCGGCCTCTCCCGTCGAGAAACCGAACCGGGGCGCCGGGGATTTCCCGGAGGCGGCCGGCGAATTCGCGAAGGGCCTTGAGTCCTTCCCGCTCATGGATCCAGGCCAGCGCCTGGGCATGCACGGCCAGGGGAGGGACGGGCATGGGGGGGTGGTCCTTGCGGAAAGGACCCGAACCGGTCATCCAGTCCACAGCCAGCACCGCCCCGACCATGATGACCGTCGTCACCCAGAAGGACAGGCAGATCTTGATAAACAGGCTGTTTCTAAACTTGTTCATCCGTGCAGCTCCATGATCTTTCAGCCCTTCGATCCGGAATGCGCCGGCAGGACGTAAATGTAGCCTGAGCCACGGACGGATTTGATCCGGTCCCGGTTTCCGTTTTCCCGCCCCAGTTTTTTCCGGAGCTTGCTGACATGAACGTCGATGCTCCGGTCATACGGAGTCAGGGAACGGCCCAGGACCGTCTGGGTCAGCTCATCCCGCGTCACGATATGCCCCGCCCTGCCCAGCAGGATTTCAAGGAGGCTGAACTCGGCGGCGGTCAGGTTGACGGGCTCGCCGTCACGAAGCACGGTGCGCGTTCCCGTCTCCATTTCCACGTCTCCCACATGGTGCCGGATCGTTGCCGCGACCATCGAGGACTTTCCCGGCGGATCGCCCGAGCGTCGAAGAATGGCGCGGAGCCGGGCGACCAGTTCCCGCGGGTTGAACGGCTTGGGGAGATAGTCATCCGCTCCCATTTCCAGGCCGACGATCCGGTCGACGTCGTCGCCCCTTGCGGTCAGCATCAGGACCGGCGTGTCGGTGTGGGTGCGGATCCGCTTGAGCACGTCGAAACCGTTCTGCGCGCCCGGGAGCATGACATCGAGCACGATGATGCCGTATGATCCGGCCAGCACCCTTGCCAGTCCCGTTTCCCCGTCATATGCCGCCTCGACGAGGAATCCCTCGCGGGTGAGGTATTCGTCCAGCAGCTCGCACAGGTCCCTGTCGTCGTCGATCACCAGAATGAGCTTTTTCATGGGTGTCATGGAATTCCTCCTGCCCGGCAAGAATTGCCGTCCTCTTTTTCCGGCTGCGGAAGCAGTGTCCCTCCTCCCACGCTCCGGAGATAACGTCTCATGGCACAGATTGAGACTACGGATTGTTAAAAATTGTAAAGCAAAATCTAAACCTATCTCCACAAACCGAAACTACGGATTTCGAAAAGGAGGGTGCCGCTGACTCCGGTCTGCCGATCCAGGTTGCCGTGCCTCCCCATTTTTCTGCGAGTCCGTGAACATTTGTAAAGTTGAGGAGTTCCGCTGCTGGTGCGACCAAAATCGGCATATCGGTTGCTCTTTCGAGCGTTCGGGCACGGCCGATACAAGAGCCCATTCAACCCTAGAAAGGAGGTTGCCATGGTAAGTGGAATCAGCAGCAGCGGCAGCTCCTCAATTTACGAGTTGAGGCAGCAGATGTTCAGGAGGATTGGCAGCAACGAAGGCGGGTCGTCCGGCAAATCCGGGATGGCCGGCTATGCCGGGGAGAGTTCGTCCATGTCTGCGGGCGCGCTTTCTTCTTCCCTGGGAACAGACCAGAGCGGCCTGATCGGCATGCTGGAGAATGATTCGGGTCTGGCAAAGATGGATCAGCAGATGAAGGGTGGCGGCATGTCGGCACCGCCGCCTCCGCCCGGCGAGGTTTTCGACACGGCCGACGCGGATGGAGACGGTTACGTCACCGAGGATGAACTCACCGCCGTCCTGGGGGACGGTGGAGGGGACATCAGCGAGCTGTTCAGCCGGGTCGACACGGACGGCGACGGACTCATCTCCGAGGCCGAGGATGAGGCGTTCCGGGAAAGCATGGCGTCAACGGAGAAGAACGGTCTTGCCGACGGCGGCACGGGCGGCATCGGCGGCCAGGATTGGCGGGCCAGGATGTTCGAGACGATGCAGCAGGGTTTCAGCGCGGCTGCATCATCCGGCTTCTCGACGTCTTTTTACGCGTAGCGTTGCATTCACCGGCCGGCGGCCGGGGACGCCGCCGGCTCATCACCTTGGCTGTGCCTTACAGGGCCGCTGCTCAGAAAGAGCAGCGGCCTCTGTCATTTGTGTGCTGTCCGCGTGTTCCGGCGGACCCGTGCGGTCCGGGGGGGATGGGAGAGAGGCCCGGCGGCACCCCTCAGGGACGGGGTCCCCATAGGGCGCCCCGGAGGCCGGAGAATCTTGCCGTCCGGCGGGCGCAGGCGGCGGTGAAGACGTCCTGTCGCCCGCAGATCTCGATCCGGTTGCGGGCGCGGGTAACGGCGGTGTAGAGAAGCTCCCGCGTCAGAACCGGCGTGTCCCGGTCCGGCAGGACCAGGAGGACCCGGTCGAACTCGGATCCCTGGCTCTTGTGGACCGTCGTGGCCCAGACCGTCTCGTGCTCCGGAAGCCGGGACGGCGGCAGGGAACGGAGCGACCCGTCGGGGCTCCGGAAGAAGGCCCGCAACTCCCCTCCGGCGTCCCGGTCCGGGAGGATCATGCCCACGTCTCCGTTGAAAAGCCTGAGCGGATAGTCGTTTCGGGTGATCATGACGGGACGGCCTTGATACCATCGGCCTTCCGGCCGGATGAGCCCACGCCGGCGGAGAATCCGCTCCGCGAGGTCGTTGACGGCGGCCACTCCGTAGGGACCCTCCCGAAGGGCGCAGAGGACCCGGAACCGGTCCAGGAGCTTGAGGGCCGCCTCGGGATCGGCGGCGTCCCGGAAATCCGCCGGCATTTCCCCGAGGCGCTCCTCCAGGAGACGCGGAAGGACTTCGGGCCGCGGCAGGTCCAGCCAGCGGAGGTCGGCGAAGCGCCCGCTGCGGGCCGCTTCGAGGGCCCGCCGCCCATCCCCTTCGTTGACGGCGCGGCCGACCGCTCCGATGCCGCTGCCCTCTCCGAACCGCCAGCTCTTCCGGAGGGTCGCGATGCAGTCTCCCAGGACGGAGGTCTCTTCCCCCGGCTCCGCTGCGGGAAGCGTCTCTCCGGTCATCTTCTCGTATCGTATTCGGTGACTGGAGGAGTAGCCGTGGTCGCGGCCGGTGTCGCAGATGTCCCCCAGGACGGCCCCCGCCTCCACGGAGGCAAGCTGGTCCCGGTCGCCCAGGAGGATGAGGCGGGTCCGTGCCGGGAGGGCCTGGACGAGGCGGGAGAAGAGGGCCAGGTCCACCATGGACGCCTCGTCGACCACCACCGCGTCCGCCGCCAGGGGATGGGCGGCGTCGTGACGGAACGAGGCCGTCCCGGGAATGCTTCCCAGGAGCCGATGGACCGTCGAGGCCTCGTCGGGAATGCACGCCCGGACGGACTCGGGGCAGGGCAGGATGCGGGCGACTTCCCGGATGGACTCCTGAAGGCGGGCCGCCGCCTTGCCCGTCGGGGCGGCCAGGGCGATGCGGAATCCCGTGTCGCTCTGCTCGAGGAGGAGCGCCAGGATCTTGGCCACGGTGTAGGTCTTTCCCGTTCCCGGGCCGCCGGAGAGGACGCAGAGCCGCTTCGTCACCGCTGTGAAGGCGGCGGCCTTCTGCCAGTCCGTTTCGCCGCCGTTGAGCGGGAAGAGGCGGTTCAGGCCGTCCCGGAGCAACGCCTCGTCGATCTCCCCGGGATCGTCGGCGGCGCGGCCCCGGAGTCCCTCCGCCAGTTTCCGCTCGTAGTCCCAGTAGCGGTAGAGGTAGAGCCTCGTCCCGTCCAGGACCAGGGGCTTCCAGTCTCCGGGCCCGCCCACGACAGGGCTCTTCGCCAGGATCTCCAGCCAGCGATCCAGGGGCGGTGGGGAGCATGCGCCCCCTTTCTGCCGCACGGGGTTGCCGGAGGCTGCTTCGGCCAGGTCCAGGCAGATGTGCCCTTCCACGCGGGCGCGGCTGGCCAGGGCCGCGGCCAGGGCGATCTCCGGCGCCTCGCCGCCGCCGAGCCGCTCCGCCAGCCGGGCGAACTGGATGTCCAGTTCCGAAAAATCCTGATTTCCATCCCGCTCGAAGGACATGTTCACCCCGTCATTCCAGGAGACCCCGGACCAGGGCCGCCACGGTCTCCCTGGCGGGCCTCGTCCGGTACAGGCCGTAGTCCGGTCCCTTCCGCGGATCGACGCCCCGGAGGAAGACATAGCAGACGCCGCCGAAGTGCGTCTCGTATTCGTAGCCCGGCACCCGCCGGGCCAGCCACCGGTCCAGCGCCGCGACGTAGAGGTGGTACTGGAGGACGTACAGATCCTCCTCCATGGCCTCCGCCAGGCGCTCCGGGCCATAGTCATCGACCCGGCCGCCGAGGTGGTTCGACTTCCAGTCCACCAGCCAGAACCGCCCCTCGGCCCGGAAGACCAGGTCCATGTAGCCCTTGAGGAAGCCCCGGACAGGGTCGAACCGCAGCCGCCCGATCCGCTCCGGGACCGAAGGGGCGATGTCGGCGAGGCCGTCCAGGATCTCCGCGAGACGCCCGGGACTCAGCGGTTTCAGGGGGAAGTGAAACTCCAGCTCCGTCAGGCGGTCCTGCATGGGGATCTCCGAAAAGATCCCCGCGCCGCTCGCGGCGAAGGGCGCCGCCAGGACCTTTCCGACCGTCTCCCCAACGGCGTCCCGCCATTCGGCGCCGAAGCCGTGGCGGCGGAGTTTCTCCTCGATCAGCCGGCCGCGGATTTCCGGGTCCCTCTCCGTGAAGTCCAGGTGCTCCAGAAGATCGTGGAAAAATGTTCCCGCACGGGCGCCCCGGGGGAAGGCGAAGATGCCTGCCGGCTCTTCCGCAGCCTCGACGCCGGGGGCGGCGCCGTCCCGGTCCGGCAAGTCCGGAGCCCAGGCCGCAGGGGAACCGGGGTCCGCCCGGTCCGCCGTAAGCCACGAGTAGCTGGCGACCCGCCAGTCCCGGGGGATCGAGCCGGTGAACAGACGTAAGCGGACAGGTGCCGGGGGCTCCCGGGGAGGCAGCGGTGTCGCGGACGCCCGGTCCGGGTCCGGGGGCTCCGTCACGGCGATGGTTCCGTCGGCGTCGGCCGCAAGGTCCAGGAGATCGCCCCGCAGCGCCTTGTCGTCGAGGGAATCCAGCCGGGCCGCCGCGGCGTCGCAGACGTCCTCCGGGTCATGGTCGCGAAGGTGGAGGATCCGGGCCAGTGCCGAGGTGCCGGCATCCTTGAAGGGGCCCCAGGCGATGCAGCAGCGGTGCTTTGCCCTGGTCAGGGCCACGTAGAGGAGCCGGATGTTCTCGGCCATCTCCTCCCGCAGGGCCTGTTTGCGGTTGCCGGCCCGCTCCGGGTCGATGACGAGGAGGGGTCGCCAGTCGTCGTCCGGATCGTGGTACAGCCAGGTCTTTTCCTTCCGAAGGCGGGAGCCGGTCCACAGGAACGGACAGAAGACCACGGGGTACTGGAGTCCCTTGCTCTTGTGGATCGTGACGATCTTCACGGCCTCGGCGTCCTGTTCCAGTCGCAACTCCTGCTCCTCCGCCCGGATGCCCTCCGGACGGGTCTTTTCGCTGCGCTGCCGGGACAGCCATTTCATGAGCCCCGGCGGGCCGAGCTTCCGGGCGGAGACCTCGCCGTGGAGCAGCTCCCCCAGGTGGAGGAGGTTCGTCAGACGCCGCTCGCCGTCGGGGAACGAGAGGAGACGCTCCCGGACGCCCTCCGTCCGCAGCAGCTCCCGGAACATGGGCATGAAGCCGGCCCGGTCCCAGATCTCCCCGTATTCGCGGAACCGGGCGGCGCGGGCCTCCCAGAGACGCTCCTCCTTGAACTCCTCCTCGATCTCGATCCCGTTCAGGCCGAACATCTCCGTCGCCAGGGCGGCCTTCAGGTATCCCTCGCGGCCCGGCTCCGCCGCCGCGGCGAGGACCTGCTCCAACTCCCCCGCCTCGCCGGAGTCGAAGACGTTTTCGTCGCTCTGGATCACCGCCGGGATCCCGCTGTTCCTGAGGGCTTCCCGGACGTCGCGGGCCTCGAAGCGGCTGCGGACGAGGACCGCCACGTCTCCCTCCCCAAGCCGCCTGTTCCCGATCAGCGCCCGGCCGTCCAGGCCGAGGCGAATCAGGCGGGAGATTTCCGACGCCAGGGCCTGCGTGATCAGCGCTTTCGTTCCGGACTTGTTTCCGGCAACGCCGGCCGCGGCCAGGCGGTTGTGTCCGTAGAACCGGATGGTCAGGGGGGGCTCCCTGTTTCCGTCCTCCGTCAGGAATTCCCGGTCCGGCATGTCTCCCGCCGTGGCCTCGTGAAAATCGATTTTTTCGTACAGGAACGGGTTTTTCACGTTCCGGAAAAAGGCGTTCACGGCGGCGACGAGGTCCGGCTCGGACCGCCAGTTCTCCGTCAGGGTGTACCGTCGTGCCACGTCGCGGGAGGCCCGGATGTAGGCGAACAGGTCGGCGCCGCGGAAGCTGTAGATCGCCTGCTTCGGGTCGCCGATCAGGAAGAGCGGATGCCTGCCGTCCCCGAAGACGGCATGGAAGATGGCGTACTGCACCGGGTCCGTGTCCTGGAACTCGTCGATGAGGGCTGCATTGTAGCGAGTCCGGAGGCGGCGGACCAGGCGATCCCCCGCGGGTCTCTCCAGCGCCCCGTGCAGGTCCAGGAGGAGGTCGTCGAAGGATTGGAGATTCCTCCTTCGCTTCCGCGCGGCCAGCTCCTCCGGGAGTCGGCGGATCGCCTCGGCCTTGAGGAACAGGAGGCGGTCCGCCATCTGCGCCTCCAGAACGGCGTGCCGCTCCAGGAGCTCCGCGCAGAGGCCGAAAAACGGGTGCTCCGGCGTGGTTTTCCCCTTGTTGGTTCCCGCCCGCAGGGCTTCCGGGGTGAGCTTGGCCAGCGTGTCCGGGATCGGGATGCCGGATCCGGCGGCGGCATACCCGTCGAGAGCGGACACCAGGCCCTCCGGACTGCGGTACTTGCTCCTGCTCAGGCCCGGGGCCATCAGGAGAGCCGCCACGTCTTCCCGGCTCGTCGTCCAGGCGGACTTCAGGTGGGTGAAGGCCTCCCGGAACGGCTCCAGGGCGTCGAGGGCCGGGGCGGTCGGCGGGGTCTCGGGGACGATCCTGAGGGCCGGGTCCAGGGAGCGGCGCCTCGTCAGCTCCAGGAAGGCGTCGGGACCGGCAAGGTCCGCCACGGCGAAGGCGGCGAACTCCCGCGGGGCATCGTAGAAGTGCCGGCGCCAGAAGTCCCGGAGGATCTCCAGGCGGAGATCCTCGACGTCGGGCGTCATCTCCGTTCCGAAGAGGCTGTGGCTCTCGAAGACGTTTTCCCGGAGAGCCCGCTGGCAGAAGGCGTGGATCGTGGCGATGGGGACCTCGTCGAAGTCCCGCAGGGCCTCCCGAAGAATGATCATGGCCCGGAGCGGCCGGGGATGCTTCTTCACCAGGCCGTCCAGGAAGGAGTCTCCCGACGTGCCCGCCGCCTCGAAGGCCTTCATGGCCTCGCGGATGCGGTTCCGGATCCGTTCCCGGAGCTCCTCCGTGGCGGTCTCCGTGAACGTGACGACGAGAATCCCGCGGGCCTCCAGTTCCTTTTCCAGGAGGAGCCGGAGGAAGATGGCCTCGATGGCGTAGGTCTTCCCCGTTCCGGCGTTGGCCTCGATGAGGTTCGTCCCCTCGAGGGGACTGGTGAGGAGGTTGAAGGGCCGCGGATCCGCCATCACGCCTCCTCGCTTTCCAGCAGGGGATTGTAGACCGCGAGGGCCGTGGGACCGAAGGTCTCGTCCTCCAGCGGGGACGCCCCGCGGAAGCAGATGCCGTACCAGGAATCGTCTTTTTCGGGGTATTTGAAGGCGTTCCACCTGCCGAAGGCGGCGGCCAGGGCCGCGGCGGAGTCCCCGGTCTTTGCAGAGCGGACCGCATATTCCAGGGACGATTCGGGGAAGAAGGGCAGGGGTCTCAGGAGGCCCCTCCCGTACAGCTCCAGGAGCGTTGCAAGGGCCGCCTCCGGATTTTCCGGTTCGCCGTAGAACCGGGTCTTCCCGTCGCGGCCCACCAAAACGGACCGCCAGGCGGTGCGGCCCGCCGCGTGGCCCGCCAGGTGGGCGATCCAGGCCCGCAGGCGGTCCCGGGCCGTAATCTTCGCGGGCCGGAAAGACACGGGTCCTCCGGCAAAGACGTTTCCGATCCGGCCGGTCAGACGAAATTCCCCGATGGCCAGATCCAGGACCAGCGGCTCCGCCGGACCCCCTTCCGTATGGGGTCGCACGGCCGCCAGGAGCGCCGCCGCCTCGCCCCACAGGTCGTCGAACCGGCAGAAGCCGGGTGCTCCATGGGGAAGGAGCCCGGCGGCCCGCAGGGCATCCCGGGCGTTTCCGGGGTCCGTCCCGGTCCGGGCGGCCCCGAGCAGGTACTGCAGGACACTGTATCGCTCCCGGCTGCCCAGGGCGAAGGGCTCGGCCTCCTCCAGCGGCTCCTCTTCCCGCACCAGCCGGAGCCCCAGGCGGCGGGACAGGAGAAACCGCGCCGGGTTGGCGAAGAAGGAAGCCAGGGCGTTGAGGTCCACGGTCCGCCATTCCGGTTCCGGCTCCGACAGGTCCGACGGCAGGAAATCCTCCGGCGGCGTCCGCCTCCCCGCGGCGCGCAGGGCGGCGGCGCCGTTTTCCGGGGAATAGCTGACGAAGCGCTCGTCGCCCCCGAAATACAGGGGGCTGAAGGCCTGGAGAGGGTGTCGCGTCACCAGACGGTCCCGGAGATCCCCTCCCTCCGGGCCGACGAAACCGGATTCCACCACGTCGAGGAGCTCGCTCACCAGGACCGACGGGGGGCGGGATGCATTGTCCCGGATCCCCTGGCCCGTGTAGCTGATGTAGAGCTTTTCCCGGGCTGACAGGAGGGATTCGAGGAACAGGTACCGGTCGTCCTGCCGGCGGGAGCGGTCGCCCCGGCGGGGGCTTTGCGCCATCAGGTCGAACCCCAGGGGGACCGAGACCCGCGGATAGGCGCCGTCGTTCATGCCCAGGAGGCAGAGGACCCGGAAGGGGATGCTCCGCATGGGGAGCATGGCGCAGAAGGTGATCCCGCCGGCGAGGAACCCGAAGCCGAACCCTTTTCCCCCCAGGCGCTCCCGGAGGTGGTCGCGGACCACGGCAGGGCCGACGGGTTCGGCGAACCCCGCCACCGCCGCCAGGTCTTCCAGCTCGGTGATCGTCCGGTACAGCGTCTCGATTTCTCCCAGGGGGTCGTCGTCCCGGGAGAGAAAGGCGTCCAGCGTCTCCGCGAGGAAGCGAGACCAGTCCGCGGGGGGACGGGGACGATCGATCTCCGCGGCGATGCGGAAGAGGGCGTCGGTGAAGCCGAGGAACCTTGCCAGGATCTCCGCCTCCCCTCCCTCGATGCGGTCGTAGGGCACGATGCCGAGGAATGGGGCGTCATCGTCCCGGGCCGTCAGGGCGTACCCCAGGAGCAACCGGTCGAGGCCCGCCCGCCAGGTGTTTTCGGCTATCTCCGGCAGGCCCAGGGCAGCCCGGTGGACGGCGTCCCTGCCCCAGCGGATGCCGGACTCGCGGATCCAGACGGCGACGCGCTCCAGGTCCTCTTCGGAGAGGCCGAAGCGGGACCGGACCGGGGCCGCCTCCAGGAGGTCGAGGACGTCCGGTGCGCCGAGGCGGCTCCCCGCCAGGTCCAGGAGGCGGAAAAAGGCCTCCGCCGCCGGGCTGTCCTGGGGGAGGCTGCGGTCGGCGATGCTGAAGGGGATGCGCCGGGGATCGCCGGGGGGCAGCGAGAAGACCGCCTGGACATAGGGTGCATACAGGCCGAGGTCGGGCGTCATAACCAGGATGTCCCTCGGCTCCAGTCCCGGGTTTTCCTCGAAGAGGGCGAGCAGGCGGTCCTGGAGGACCTCCACCTCCCGCATGGGGCTGTGGCAGGAGACGATCTCGACGGAGCGGTCGCCCGGCGGGATGAGAGTCCGCTCCCCGTCTTTTCCCCGCTCCCGGAGGTTCAGGATGTCCGACTGCAGCGTTGCAAGCAGCGTCCCTTCGCCCGGGTCCTCGTAGGATTCGTCTTTCGGCACTTCCCGGGTTTCGAGGAGGTCGAAGAAGTCCCGGCCGAGGGTTCCCAGGGAGGCCAGGAGGGGATTGCCCTCCTCCAGGTGGAGCTCTGTCCCGTCCCCGCCGTCGCGGGCGAGCCGGCGTCCCGGGACGATGTCGCCCCAGTACTCCCGGCAGGGGTTCATGACGAAGAGGTGGACGTCCGCATGGGCCGAGAGGGTCGCCAGGACCTCGATGTGGAACGGCGGGAGGGCCGAGATGCCGAAGACCGAGACCCGCGGGGGCAGGCCGGCCGGCCGGAAAGCGGGATTCGCCAGGGCTTTTCGGAACGCCGTGAACATCGTCGCCCGGTGGTTCGAGCCTTTCCTCGTCGCCAGCTCCCTCCAGAGGGCGGCCTGCCAGTGGTTGTCGTCCCCTTTCTCCCAGTTGCGGATCCAGTCGGGCCGGAAGAGGAGGTAGAGGTCGAAGAGGTCGGCGATGCGGCCCGAGAGTTGGTAGAGCCGGAGATCCCGCTCCGCCTCGCCCAAGTAGCCCCGGAGATCCCCGAAGCCCGGCCGGTCGAGACAGGCCGGCAGGAGCCCCATGATCTCCCAGGCCATCACGGCCGGGTCGAAGGGGGAGCTGTCCGGTTTGCCACCGCCGGCGGCGTCTCCGAGGACTGCCCGGAAAACCTCCTGGACGAAGTGGTTCGGAAAGGGGAAGCGAAGGTTGGCCGCCACCCCGTGGCGCTTCGCCAGCTCCAGGGAGACCCACCGCTCCATGCCCCGGCTCTGGACCAGGATCACCTCCGCCTGGAACGGGTCCGCCGACGGGGCGTCCAGCGCCTCCGCCAGCCGGTCCGCCAGGATCTCCAGGCGGTTGCTCGTGTGCAGGATCAGGCCGGGCATGGGAAGGTCCGTTTTTGGGGATGGATAAGCATGGCCTGCACTCTGCCATGGCTTGGCCGCGCTTTCAAGGCCAAGTCGACAAGGGATTGTCGTATGATTCCATTCGGTATAGAGTGGATCTTAATGTCCGATTGAATTTTCTTATGCTTCCAGCGCAACACGCACTTGTTGTTTCTGTTGGTTGACAAAGTCATCGGATCGTGTACGAAAGGAAGGCATCTATGGATTCCGGCTCTTGGGCTTGAATTCATTACAGATGCCCGCCGCTAACGGAGATTTCTGGACATCAAACGGCTGTTCCGAGGAGAAGCTATGCAGGCGGACACCGAGGCTGCCTCAGTATCTGCAAAAGAAGGAGGAGATAATACATATGCCGATTAAAGCGGAAAAAGAGAGCAATGTCCTGTCACTTGCTGATCGACGCGCTTTCATGAAGCTGCCCATTAAGGAGCGCCGGAAGATCATGGCGCGTCAGGCAAATGAGATGGTGTCACATTACGAGAGCGAGACGGTTCGCGAGAAGCTGGAAACTCTGGACATCGTTGAATATTGAGAAAAAAGAAATTTAGCCGGATCTCCTTCAGGCTTTTTTTTTCTTTTTAACGCCGTATTTCCAATAGTTCATGATAGCCAATGTCATGGCCTGATTGCTGACCTGGAAAGTCCTCGCAAGCTTGTCGACATCACTTAGATTGCCTTCAAATTTCTTGAGCTGATCATAAGGAACGAGAAGTTCGGATGCGAACGTATCCGCTTCGATTTCTGCCGGTGGTTTCTTCTTTCCCTGAAAAAGATCCTGCTCTCTTACCTCTTCGGGGTCATAAATATCTCGTTTGGAGTGTTGAAGAAAGATATGGCCCAGTTCATGAGCGAGCGTAAATCGCTGTCTGTGGAGTGGCCTCGCCTTGTTTATAACCGCAATTGCCGGCTTGCCTTCGATCGCCAGAATGGCCCCGTCGATCTCGTCGGCGTCGTTGAGTTCGACGTATTTCAGGTTTAGTCCCTCGAAGATCTTGGTAAGATCGGTCGGAATATCAGACAATGAGTAATCCTTCAGGACCTTTCTTGCCATCTCTCTGGCAAATCTTGTGTTCGGTTCCATGCGCCAAGTCCTCCGAGCACCTCTTCTCTATCGCAGGCAGTCGCCGACTTTTTTCAGGTATTCCGGATTAACCGTGCGTCGAGATGCCGGCGCATCTTCCACGACATATTTCTCAAGAATTTTGTTCATGCTTCGGGCATATACAGATTCCGCCGGCTTCCCATGGGCGGGCGTCCGGGCGTGCATAAAGGAGACCTGGCTTCTCAAACCTTGTATTTTCAAAGTATTTTCAAGCAACTGCTTGAGGTTGTCCATTGTAATACGAAAGAATCTCACAATGTTGGCGGCAATTCCTATTGGGATGTTCTCGGGAGGGATTTCATTGTTTTCAATCTTTTCAAGTTCGCCCGTGCCGATCCCCAGCTTTATACCAACAACGTCAGCCGTGATCTTTGTAGCCGCGATCATATTTCTGACAAACTCACCCAGGGACACGGAATCCGATAAAAAACGGGGCCTCGCTTTCTCAATCTCGGCCTGCATTTCCGTCTCAATCAGGTTGACCCTTGCCTCTGGAAACCGTTCGATAAACTGATGAATCAGGAGATTCATCGACGGGGAGATATCAACTTCTCCCCTCTCCCAACGGCCGTAACTGTTCCGTCCGATGTGGAGAAGATCGCAGATTTCTTCCAGACTCATCTTCAGTATCTGCCGAAGCAGTTTCAACTGCTGCGGCGTCAAGGTTGGTTTGGAACTGAATTCCATGTTGATTCGCTTCTTGTCCATTGCGAGACTTTGCTCATGGGTGAAGACAGTGTCGCCGCAGCCCGGGCACTTTTCACATTCCAAATCCGGGATGACCTGCAACCGGCCGTTGATCATGGCCTCCTTTGAAACCAATGTCGTTTGATAATCGTGTTCGAAACAGTTTGCGCAAATCATCAATCAATCCTCTTATTTGCTGATGCAAAAGGATGTTAGGCGCCACATCATGAATTCACCCGTTTCCGGGTGATAATTGGAGCAAACTTTACAAAAGATTTTAATGCATTTCGTACTTTCGCCGGGTATTACATAGTGCGTGTTTTTAGGACTGCTTGCTCTGGAACTCGTGGCGGGCATAACCTTTTCGATGGAGGTAGCATTCAGGATCACTTTTTCGACATCTGCCTCAAAAAGGCTATCCCGAAGCATGTCATCAATACAATCACCTGTCTTGATGAGTTTTCTCTGCCGATACGCTTCTTGAATTTCCTTAATGACGACTTGTACGGCTAATTGTTCCCGAAGGGTTCTGCTCATGAAGACTCCATTCGTCTTGGCTTGTCTCATACCAATTGGTGTTTTTTTCGTCAAGAAGAATTTTGCCCGAAAGGCTTTTTGGTTCCATTGAAATTTTTAATACCATGAAATTAAACGGTTATAACAGAGATTCCAGCAGGCTGGCTTCGAGAAACTGGCGCTGGGTTGTGGCTTTCGCTTCAAGGCCGACCTCCAATTCATCGCAAACGTCCATCAGTTCAGCTACCTTCGCCACAATGCGGCTCTGTTCGGCGAGGGGGGGGAGGGGGCAAGGATAGTTTCTTAGGAACGCAAGTGACACAAATGCTTGAAGTCCACCAGTTGCTACCTTTCGCATTTGATTAGAAGCAAATTGAAGAAACAGCTTAAGGAATCCGGGATTAGATAAGTCCCTATTAAAATATTTGAATAGAGCAACATTTTTTATACTGAAAGGACGATCTGTATCAACAATGACTGGATTCCCAATGCTTCCAATCATAGCAAACAAGATGTCTCCTTTGTCAACAGCGGACCTTTGGTTTATCTTTAAATAGTCCTGCTCACTAATGAATTTGATGTCATAAAAGGAGAGTTTCCCAGAATAGAGGTTTTTACTTGTAATAAGTGGATAACCATTATTTACGTATTTAGGTGTGTCATGTGTGCCATCTCGCACATCATATATGGTTCCAAGTTTGGTCCATGTCCATTGTTTTGGAATATCAAAATTCGTATTATCAGTGCAAACCGAATTTACTAGATTTGATTTCTTAGATGTTTTTTTATTTACCAACCCTTTTTTTGAGAACAAGATATTGTTTATCAGTTCTTCGGCTGTTTCATCATGTTTGTTTTGTTGTACAAGTTTCCCATGGACTGCGAGGCTAAGGATTGTCTGGCGGAGTTGCTGGATGTGTTCGGGACGTGTTGTGAAGCGCGGGAGGTGTCTGAAATAGAAGCGGGCGCTTTCTTTAAAAGATGGGTGGGCACCGGGTTCCGGACTTGCGTCGCCGTTGTTGATGCCATGAAGGGTTGCCGCCACCAGCCGGTCGCGGCGCCTTTCCCTTTTCGTTTGTTCCGCCTCCAACTCGTCACAGAGTGCCATCAGTTCACCCACCTTTGCCACGATGCGGTGTTGTTCCGCGAGCGGGGGAAGGGGAAACGGCGAATAAGAAAAGTACTCTTTCGGGACACGTTTCTGTCCCGCAGTTCCAGTCATCTTAGGTATTCCGCCTCCGATGAAATGAGGTGACTTCAAGAATATCAAGACATAATCTGGTGAGACATCTATTGGTCTTAATACATGAAGCTCTGTTGTCCCCGCACCGAGGCCCCCCGTAAGGTTACGAAATACAGTTGATTTTCCGTTTTCAAAGCAAGGAGTGATCTTTGCCAAGCCTACATCACCTTCTGCAAAGTGAGTGAAACCTTTCTTAATCTCTACCCACGGTCGGATTTCATGACCACTTGGGTTCCCATATTCAACAGTAATCAACGACATTGGGATGAACGACACATCGGTTGTGTCATCTGCTTTGCATCTTGGGTTGACTACACCAATTTTTGCCATCTGTGTCCATTGCCACCCAGTTGGAATGTCAAACGGTACCTCTTCTGTGTTTGACGATGGTGTGTCTTGCTGGCGATATAAGCCCATTTGAATCAAACCAGCTTTTTCCGTCTCAATCCGCTTCAATAACTCCGCTGCCGATTCATCATTCGGATCCTGCTCCACAAGCTTTCCCCTCACAGCAAGATCCAGAATGAAGCGCCGCAGACGGGGTATGGCGTCGGGGTCTTCTGCAATCCGGTGGAAGTGTTTCAGCAGGCTCTCGGGGCTCATCGCAGGAGGGCCTCTTCCAGGATGGCCTTCAGGCGGTCGCGGAGGCGGGCGGTTTCGGTCTCGCTCTGTTCCAGTTTGGCGAGGAGTTCTGCGGGGTCGCCGTGGTTTTCCTCAACGGTGTGTGGGTTCTTGAAGTCCAGGTTGAAGTTACGGGCTCGGATCTCATCGATCGTCACCTTCCAGGCAACTTCGTTTTCCTCCCGCCGGTCCCACCACTCGATGCAGGGTTTCAGGTGCTCGAAGCGGATGGGCCGGGTCATGGAGTAGGCCTTCTGGCCCTCGGGCACGCGGTGCTCGTAGTACCAGACCTCCTTCGTCTCCGTTCCCTTTTCGAAGAAGAGCAGGTTCGTGCCGATGGAGGCGTAGGGCTTGAAGACGCTGTTGGGAAGGCGGACGATCGTATGGAGGTTGCAATCCTCCAGCAGGTGCTCCTTCAGCCGGGTCTTGACGCCCTCGCCGAATAGGGTGCCGTCGGGGAGCACCACGGCCGCGCGGCCAGTGGGCTTGAGCAGGCGGACGATCAGGGCCAGGAAGAGATCCGCCGTCTCGCGGGTCTGAAAGTGCTTCGGGAAGTTGGTCTCGATGCCGTCCTCCTCGCGGCCGCCGAAGGGAGGATTGGTGAGGACGATGTCCACGCGGTCCGCCTTGGAATAGCTGACATACGGCCGGGCCAGGGTGTTGTCGTGACGGACGAAGGAGGGGTCATCAATGCCATGGAGCAGCATGTTCGTGACACAGAGCATGTGGGGAAGCTGCTTCTTCTCCGTGGCCCGCAGGGCCTTTTGCATCCGCTCCTCGTCCTCCGGGGTCTTCACGTAGCGATCGCGCATGTGCCCGATGGCGCAGGTGAGGAAGCCCCCGGTGCCGCAGGCGGGATCGAAGAGGATCTCGCCGGGCTTCGGGTCGATGCGGTCGGCCATGAAGGCCGTGACGGCGCGGGGCGTGTAATACTCCCCTGCGTTCCCGGCGCTCTGGAGGTCGTTGAGGATCTGTTCGTACAGGTCGCCGAAGTGCTGGCGCTCCTTGAGGTTGTTGAAGTCGATGGCGTTGATCTTGTTGATCACCTGCCGCATGAGCTGGCCGGATTTCATGTAGTTGTAGGCGTCTTCGAAAACGCTCTGCACAACGCGGCGGCGGCCGTCCTGGGCGGAACCGGAGAGTTCCTTCAGGGTGGGAAAAAGCTTGTCATTGACGAAGGACAGAAGCTCATCACCGGTCATGCCCTCCGGGTCGGCGGCCCAGGAACGCCACTTGAGCTTTTCGGGAATCGGCGAGCGGTAACCCTTCCGCATCATCTCCAATTCCTCGTCCTGGTCGTCGATGATCTTGAGAAAGAACATCCAGCAGAGCTGGGAAATGCGCTGGGCATCGCCGTCGACGCCGACGTCTTGGCGCATGATGTCCTGGATGGATTTGACGGTGTTGCGGACGGACATGAATCAGGCAACCTCCCGATACAGAACGTTCTGGAGCTCATGGACGGCCTGCTCGAATCCCGCGCGGCCGCCGAACCGTTTGATCAGTTCCATGGGGGTTCCCATGGAGGCGAAGGGGGCGACCCGGAGGATCTGCGGATCGTCCAGGTCGGTGACGCCGTCGTCCTGGTATTTCTGGAGGATGGCCTCCAGCACGGCGCGGGCCTGATCGCCATACCTGGCGAAGACATCTCCCTTGCGGACATTGTCGGCCCGCTCACGGCGGGTGAGGGGCGGCCGGTCGAAGGCTACGTGGCAGATGAGATCGAAGGGGTCCAGGTCTTTTCCCACCTCTTCGGCCAACGGCTCCAGGAGCAGGCCTTCCTCTGCCAGTTCGTCGATCACCGCCTGCTTGCGTTCGGATTCCTTCCAACGGCGGAGGAATTCATCCAGGCTGGCATATCGTTTGCGAAGTGTCCGCTTTGAATAGTCCCGCAGGGACTCGGTGACGAGCTTGCCGTTCTCATCCAGGTACTGAATGCGCTCAGCGACGACTTCCACGGGTTTCCCTTCGATGTAAAACTTGTAGCGCCTGTCGCTTCCTGGCGGGATCGTGATGTCCGGCGGTTCCGGATCGACGATGACCGTCTCGTCGTTGCCGGGCTCGGGCGGGATCGGATCCTCCCCGTCGCTCGTGTGCGGGACATCGTCCGGCGGAGTCACCGGATCACCCTCACCGGGTTCGTAAATCTGCACCGGCTCGCCGTCGAAATCGGGATCGGCGAAGTGGTTGGTGGCCTTCCGGAAATCGAGGATGGTGAAGTAGTACTTCGCCGTGTCTTCATGGACACGAGTCCCGCGGCCGATGATCTGCTTGAACTCCGTCATGGAGCCAACCTCGCGGTCGAGCGCGATGAGGCGGCAGGTCTGCACGTCGATCCCGATGGCAAGGAGGCGGGAGGTCGTGACCAGCACCGGGAAGGTTGCCTCGGGATCCGTGAAATTGCCGAGCTGGGCGTTTCCCTCCGTATCGTCGCCGGTGATCCGCATGACGTAGCGGGTGTTCTTTTTGACCAGGTCTTCGTTCTCATTGATCAGGGCTTGGCGCATCCGGGCAGCGTGCTCCGTATCGACGCAGAACACGATGGTCTTTTGAAAACGGTCTCCGCTCTCTTTCAGGAAATCAGAGATCCTGGCGGCCACCCGCTTGGTGCGCTCGTCGATGACCAGGCTGCGGTCGAAATCCTTCTGGTTGTAAATGCGATCCTCGATCTCATTGCCGTATTTGTCGACCTCCCCCCGGGTCGGCCGGTAGCCCTCGATATCGACGTCCATGTGGATTTTCACGACCTTGTATGGCGCGAGGAATCCGTCGCGGATGCCGTCCTTCAGAGAATAGAAATAAACCGGTGGCCCGAAGTAATGGATGTTCGAAACGTATTCGGTTTCTTTTGGGGTGGCGGTGAGACCGATCTGTGTGGCCGAGGAAAAATGATCGAGAATTTCACGCCAGGCGGAGTCCTCGGCGGCGCTACCACGGTGGCACTCATCGATGACGATCAGGTCGAAGAAATCCCGCGACAGTTCCCGAAACAGCTTCTGCCGGTCTTCCGGGCCGGTGATGGCCTGGTAGAGGGCCAGGTAGATTTCATAGGAGGTGTCGATGCGCCGGTATTTCTTATCCACAGCGGTCGGCAGGTCCACCTTTGTGCCGTCCTCGCGCTCGATGGTTTTGGACTGGGTGCTGAGCTTTGCCATGGCCTTTCCAAAGGGCCGAAAGTCGTTGACCATGGCCTGGTCGACCAGGAAGTTGCGGTCGGCAAGGAAGAGGATGCGCTTCTTCCGTCCTGACTTCCACAGGCGCCAGATGATCTGGAAGGCCGTGTATGTCTTGCCGGTTCCGGTGGCCATGACCAGGAGAATTCGATCCCGGCCCTTGGCAATGGCCTCGATGGTTCGGTTGATGGCGATGCGCTGGTAATAACGCGGCTCTTTCCCGCCGCCGTCTTCGTAATAGCTCTGCAGGAAGGTTTCTTCCTGTTCCGCACTCAGCCCTTTCCATGTTCGGTAGCGGCTCCAGAGCTGCTCCGGGGTGGGGAAGGCATCGAGAGCAAGTTCTGTCTCGATCGGGCTGGAAAGGCCGGTGCTGTCATGGAAGAGGAAGGCGTCGCCATTCGAGGAAAAGACGAAGGGGATGTCCAGGGCCGCGGCGTATTCCAGCGCCTGCTGCATGCCGCCGCCGACGGCGTGGTTGTTGTCCTTCGCTTCGATGAGGGCAAGGGGGATGTTCGGCTGGTAGTAGAGGATGTAGTCGGCTCGTCGGGCCTTGCCGCGGGTTACCAGCTTTCCGCGGACGATGATCCTGCCCTTGGTGAAGCCGACTTCCTCGCGGATCTGGGAATGAACGT
Organism: Syntrophaceae bacterium; assembly: GCA_013177825.1. Lineage (NCBI taxonomy): Bacteria > Pseudomonadati > Thermodesulfobacteriota > Syntrophia > Syntrophales > Syntrophaceae > Syntrophaceae bacterium. The sequence goes on from JABLXX010000002.1 coordinate 79,058, forward strand.
CCCAGCCTGCTTTGACAATCGCCGGGGTAATGAACTTGGTGCAGATGTCCCGCTCGCTCAGGTCTTTTTTATTCACGCGGCATCCTTCCCCGGAGTCCCGAAGTGTAAACCGTTTCAAGAACGTGGAAATCGAAACGGAATGAGAAGTTGAGCTTGTTAGAAGAATATCAGGGATTCCTCGATTCCGCCGAGGAGCATAGGGAGATTGATTTGGTATGTCAAGGGGCTATGCCATGAATGTCGCAAATCGTGTGTTCGAGGCCTCATCAATAGTCCGAAGGGCGACGTATCCGCCCCCCCTCAGTCGCGCGCCTTCCCCACCGGGGCGAGGTAGATGGTGAACTCCTCCTCCCCGTCGACGCCCAGCAGGCGGTCCATGGCCTCCTGGTCGTAGGCGGCCACCGCACAGGTCCCGAGTTCCGCGGCCTCGCAGGCCAGGTAGAGGTTCTGGCAGACATGGCCGGCATCCAGGGCGATGACCTTGTGGGCCGCCCGTCCGTAGCGCCACTCCATCCGGTAGGGAATCGCGGTCCAGACGAAGGTGACCGCCGACCGGCCGAGGCAGGGTTGGCCGAAGGCCGCCGCAACGAGTTCCGATGACAGGCTCTCCTCGCGGGACACCGGCAGGAGTTCGTGCTCCAGCGGAAGATACCGGTAGATCCCGGGATCGATGCCCGCCACATTCAAGGCGCACAGATACGTCTCCAGGGCGTGGCGGCAGCCTGCCGAGGGGACCGTCCGGAGGGCGTGGCCGCGGTCGAGAACCTTCCGGACGCCCTGAGTGGCCCAGAGAAGGAACGAGAGCGTCTCCAGGGAGAGCGGCTCCGGAAGAAAGTCCCGGCGGCTCCGGCGGCGGGCCATGGCCCCCGCGAGGTCGCAGGCGGGGGTCGAATCGCCGGGCCGGACGGACGGCAGGGTGATGCGGGCGGCATCCGGCGGCCAGGGCTTCTCGACGGGCGGGGGAGGGACGCCCCGGTTCTGGTCGGTCCGGGAGAAGTCGGTGTGCCGGCGGATCGTGTCCTTGAGGAAAAACCGGAATTTTTCCAGGTGCGGATCGGTCATGGCGGGTCCTTTCCGGAGCCGTTTTCTGTCTGGCCCGACTGTATGGAAAACGACGGGGGGTGTCAAGACGGCCGGTGCTGCCGGATGAATCGCGGTTTGGCCTGCTCCCCGCGCAGGCTCCCTCCCTGCTTGACACGAAGGGTCCGCCTCCGTATAGTAGCAATGCTAAAAACAGCGTATTATTGAAAAGATAAGAAGGAACACCGGGAGCTGTCATGACCCTCGACATGCTGATCGTACTGGGAGTGATCGCGCTGGCCGTCGCTCTCTTCGCGTCGGAGAAGCTGCCCGTTGATCTCACGGCGATTCTCGTCATGTGCATCCTCCTCGTGACGGGGATCGTGACGCCCGCGGAGGGGCTCTCGGGTTTCAGCAACTCCGCCACGGTCACCGTCGCCGCCATGTTCATCCTCAGCGCCGCGCTGACAAAGACCGGGGCGGTGAATTTCCTCGGGGACCTGACGTCGAGGATCTTCCGCTTCAACTTCTGGGTCGGCCTCGTCGGAACCATGCTTGCCGTCGGCGCCATGTCCGCCTTCATCAACAATACGCCCATCGTGGCCGTGTTCATCCCGATCCTGCTGGGGCTCTCAACGGCGAACAAGATCAGCCCCTCCCGGCTCCTGATGCCGATCTCCTTCGCCTCCATGTTCGGCGGCGTCTGCACGCTCATCGGGACATCGACCAACATCCTGGTCAACTCCATCGCCGTTCAGTATGGCCTGCCGGCCTTCGGCATGTTCGAGTTCAGCTCCCTGGGGCTCGTCTTTTTCGCAGCCGGAATGGTCTACATGGTCGTCGTCGGCGTCAGGATGATCCCGGAACGGAGCGTCGCGGCCGACCTGACGGAAAAATTCCAGATGCATGAGTACCTGACGGACATCATTCTCCTTCCCGAGGCGAAGTCCGTCGGCAGAAAAGTATCTGAATCCCCCCTCGTCCGGGAGGTGGAGATCGATATCATCGAAGTGATCCGGGGCGGCAGGCGCCTGTTGACGCCCCTGGAGGAGGTCGTGCTCCAGGAGAACGACCTCCTCCGGGTCCGGTGCGACATCCGGCAGCTCCAGAAGCTGAAGGAGCGGCTGGGGATCCGGATGATCTCGGACTGCCAGCTTCATGACGGCGATTTCCAGTGCGAAGACCTGATCCTGACGGAGGTCGTCATCGCCCCGAACTCGAGCCTCGTGGGGAAAACGGTCAAGTCGGCCCGGTTCCGCAACGTTTTCCGGGCCACGGCCCTGGCCCTGCGGCATCGCGGCCAACTCATGAACACCGGCTTTTCCGAGACCCGCCTCCGGGCCGGTGACGCGATCCTGGTGGAGGCGCGGAGGGAAAATGTCGGGGCGATCCGGAACGACCGGAACTTCGTCGTCGTCTCGGAGATCGAGACGCCCCAGTACCGGAAGGAAAAGATCCTGCCCGCCCTGGCGATCATCGCCGCGGTAGTCATCACGGCGAGCCTGGAAATTCTGCCCATCATGATCGGGGCGATCATCGGAGCCATCCTCCTCGTCGGGGCCAGATGCCTTTCCCTGGAGGAGGCCTACGAGGCCATCGAGTGGAAGGTGATCTTCCTTCTCGGAGGGATCATCTCCCTGGGGGTCGCCCTGGAGAAGACGGGGGCGGCCATGTTCCTGTCCAATCGGATGATCGATCTCCTCGCCGGCCTGGGTCCCGTGGCGATCGTTTCCGCACTCTATCTTCTGTCCATGCTGCTTACGAGTGCCATGTCCAACAACGCAACCGCCGTACTTCTGGCACCCATAGCCATCACCGCGGCGGGCACCATGGGGGTCAGCCCGAAGCCTTTCCTGATGGCCGTCACCTTTGCCGCCTCCGCCAGTTTCATGACCCCCGTGGGCTACCAGACGAACACGATGATCTACGGCGTGGGCCAGTACCGGTTCGCCGATTTCCTGAAGGTGGGGACGCCGCTGAACCTGATCTTCTGGATCCTGGCGACGATCTTCATCCCCGTTTTCTTCCCCTTTCAGGAGGGACCATGAACACGATCTCCGACATCGCGGACCGTATCGTCGATCATCTGAGCATTCCCCTGTTCTCCCTGGGCGGATCCACGTTCACCCTCTGGATGCTCGTCTACCTGGTCTTCTTTTCCGTCCTCCTCGTCTTCGCGGCGTCGAGGATCAACCGGATCGTCGCGTACCGGATCCTGGCGAACAGCCGGATCGACCTGGGCGTCCGGATCGCCATCGGGTCCATCGTGAAGTATGCCCTCCTGACGATCGGCTTCGTCATCATCCTGCAGACTGCGGGGATCGACCTGAGCAGCATCACCATCCTGTTCGGGGCCCTCGGCGTCGGCATCGGCTTCGGCCTGCAGAACATCACGAACAACTTCGTCAGCGGGCTCATCATCCTGTTCGAGCGGCCCATCAAGGTGGGCGACCGGATCGAGGTGTCCGGCATCGCCGGGGACGTTGTGGACATCTCCATGAGGGCCACCACCATCGTCACAAACGACAACATCTCCATCATCGTCCCGAACTCGGAGTTCATATCCTCGACGGTCATCAACTGGAGTCACACGGACCGCAGCGTCCGCTTCAACTTCCCCGTCGGGGTATCCTACCGGGAGGATCCCCTGAAGATCCGGGAACTCCTGCTGGAAATCGCCCTCGATCATCCCGGCATCCTGAAAGAGCCCCGACCGGACGTGCTGTTCACCGAGTACGGGGACAGCGCGCTGATGTTCAATCTGCGGGTCTGGACGAGCGAATATGTCAACCGTCCCGGAGTCCTGAAGAGCCATCTGTACTATGAGATCTCCCGGCGGTTCCGGGAGGCGGGTGTCGAAATTCCGTTTCCCCAGCGGGACATCCACATCAAGGAAATGCCTAGGGAGTGAGGAGTCGAAATATGGTTCGGAAAATCATGCATTCCCTGAAACTGGACAGCGACATCGAGGATTGCGAGGTCATCCACGCAACCATCGAAAGAGACGTCATCTTCAAGGGACCAACCTCTGGATCCTGGCCTTCGCCATTATCGTGGCCATCAGCAGCAAGTCCAAGGGAAACGTCATTCCCGAGTTCGCCATCGCCACGGTGCCGAAGCGCCGGAAAAGCAGGACGTGATCGTATTCAAAATCAGTAGGGCTTCACTCAGAAAAGCGGACCGGAAAAAATCGCCGGCTGGCTGGCGTCGCGCCTGGAAAAGAAGACGATCAAGGTATTCTACGAGAACTGATCAGGCGGGAGCCGTCCGGGACGTCTCCGTTCCCGATGAGGGGCGGGCGTGAGGGCGGAGCATCCATCCGGAACAGGGGGTAGCTATGGAGTCCCATCGCAGCGTCACGAACGTGCCATTCGAGGAAATCCGGGTCGGCGCAGCCGAGGAGTGGACGGTCGTCCTGAACCGGACGCAGGTCGATCTGATGGCTCTCGTCTCCGGGGATGTGGATTCCTTTCATCTGGCCCCGGAGACGGGCGGCGGAGACCCAAAGCGGATCGAGACGACGGAGGCCGCCGGCTCCGAGGCCCTGCTGTCCGATCTGATCGGAACGCGCCTTCCCGGCCCCGGGACGAAGATCCTGAGCCGGGACATGAGATATGCCGGCGATGTCCGGGTGGGGGATTCGCTCACGGCCCGGGTCACCGTGACGGCGAAGCACGACACGGGCCGCCGCGTCATCCTGGATTGCCGGGTCGTCAACCAGGAGGGCCGGGAGCTGGTTGCCGGCACAACGGTCGTGGAGGCGCCGGAGAAAAGGCTTGCCTACAACGAAGTCGCGCCGGCCCACCTGGAACTGCGGAGGCGGGACGTCTTCGTGAACCTTTTCCGGGCCTGCAGTGCCTGCGGACCCGTCACCTGCGCCGTTGCGCACCCCTGCGACCGCGACTCCCTTGCGGGGGCCCTCCTGGCGGCCGAGCGGGGGATCATCATCCCGGTTCTGGTCGGCCCCGAGGAGAAAATTCGCCACACCGCCGTGGAGACGGGGATCGACCTGGGGGGCCAGCGGATCGTCGCGGTGCCCCACAGCCACGCGGCGGCGGCGAAGGCCGTCGAGATGGCCCGCCGGGGCGAGGTGGAGTCGATCATGAAGGGGAGCCTCCACACCGACGAGCTGATGGGGGCCGTCGTGCCGTCCGCCTCGGGACTCCGGACCGGACGGCGGATCAGCCACGCCTTTATCCTGGATGTTCCCGCCTACCCCAAGATGCTCATGATGACCGACGCGGCGGTCAACCTCTTTCCCGGACTCGAGGACAAGCGGGACATCATCCAGAACGCCATCGATCTGGCGGTGGTGCTGGGGATCGCGACGCCGCGGGTGGGCATCCTCTCCGCCGTGGAGACGGTCACCTCCCGGATCCCCTCCACGCTCGACGCGGCGGCCCTGTGCAAGATGGCCGACCGGGGCCAGATCCGGGGCGGCATCCTCGACGGACCGCTGGCTTACGACAATGCCATCAGCGCCCGGGCCGCGAAGACCAAGGGAATCGAATCCCCCGTCAGCGGCGAGGCGGACATCCTCCTGGCACCGGACATCGAGTCGGCCAACATGCTCCTGAAGCAGCTCACCTACCTGGCGGGGGCGGAAGGCGCCGGGATCGTGCTGGGAACCCGGGTCCCGATCATCCTCACCAGCCGGGCCGACTCCGTGCGGACGAGGCTGGCCTCGGCGGCTCTCATGGCCATTGTCGCCCGGACGGCCCGGGGGCCGGCCGCCCTTCCAGCGACGTGAGGGAAGACGGCCGTCAACGGGGGCACAGCAGGGAACACCCATGAAATTTCTTCCTTCCGTCCTCAGCTCCTTTCTCGACAGCGAGAGCACCCGGCAAAACACCCGGATGCTCCTGCGCTACTGCCTCGTCCTGTTCACCATGGTCACCGTCTACAGCGTGATCTTCCATCTGATCATGGCGGCGGAGGGACAGGATCATTCCTGGATCACCGGGTTCTACTGGACCCTGGTCGTCATGAGCACCCTCGGGTTCGGCGACATCACCTTCCATTCGGACCTGGGGCGCCTCTTCTCCATCCTGGTCCTTTTCTCCGGGGTCATCTTCCTCCTGGTCCTGCTCCCCTTCACGTTCATCAAGTTCTTCTTCGCACCCTGGATCGAGGCGGAGACCCGCAAGCGCTATCCCCGCGAGCTGCCGCCGGGAACGAGGAACCACGTCATCATCACGTCCCACGATGCGGTCACCGCGGCGCTGATCGAGAAACTGAAGACCTACAAGCGGGAATATGTCGTCGTCGTCGATGAGTACGAAAAGTCCAAGGACCTGTACGACGCAGGCGTGCGGGTCGCCATCGGCCACATCGACGACCCGGAGACATACCGGAAGATGCGGGCCGACCGGGCCGCCCTCGTTGTCGCCACCAACCGCGACGAGGTGAATACCAACATTGCCTTCACCGTCCGGGAACTGAACGAGACGGTCCCCATCATCGCCACCGCCGATTCCCCCCATTCCGTGGACATCCTTTACCTCGCGGGGTGTTCGCGGGTCCTCGAACTGACGGAGATTCTGGGACGCTCCCTGGCGGGGTGGACCCTGGGCGGCGACTTCCGGTCCAACATCCTGGGGCGTTTCGACAACCTCCTGATCGCCCAGGCCCCCGCCGTCAGCACTCCCCTGGTGGGAAAGACCCTGGCCGAGAGCCGGCTTCGGGAGAAGATCGGAGTGGCCGTCGTCGCCATCTGGGAGCGGGGCCGGATCGAGGTGCCCGGACCGGATACGGTGATCCAGCGCTCCACCTCCCTGCTGTTTGCCGGCACGGAGGAGCAGATCGCCCATTATGACGAGGTGTATTCTTTCTATCAACTGAGTCGCCATGCCGGCGATGCGGTGATCATCATCGGCGGCGGGCGTGTCGGGAAAGCCATCGGCGAGCAGTTCAAGGAGCGGGGCGTGGACTTTCTCATCATTGAAAAGAACCCCCGGCGGACCGAGGAAGACGCCCTTTACATCACCGGAGACGCCGCGGACATCGGAACCCTCAAAAAGGCCTGGATCGAAAAGGCTCCCGCCGCCCTGATCACCACCCATGACGACGCGACGAACATCTACCTGACGAAGTATCTCCGGAGCCTGCGTCCGGACATGCAGATCATCTGCCGGGCCAACGCCGACAGGAACATCTCGACCCTGCACCGCGCGGGAGCGGATTTCGTCATGTCCTATGCCTCCCTGGGGGCCGATGCCATCTTCCATTACATGGGAAGGGAAGACATGTTCCTCCTCGCGGAGGGACTCAATATTTTCCGGCTTCCCACGCCCCCCTCCCTCGTGGGGAAAACCCTCGCCCAGTCCCGGGTGCGCCCGCTTACGGGGTGCACCGTTGTCGGCATCCGGAAAGAAGGCGGCGATGTGACCATCAATCCGGATCCGTTCCTGCTCGTGGAGGAAAACTCCGAGCTGATCCTGATCGGTACCCCGGACGCGGAGCTGACGTTCTCCCGCACCTACCTGTGAGGATCCCGAAAGCCGGGATTCCGAAAGACGGTTGAAAACGTCCGCCCTTTCGGGTACCTTTGAACAACTATTTTGTACAGGGAGAGACTCGTTCATGAAGCAGCTGTACCTGTCGGAAACGAACCGGAAAATCGGCGGTGTCTGCGGAGGGGTCGGGGAATATTTCGATCGGGATCCCACCTTCATCCGGATCCTTTTTGTTCTGCTGACCCTGTTTTCCTTCGGATTCGGGATCCTGGCCTATATCGCCATGTGGCTCATCATTCCCAGGCGGCCGGAGGGGATCCCGCAGGATTGACGGATTCCGGCGGACCGGGTCGGAAGAAGATCGGTGGACGGCACCGGGATGGGCCATGGAGCATGAAAGGAGAAACGACATGAAACGAATCGGAAGCCTGGCAGCGGTTGCAATGGTCCTGGCGCTTCTGTGCGGCTGTGCCGCCTTTGCCGGGAAGGCCGGCCAGATCAAGGCGGACGTGGAGGCGGCCCGCATGTTCGAAGCGGACTCCTGCCGTGCCGATTATGCCTGGTATGCAAGCGGCTCCCACACGTATCCGAATGCGATCATCGGGATCCGGAAGGACCTGAAGCTCGTGGACGACACGCTGTGGCGGCGGCTGGAAATGAATCCCAAAACGTGCCGCGAACTGGTGACCGGGGTCCAGGACAGGGCCCGGGAGGTCGGCCAGATGCCTTACGGCTTTTCGATCCTCAACGACCGGGGGGAGCGGATCGGGATCTGGTATTCCATCCTTCCGGCCCGGACGGGGGCCCGGATGCTGGATGACAAAACGGTGCTCCTGTACACGCCAGACATCGACACCTACGATCGGTATGAAAAGGACCGCGGGGACTAGCCCCGCGTTTTATCCGGACCGGCCGGCGGAGAGGAGGCAGAGATGAAAGAGCGTCTGAATGCACTGGAAGTGGCCCTGAACAACGAGATGCAGGAGCACCGGTTCTACCTGGAACACGCCCGGAAAAGCACGAATCCCGTGGGAAGGGCGATGTTCGAGCAGATCGCCGCAGAAGAAATGGAGCACTATGCGCGGCTCAGGGAGCTGCACGGGAAATGGCTGAAGGAAGAAAAGTGGCCCGAGACCGTGCCCCTGAACGTGAAGGACACGGCGGTGAAGGACGTCCTGGCGAAGATGGTCCGGGAGGCCGGCCGGGGGCCTGCCGGCGACAAAGGCGACATGGAGGCCCTCGAGACGGCGATCGAGTTCGAGGCCAACGGAGCGCTTTATTACGCCCGGCTCCGGGACCAGGTGACGGATCCCCGCGAGAAAGCCTTCTTCAACCTCCTGGCCGACATCGAGCACGAACACTTCGTCTCGCTGAAGGATACGCAGGAATACCTGGCCGATCCGGCCGGCTGGTTCCGAATGAGGGAGAAGGGCGGTCTCGACGGGGGATGACCAGGAAGGATGGCCCGGCAGTTCGAATGGCCGGTTCCGTTACTTCCGGGCTCCCTTCATCTCCGACAACAGTTCACAAGCGCGCCGGTTCTTCAGAACGCAGGCGCTCTCCAGGTCCCGCCTAGCCTGATCGAAGCGGCCCGATTTCCGGCAAGCGAGGGCCCGGTTGTAAATGGCATCGCTGTAGTCGGGTTTCAGCCGCAGGGCGGCGTCGTAGTCGGAGATGGCCAGTTCGGCGCGCTGGATCGCTTCATACGTCAGGCCGCGTCCGTTGTAAGCCTCTGCGAATGTAGGATCCAGTTCGATGGAACGGCTGTAGTTCGCCACGGCAATCTCCAGCATTCCCTTTGCCAAATATTCGTTGGCCTTCTCGAAGTATTTCCGGGCCTCCACCCGGTCGCCGGGAAGCGCGGGGGCCGTCGTCAGCGGCTCCCGCCGCGGCGCGGATTCCGTGTCGGGGCTTACGCGCGGCGGCTCGACCGCCGGCGCCGGGGGGTCCGGACGAACGGGAGGCGGCGCGGTCCGGATGGCTTCTTCCGGATCAGGTTCTTCCTGAAGCTCTCCCCAGGTAATCCCGCCCGTTTTTTTTACCGGTCCGTTCTTTGCCTCGCCTGACGCCGGTGCTCTCCTGACGGAGAGGGCCGCCGGCTGGGCCGCCTTCGAGGCGTTCGCGGGCGGTTCCGTCCACGTGGGAAGCGCCGCCGGTCCGGGCTTCGGCTTGCAGACATCGTTGCGGCAGGGGACCGCCGGTGAAGGTTCGGCCGGTTTGGCCGACTTGACGGGTTCGGCGGCGGGGGGCTGCCGGACCGCTTCGGCCGCTTTGGGCGGCCCCACCGGTTCCGTGCTCGTTACATCGGGAAAGAAAATTTTGCCTTTTGCGGAGGTTTCCGGCTTCGGGGCGGGGGTCGCCCGCTCCGCAGGCGGGGGAGCCGGAGGTTTCGCCGCCACCGGTGGCGTCCGGGATTTCGCCGTCGACACTCCGGTCCGCTCAACCGCCGTATATTTGGAAACTCCCTGCTCTTTCAGGCGAATCGCCTGCTTCCCGGCCGCCGCTTCGTCGGCGTACGGTCCCACGTACACCCTCCACCAGGTTCCCTTCCGGGGCAGGACGACTTTCCGGGAATACGCCGGCCATCCTTTTGCGGCCAGCTGCCGGATGTGCTTGATCGCATGGATTTCCTGCCGGAACGACGAAATGTGGATGCTGAAGGCGCCGTCCGCTGCCGGGGCGACCGCCGCAGCAAGCGCTCCCGGTGAGGAGCAGAAAAAGACAAGCAGGACGGCGCAGACCCAGAGACGGGCGGCCTTCAGCAATCCGCAGTGCATGACGGGGTGTTCATTCTGCCGTGCCATGGATGCATCCTCCTGACCGCGGGTGCGGATGCCCGTTCCTATACCACAACGCGGCCCTGTCTTCACGGGTTTCGCGGCCCTTCTTCCTCCGGCCCGGATGCCGGAGAAGCCGTTTCCAGCGCCTCGATCCGCTGGCCGAGGTCGCTCCAGCGTTCGTAAAGCGCCTCCAGGTCGACCTGGAGGCGCCGCAATTCGCCATGGAGAATCTTCGCCCGGTCCCCGTTCCGGAGGACCGCGGGGTCGCACAGCATCTCCTCGCGGGACGTTCTGTCCGCCTCCAGGGTGCCGATTCGCTCCTCCGTCTGCGTGAACTCCTTCTTCAGGGCGCTCCGGGTGCGATACAGGCGGTTCCGCTCCTCCGCTGCGAGACGGCGTGCTTCCTTCTGCGGCAGCTCCCGGATTCCCTCCGCCGTCGGTCCCGCCCCATCCTTTTCCCCGGCTTGCTCGATCGCCCGCTTCTCGATGAAATACGAGTAGTTTCCAGCATATTCGTGGAGGCATCCGTCCCGGATTTCGAGGACCCGGTTCACCATGCGGTCAAGGAAGAAGCGGTCGTGGGAGACGATGATGACAGAGCCCGAGTATTGAAGGAGGGCGTCCTGGAACAAATCCTTTGTCTTGACATCCAGGTGGTTCGTCGGCTCGTCGAGAATGAGGAGGTTCGTGTCCTGGAGGATCAGCTTCAGGAGGGCCAGGCGGGATTTTTCGCCGCCCGAGAGAACCCGGACGGGCTTGTGGATGTCGTCTCCGGAAAAGAGAAACGCCCCCAGGAGGTTCCTTCGTTCCTGGTCGGTGCCGCGGGTCCCGGCGTCGCGGACCTCTTCCCAGGCGGTCCGCCCGTAGTCCAGGTTTTCCGCGCTCTCCTGGGAAAAGAAGCCGATCTGCACGTTCAGGCCGCGGTCGACGGCGCCCGACGAAGGCTCCTCGTCTCCGCTCAGGATTCTCGTCAAGGTGGATTTCCCGGAACCGTTGACGCCGACCAGGGCCATCCGGTCGCCTCGCGCGACGGTGAAGCGGAGGCCGCGGAAAACCTCCAGCGGGCCGTAGGATTTCGAGAGATCGCGGACGGTCAGGACCTCGCGTCCGCTCCGGGGCGCTTCGGGGAAACGGATCGTGACCGTCCGCGCATCTCCAGGGTCCTCGAAGACCTCCAGGCGCTCCAGCCGCTTGATGCGGCTCTGGACCTGCCTGGCCTTGGTGGCCTTGTAGCGGAAGCGCTCGACGAACTCCCAGGTCCGCCGGATCTCGCCCTCCCGGCGCAGCCGCTCCTGCTCCAGGGCTTCCCTCCGGCGCTCCCGTTCAGCCAGGAATGCCGTGTAGCCGCCCTTGAAGACGGATATCCTGCCGCCTGCCAGTTCTGCGATCTGGTCGACCATGCGGTCCAGGAAAATCCGGTCGTGAGAGACGGTAATCAGTGTCCCCGGGTAATTCCCGAGATACCCCTCGAGCCACTCCATGCTCTCCGTGTCCAGGTGGTTCGTCGGCTCATCCAGAAGCATGACGGCCGGATCGGAGAGAAGGATGACCGACAGGAGGATCCGCATCTTCCAGCCGCCGGAAAAATCGGAGCAGGCCTTGCCGAAATCGTTCTCCCGGAAGCCGAGGCCGCGAAGAACCTGCCGCGCCCGGGACTCGAAGCCGTAGCCGCCCCGGTTGCGGAACACCGTAAGCAGGTTTTCGTATCGTTCCAGGACGGCCGTCGGGGGGGAAGAATGGCTGGAGATTTCCTCTTCGCAGAGACGGATGGAACGTTCCAGGTCCCCCATGCCCGTGCGGTCCTTGATGTAGTCCGTCAGAGGAACCGCTTCGAGTTCCACCAGGTCCTGGGGAAGGTATCCGACGGCCCGGTCCCGGCGGCCGGCCACGTCGATGGAACCCTCGTCCGGCTCGACCTGGCCCAGGATGGCCCGAAGCAGCGTGGTTTTGCCGGTTCCGTTGTCCCCTACGAGCCCGATCCGGCTCCGTTCGGTGATGGTCCAGTCGATGCCGCCGAAGAGGACCTTGGCTCCGAAGGAGAGGCGGAGGTTCCGTATGAAAATCAAATGGATGACCGCCTTACTTGGTTTTTTGCATCTGGGCGATCAGGTCCTCGAGGGAGGAATTCTCTTCGATGGTGAGATGGTAGTCTCCCGCCTCTGCGTCCGCCGCTTGACCGGTCTCCTTGAGTGGCGTGATGGGAAAGAGCGTCTCCTGCTCATTTTCGCCGGGTACAGGCGCTGCGGGCGTTTGCCGTCGGGCTGTTCCCGAACGGAGGATCGGCGGCGTGTAGTCGGGAGATTCCGGCGGCAGTGCGGAGGGACGGAAGACCGACGAGGGGGGTACAAACTGGTTCCGGTAGTTCAGATAATCCGTCAGGTAGGCTTCACTGGTGAACATCCCTTCACCCTTGGCGGTCTGCATGGCGCTCTCGATCTGGGAGACCTTGTTGTCCCGGATGAGTGAACGGATTGCCTGGTTGCTCCGCATGATCGTCAGCAGCGGGACCTGGAAGCCGGTGCTTTCCAGGAACTGCAGGTGCTGAACGACGATCAGGAGCAGGCTCGTCGAGAGCTGGTTGCGGACCTCCGTCTGGGCCTCGATGGGGAAGGCGTTGCAGATGCGGTAGATGGCCTCCTCGGGGGTGGCGGAGTGCAGCGAGGCGATGACCAGGTGTCCCGACTCGGCCGCGTCGAGGGTCAGGCGCATGACCTGGCGTTCCCGGAGCTCGCCGACGACGATGACGTCCGGGTCCTCCCGCAGGACGTCCAGGAGTCCCTGCTCGAAGGAAATCATGTGGGTCCCCAGTTCCCGCTGTTCCACGAAGGAGCGCTTGGAGGTGAAGCGGTACTCGATGGGATCCTCCAGGGTGATGATGTGGACGGGGCGGGTCTCGTTGACCTCTTCCACCATGGCCGCGATCGTTGTGGATTTTCCGCTGCCGGTGGGACCGCAGACAAGGATCAGTCCCGCCTCGTTGTGGCAGTACTGCTGGATGGTGGGATGGATGTTCAGGTTGTTCAGCCGCGGTACCGTTCCCGGCAGCAGGCGGACGGCGAGGCTGAAGCCCCGGAGGGTCACGAAGGCGTTCATCCGCAGACGCGAATTGCTGACGGTCCGGGCAAAGTCGACGGACAGGCGTGTTCTGAGCCGGTGGAGAAGTTCCCCCTTGACCAGCCAGGCAATGAGGTTGTCCATGTCCTCGTGGGTCCAGCTGAGACGGTGGTCGAACTGGATGCGTCCATTCTTCCGGAAGACCAGGGGGGAACCGCCGCAGATGTGAATATCCGAATAGCCCTCCCGCATGGCCATGGCGATCAATTCCTTAAACTGCTTTTCCAGTACCGCTGAACTTCTTTTATTCATGGTTTAGGCTCCTATGTAGGCCCGTTTGACCTCTTCGTTGTGGAGCAGGTTGTCCGCCGTTCCTTCCAGCGTAATCCGGCCGTTTTCCATAACATAACCCCGGTGGGCCACCCGAAGGGCCATATGGGCATTCTGCTCCACCAGGAAGATGGGTGTTCCGTTCTCGTGGTTGATTTTCCGGATGATCTCGAAAATCAGTTTCACGTACATCGGCGCCAGTCCCAGGGAAGGTTCGTCCATCAGGAGCAGGCGCGGCCTCGCCATGAGCGCCCGGGAGATGGCCAGCATCTGCTGTTCCCCGCCGCTCAAGGTCCCGCCGGGCTGGTGGCGGCGCTGGGCGAGAATCGGGAACAGGTCGAAGACGTACTCCAGGTCCTTCCGGATGCCGTCCCGGTCTTTCCGCAGAAAGGCGCCCATGTCCAGGTTCTCCGTGACCGTCAGGTGCGGAAAGATCCTCCGCCCCTCGGGGACCTGGGAGAGCCCCAGGGCGACAATGGCGTCGGGACTCAGCTGTGTGAGCGGCCGGTTCATGAACAGAATCTCCCCGGAACGCGGGGGCACGATTCCCGAGATGGACATCAGGGTCGTCGTTTTTCCCGCCCCGTTGGCCCCGATGAGGGTGATGATCTCCCCTTCCCGGAGGATCATGTTCACGTCCTTCAGGGCCTGAATGTTGCCATAATACGTCTGGACGTTTCTCAATTCCAGCATGAATTCAACCCGCCGATCCGTATAGCAGGAAAATGCTATAAAACCAATTGCCGATCCCGTCAAGCATCGAACTCTTCCCCGAGGTATGCCTTGATCACAACCGGATTTTCCCAGATCTCCGCCGCGGTTCCCTCGGCGATTTTCTTTCCGTAGTCCAGGACAAAGATCCGGTTGGAGATGCTCATGACCATTCTCATGTCGTGCTCGATCATGAGAATGGCGATCCTTTCCTCGTTTTTGATCTTCAGGATCAGCTCCTCCAGGTCTGCCGTCTCCCGGGGATTCATGCCCGCCGCCGGTTCGTCCAGGAGCAGAAGGAAGGGCTCCGTCGCCAGGGCACGGGCGATCTCCAGGCGCCGCTGGTCTCCATAAGGGAGGTTGCGGGCCAGGGCGTTCGCCGAGTCGGCCAGGCCCATCCGTTCGAGGATGGCGTAGCTCCGGGTTACGACGGCCTTTTCCTCGTTCCGGGTGCCCCGGTTCCGGAAAACGGCACCCAGGACGCCCGCCTTCGTCCGGCAGTGGCGCCCCACCATGACGTTTTCCAGGACGGTCATGTCGGGGAACAGTCGGATGTTCTGGAACGTCCGGGCAAGCCCGCGGGCCGTCACCTTGTGGACCGGCATACCGTTGATCCGCTTCCGCTTTCCCGCCGACGGGGAGATGAAGACGTCTCCTTCACTGGGCGGGTAGATGCCTGTTATGCAGTTGAAAAAGGTCGTCTTGCCGGCGCCGTTGGGACCGATGAGGGCGCAGATTTCCCCCTGCCGGACCTCCAGGTCCACCCGGTCGAGGGCCTTGATGCCCCCGAAGTTCATGGTCAGGTTTTTCGTTTCCAGGATCGTTTCCATGGCCTTCTCAAGCCGGCGTGCCGGATGCGCCGTTCTGCTTCCGGTCGAAATGGTATTCGTAGGTCCGGCGGATATTTGTGATGATCCCCTGGGGACGGAAGATCATCATGACGACCATGATCGTTCCGAACAGCAGCATCCGGTAGTCGCTGAAGGCCCGCAGGTATTCCGGCATCAGGATCAGGAGGAAGGAGGCCAGAATCACCCCCAGGGTGGAGCCCATGCCTCCCAGGACCACGATCGAGAGGATCATGGCCGATTCCAGGAACGTGAAACTTGCGGGATTCACGAAGGTCGTCTTGGCGGCAAAGACGACCCCCATCATGCCCGCCCAGGTGGAGCCGAGGGCGAAGGCCGTCATCTTCGCCATGGTCTTGTTCACTCCCATGGCCTCGCAGGCCACTTCGTCCTCCCGGAGGGCGAGCCAGGCCCTGCCGATCCGGGAGTTCTGGAGACGGTTTGTGACGAAAATGGTGAACAGTACAAAGGCGATCATGAGGAAATACAGGTAGATCGTGGCTTCTTCCAGATTCAGCTCCAAGCCGAAAAACCCCGGACGGGGGATTTCCGAAATTCCGCTGGGACCGGAGGAAAACTCGCTCCAGTTCTCCAGGACGAGCCGGGTGATCTCGCCGAATCCCAGGGTCACAATGGCCAGATAGTCGCCTCGGAGGCGCAGCACCGGGAAGCCCAGCAGCAGGCCGAAGATCATCGCCATCAGCGCGCCCAGGGGCAGGGCCGTCCAGAAGCCGATTCCGAAGTGCTGGTAGAGCAGGGCGTAGGTATAGGCGCCCACAGCGTAAAAGGCCGCGTAACCGAGGTGGAGGAGCCCCGCCTGGCCCACGACGATGTTGAGGCCCAGGCCGAGGACGACGTACATCAGGGCCGTTGTCATGATGTTCACCTGGTAGGTGGATGAGAGGAAGGGGAATGCGATGGCTACAACGGCCGTGAAAAGCAGTGCACCCCGGGAGAATCGGGCGTCCCGGGCGATCCTGAGCAGGAAGCTCTTTTTCTCCGCTGTTCCCTCCCCGGTATTCCGCTTGCCCGACGCGGCCTTCCCGATGAAGTACCGCCACACGAAAGACAGGACGAAGCTCCCGATTCCCACGTAGAACATGTTTTGCCAGCGCCAGATGATGGTTTTTTCGATGGTGTTCACCTGGATGACCAGGATGGGGAAGGTGAGAAACATGAACCAGAAGGCGATGACGATGGATTCACGGAGTTCGGCGAGCCGTTTCATGAATCCCCCCTATACCTTCTGCGTGGTGGACCGGCCCAGGAGACCCGAGGGCCGGAAGATGAGGATCAGGACCAGGAGCGCGAAGGCGAAGACGTCTTCGTAGTCGCTGGAGACGTAGCCCGTGGCGAAACTCTCGGTCCACCCCAGGACAAGCGAACCGAGGACCGCGCCGGGGATACTCCCGATCCCGCCGAGAACGGCGGCGGTGAAGGCCTTGATGCCGGCGATGAAGCCGATGTAGAAGTTGATCCGGCCGATGTGGGAGGCGATGAGGACGCCGCCGACGGCGGCCAGGGAGGAGCCGATGATGAAGGTCATCGAGATGATGCGGTTCACATTGACCCCTACGAGCATCGCCATGTTCCGGTCTTGGGCGGTGGCCCGCATGGCCTTGCCGATCCTCGTGAACTTGATGAGGATCGTCAGCAGGATCATGACGACCGCCGTGGTGGCGACGATGATGAACTCCGTCGAGCCCATGATGTGCGCATATGGCTCCATGAACGGAAGTTCCGGAAGCAGGTTCGGAAAAGGAAGGAAATCGGAGGTCTGGGCCAGCATGACATAGTTCTGGAGAAAGATGGACATGCCGATGGCGCTGATGAGGGGCGAGAGCCGGGAAGCCCCGCGGAGGGGCTTGTAGGCGATCTTCTCCACCGTGAAGCCGTGGCAGGCCGAATACAGGACCGCCACGAGAAACGCCAGGACCAGCACGGATATGCCGCTCATGCCGCTCATGGCCAGGACAGTGGCCACGATGAGGGCCGTAAAGGCCCCGATCATATAGATCTCGCCATGGGCGAAGTTGATCAGTTCGATGATACCGTACACCATCGTATAGCCCAGGGCGATCAATGCATAAATGCTGCCCCGGGTCAGACCGCCGACAAACAGTTCGACAAAATAATCCATGGTCCTCACGGAAAGAAGGGCCTTCCGGCGCGCAAGGCCGGAAGGCCCCTGTTCATGGTTCCCCGCGGACGGCGGAGAACCCCTTCGGATCGTTTATCGGACTTCTACGTAAGTCCCTTTTTTCACCTCGTACATGGCAAAGCCGACGCCGATGGCGTCGCCCCTGTTGTCAAACCGGATCTTGCCCACGGGCGTGTTCACATAGTTCGTCCGGAGAGCCTTCACGAGTGCATTGTATTCCGTGGATTTCGCCTTTTGGATTGCATTCACGACCGCCAGGGCGGCGGCGTACCCCTCCAGGAAAAAGGCGCCCGGGTCGGAGTTGTAGGCCTTCTTGTGGGCGGCGATGGCGGCGATGGCCAGGGGGTTCTTCTTCGTGTCCTTCGGTCCGGAGGCATAGACGCCCTCGGCGTATTTGCCGGCCACCTTGATGAAGGTGTCGTCCTTCACGCCGTCGTCGGAGATGAACAGGGTCTTCATGTTCTTCTTCCTCATCTGGGCGACGATGGAAGAGGCTTCGGGATGATATCCTCCGTAAATCACCGCTTCCGCTCCGGACTGCCTGATCTTGTTGACCACGGCCGAGTAATCCACGGCACCGGGGGTGACCCCCTCGAAGAGGACCACACGGGCCTTTTTCCCGTCCTCGATGAATTTCCTGGCGAACTCGGCGAAGCCCTTGCCGTAATCCCCCTTGTCATGGAGAACGGCGATTTTGGTCACCTTCAGTCTGTTCACAGCGAACTCGACGCCCAGTTTGGCCTGGGCGTCATCGGAGGCGATGGTGCGGAAAAAGTTGGGATATCTTCCGCTCTGGGTCAGCTCCGGGTTGGTCGCCGAGGGCGAGACGGCGATCAGTTTGGCGTCCTTGTAGATTCCCAGGGCCGTTTTGGTCGCTCCGCTGCAGATATGGCCGATGACCACGTCGGCCTTTCTCGAGACCAGTTTCGTGGCCGTGTTGGTTGCCACTTCGGGCTTGCAGACGTCATCCTCGATGAGGAGTTCGATCTTCCTGCCCAGAACGCCTCCCCTGGCGTTGATGTCATTGACCACGAGCTCGACGGCCTTCACCGTCGGGAGGCCGTAGGAAGCCAGGTCTCCGCTGTGGGCGCCTGCCACGCCGATCTTGATCGTCTCGGCGGCCGGGGCCGGGCCGGCCAGGGCAAAAACGAGACAAAGTGCGGATACTCCGAGAAGAAAGCGCTTCATCATGATAATCCTCCTTTTCAGGATTTGAAGTCTTGGCGATACCCCCACCTCCGGAACGTAAGCCGCATGCCATCCACCTTCCCGGCGGAAGCTTGCCCCTGCAGGGCAGTTACGGTTAATGGTGCAACCTCGTATGGGGGGACAGGAGAATGACCGCCTACCACATTTCCGTCCCTCCGTCAAACGGGATGACATCATGAATGTGCCGGTTATGACGATGCAATTTCGCATCACGCCTCGGGGGAGACCCCGCAGCCCGGAGGGGATGTATTTGTGTTGCCACGAAATCCATGTTCATGTTACACGAAGCTGCAGAAAAAGACGGAATACAAAAGGAGCACCCGGATCATGCACATGGCCGATGCGTTGATAAACCCCGCCGTCGGCGGGGCCATGTGGGCGGCGACGGCCGGCCTGACGGCTTACTCGGCGCGGAAGATCAAAACGAACATGGACGAACGGACGATTCCTCTCATGGGCGTACTCGGGGCTTTCATCTTCGCGGCGCAGATGATCAATTTCACGATCCCGGCCACGGGCTCCAGCGGTCATCTCGGTGGGGGAATGATCCTGGCGATGCTGCTGGGTCCCCATGCCGCCTTTCTCACCATGGCCTCCGTCCTGGCCGTCCAGGCCCTCTTTTTCGCCGACGGCGGCCTTCTCGCTCTGGGATGCAACATCTTCAATCTGGGTTTTTTCCCCTGTTTCGTCGCCTATCCCCTGCTGTGCCGAAAGATTCTCGGGAAAAACCCCACGCCGGGGAAAATTCTGGCCGGCGCCACCGTGTCCTCCATCATCGCCCTGCAGCTGGGGGCCTTCGCCGTCGTCCTCGAGACGGTCGCCTCGGGCATCAGCGAGCTGCCCTTCACCACGTTTGTCCTCCTCATGCAGCCGATTCACCTGGCCATCGGAGTCGTGGAGGGTCTGGCGACCGCCGCAGTCATTACGTTCGTCTGGAACGCCCGGCCCGAAGTGCTGCAGGCTGCCTCGGGGAGCCATGCCGCCGGTTTTCCCATGAAGAAAATCCTGGTCGGCCTCGCGGTGGTCGCCGTG
This sequence comes from Syntrophaceae bacterium, assembly GCA_013177825.1. Lineage (NCBI taxonomy): Bacteria > Pseudomonadati > Thermodesulfobacteriota > Syntrophia > Syntrophales > Syntrophaceae > Syntrophaceae bacterium. The sequence continues at coordinate 98,658 of JABLXX010000002.1, forward strand.
CTCACCGGCGGCGTCCTGTCCTGGTTTGCCTCTACAAACCCCGACGGACTCGAGTGGTCCATGCTTCGCACGGCGGGGAAGGAGGAGCTGTCCGCTTCCGGAAGCTCCGCCCATTCGGTTCTTGCACGCATCCAGGAAAAAATCGCGATCCTGCCCGACTACGGATTCCGGGCAGCGCCCGTGGAAGGCAAGACGGGGGCCCGCGAGGGAGAATCGTGGCCCGGCGTCCGTGCGGGCCGCTCCGTGGCGGGAATCGTCGGCGGCGGCTTGACCCTGCTCTTGGCGGGCATGATCGGGATCGTCCTGAGGCGGGCGAGCCAGCCCGGAAGGAGCAGGCCGACGTCCGAACGATGAGGGATCGCGTTATGCCAGCGGGATATCGGAAGAAAAACATGCCGGCGGGAGCAGCGCTCCCATGAGCGGCGCCGGTCAGGCCCTCGGTTCCATGAGGGGTCTGGAAGGCCTCGGCAGGGCGGATGCCTCCGCCCTTCGGGTGGATCCCCGCGCCATGATCGTCACGACGTTTCTCTTCATTGCCGTTGTCTCCTCCTTCGGCAAGTATGACCTCCTCGGGCTCCTTCCGCTCACCCTCTATCCCGTGTCCCTTATGGCCCTGGGGCGCGTTTCCTTCCGGCGGATCGGCCTGCGGCTTCTCATCGTCTCCCCCTTCGCCGTCATGATCGGGATCTTCAATCCCGTTTTCGACAGCCGCATCGTTGCAGAGCTCGGTCCTTTCGCCGTTTCGGGAGGGTGGATTTCCTTCGCTTCCATCCTGGTCAAGTTTCTGCTGACGGTGAGCGCCGCGCTCATCCTGGTGGCGGTCTGCGGATTCGACGCCGTGTGTTTCGGACTGGAAAAAATGGGGGTGCCGAAGATCTTCGTCTCCCAGCTCCTGTTCCTGAACCGGTATATCCACGTGGCGGCGGACGAAGCGGGACGCATGCTGCGGGCTCACGCGCTCCGGTCCTTCCGCCGGGAGGGCCTGTCCATCCGGGTTTTCGGCTCCCTGGCGGGACAGCTCCTGCTCCGCTCCCTCGACCGGGCGCAGCGGATCTACAACGCCATGATCTCCAGAGGATTTTCCGGCCGGATCCGCCTTCTGCGGGAGCGATCCCTCGGGATCGGCGACGTCCTCTTCGCGCTTCTCTGGATCTCGTTTTTCCTGTTCGTGCGTCTTTACAACATCCCCCTGTGGATCGGGACGTTCGTTCTCGGGAGCAGCGCATGAGCCATCATATCGTCGAATTGAGGGACGTTGAATTTGCGTATCCGGACGGAACACCGGCGCTCCGGAGGGTTTCCTTCCGGATCGTCCACGGCGAGTCCGTCGGGCTGATCGGCGCCAACGGGGCGGGTAAATCGACGCTGCTGCTTCATCTCAACGGATGCCTCTTCCCGGCGGGCGGAACCGTGCAGGTCGGCGATTATCCCCTGACCCGGAAAAACGTGGACGACGTGCGCCGCCGGGTGGGCATGGTCTTCCAGGATCCCGACGACCAGCTGTTCATGCCCCGCGTGTTTGACGACGTGGCCTTCGGCCCCCTGAACCTGGGACTGCCGCGGGAGGAGGTGGAAATCCGCGTCCATGACGCGCTCCGGCAGGTCGGCGCGGACCACCTGGCCGACCGGCCGCCCTACAAGATCTCCGGGGGAGAGAAGCGCGCCGCCGCCATCGCCACGGTGCTGTCCATGTCGCCGGACATCCTGGTCATGGACGAGCCGAGCTCCGGGCTCGATCCCCTTTCCCGGAGGCAGCTCATCGGGCTCCTCATGAACTTCCGGCACACAAAGATCATTGCCACCCACGATCTCGATCTCGTTCTGGACGTCTGCGAACGCACGATCGTCCTCAACGGCGGGCGCGTCGCCGCCGACGGTCCGACCGCGGAGATCTTCCGTGACGAGGCTCTCCTCAAGGTCAACCACCTGGAGAAGCCGCTCCGGATGCAACCGCTGCCGGACTGTTGAAAAATACCCGTCTGCTTCTTATCCCTGGTCCCTCGCCACTCGACATCAATCCGTCCGATTGACATGCGAAGCCTTCCCCCTTATACTCCCGCCCGCAGGGCGAGATCGCCGATCCGGCGCCGTTCAGCCTGTGCGATGTCAGGTTCCGAGCCATATTCCCGTTTCCCCTTTGACAGGTGCGGAAAACCGCCCGGGAGAATCCTATGAAAAAGAAAATCCTGATGGTTGTCGGCATCTTGGCCGCGATTGTCATCCTGGTTGCCGGCTACGTGCTTGGACGGTTCCTGATCGAGGTCCGGAAGATGACGCCGGTGCCCACCGGCGAGGTCGTTCCGGGCGTGTTCGCCATTCAGGACGACTACGTGAACCTTTACCTGATCAAGGGAAAGGACGGCTATGTCATGATTGACGGGGGCGATAAAGCCGCCGCCGTCGAGGAAGGCCTCCGTCAACTCGGCATTCCGAAGGACAGGATCAGCGCCGTCTTTCTGACCCATTCCGACAGCGATCACAGTGCGGCCCTGAAGGTACTCGGAGACGTCCCGCTCTTCGTCGGGTCCGAGGAAGAACGGATCATCAAGGGTCCCCAGTACCGCATGTATTTCATGCGAAACTCGCTGCCGGACCGGCGCAGGCTCCTCGCCGGCGGCGAGACGGTCGACAGCGGCGGCTTGATCGTGCAGGTGTTCCGTACGCCCGGACACACGCCGGGCTCGCGCTGCTATCTCGTCAACGGCCGTTGGCTCTTCACGGGGGACACGATCAGCCTGAAGGACGGCAAGGCGGGTCCCTTCGTGGAGCTGTTCAACATGGATACGGCGACCGAGATCGGCTCCATCGGGAAGATCGCAGCGCTTAAGGGCGTGGAGGCGGTCTTTACGGGGCATCACGGCTTTACAAAGGATTTCCCGGGGGCTTTCGCTGACTGGCAGAAATGAAAGGGTCCGATCTGTTTTCTTTTGCGAAGGGTTCCGTTCTTTTGTCCCGGAACCGCAATCGGGCCGGCAGCAGCAAGGAGGAGGAAAGGAAGCCATGAGCGGGAAGTCCTGCGGTCTGATCATCGTTCTGTGCCTGCTGGTCCTTGGCGGGCCCATCTCCACAGGCTGGTCCTACGACAATGGCGTCAAGGTGCGGACCGTCCTGAAATCGACCACCGCCGGCAACGGTCAACCGCTGGAATACATGCGGACGGACCGGCCCGAGGTCACGGCAGCCGTCGTCGAGATCGCTCCCGGAGCGCAGACTGGATGGCATCTCCACCGGGTTCCCGTCTATGCCTATGTGCTGGAGGGAACCCTGAAGGTCCTCATGGGCGACGGAACCGCGCTCACCTTTGAAAAGGGGCAGGCGATCCTGGAGGTCCAAAACACCGCCCACAACGGGGTCAACATCGGGAAAGAGCCGGTCCGGCTCATCGTCTTCTACACGGGGGCCGTGGGGGAGCCCCTGTCGGAGAAGCTGGAGCGTTGATTCCGGATGGCGCGTGCAATACAACCGTTCTGTGAATCCAGACCGAGAAAGGAGCAAATGGGGATGGAAGATGTCTTTGTTGTCAGTGCGGTAAGGACGCCGGTGGGGCGCCAGGGCGGTTATCTGCGGGAGTGGACGGCCCCGGAGATGCTCGGGGCGGTGCTGGACGAGGTGGCCCGCCGGATCGATCTCGATCCGGTCCTGGTGGACGACGTCGTCAGCGGGACGGTCTACCAGGTGGGGGAGCAGGGCTTCACGCTGGCCCGCTCGGGGATCCTGGCCTCGAAGAAGTTCCCCTTCAGCGTCCCCGGCATTTCGGTGAACCGGCAGTGCGGAAGCAGCCTCAGTGCGATCCAGATCGCCCACGGCATGATCGCTTCAGGGACCATGGACATCGTGATCGCCAGCGGGTGCGAGTTCATGACGAAGTACACGATGTTTTCGGACCTGAACGGGACGCTGTACACGGGCAAGCCCATGGGGAACCCCTTCGGGAAATGGTACACGGAGAAGTACGGCCGGGCGGACCAGATCGTAGCGGCCCAGATGATCGCCGACAAATGGGAGATCACCCGGGAGGAGTGCCACGACTTCGCCATCGCGAGCCACCAGAAGGCGCACAAGGCGACCGTCGGCGGGTATTTCAAGAAGGAGATCCTGCCGATGAAGGGCCTGGACAAGGACGGGAATGCGGTCGTCCAGGACACCGACGAGCCCATCCGCCCCTCGACGAATCACGAGACCCTCAATTCCCTGAAGGTCCTGCCGAACACGAAATGGATCACCGTGGGAATCTCGAGCACGATCACCGACGGGGCCTCCGCCGTGGTCCTGATGAGCGAAAAGCGGATGAAGGAGCTGAAGCTGACGCCCCTGGCCCGGATCGTGGCCAACGCCGTGATCGGGTCGGAGCCGCAGATCATGCTGACGGGCCCCATCTACGCGACGCCGAAGGTGCTGGAGAAGGCGGGGATGAAGATGGACGACATCGACATTTTCGAGATCAACGAGGCCTTCGCGCCGATTCCGCTGGCCTGGGTGAAGGAGCTGAAGGCGGATCCGGAGAAGCTCAACGTGAACGGCGGAGCGCTCGCCCTGGGGCATCCGGTGGGGAACTCGGGATGCCGGCTGTCCGTCACGGCGATCCATGAGCTTCGGCGGCGCCAGGCCCGATACGCCCTGGTCTCGCTCTGCACGGGCGGCGGAATGGCTCCGGCGACGATCTTCGAGAGAGTATAACGGCCGCGCTCCCGCGGATGATCGGCTTGTCCGGGGCGCGGGGGCTGTCACGGGGGCTTCCGTGGACAGAAGCGGGATGGAGTAAGAAAGGGGACGGATTTCAAATCCGTCCCCTTTTCAATCTGTCCGATGAAGTTTGTCAGAGGGCTGTTAAAAAAAATGGCCGGATGCAAGGCCCCCGACGTCCCGGGCTGCAAGGTGCACTCCAGGTACGCTGAACAGCGAAGGATGAGGAGCACGCCGCAGACGATCCTTTTTCAACAGCACGTCCCCTAGAACTTGTCGATGTCGATTCCAACCTGCATCGCAAGCCGGTAGGATTTTCCCTTGCAATAGATGCCGAGGCCGAAGATGCCGACGGAAGCAACCAGGGCGATGACGAGCCAGGTGATCCAGTCGCCCGCAGAGTCACTCTGTGCATAGGCGAAAAATAGCGCCGGGATGCAGAGCATCGTCATCAAAAGCCCCGTATGATAAAGGCGGTCGCCCACGATCCACCAGGCGGCGGCCCGAGGCGACCGTTTTCTCATTTTCTCGTAAAGCGGGTAATCCCGCGAAGGGCTCATCGCGCGAAGAATGACAATGACTTCATTTTGACCTTATACGTATTGCCGGATCATCATCAGGTTTTCGTTGTTCTTCCGGATGGGTGCTTCGCGGCGGTGAGCAAGATCAGAGCGATAAGAAAAGCGTATGCTTTTTTCACAATTCATTCCTTTTTTATACCCCGTTAATACCTGGCATACGCTTATGATTGAATTGGTACAAAAGGACAAGGGGAATTGTATGTGTCTATTTTTTACGTAATGACATTAATGACATGAATCGTGTTTCCATGAGCATTTGCTTAAGTAAACATATCTTAAGAAACTTGACATTTGTCACTCCGCCGGGCAAAGTCCATCCACCCGGCAGCTGAACGGGACTTCTTCTTCAAGCTGTTTGCTATGATTATCGCTGTGCCTGCCAACGGGTGTTGTGGATCCCCGTGTACAGCAATCACTCCATCACTGGGAGAATCGCTTCTGCCATAGCACCTCAAAATCGATTTGTTCCAATATATTGCATTGATTCTGGTATGCATGGACGCAATGCCGTTCTGATGTTTGTCGTACAAAATCAATGAGTTGCTGTCGCAGAAGGGTTGAGGTTGTGCCAGGGATTTGAAAGTCTCCGGATGGTTGTGATCTTCTCGAAGAGGGTGACGTTCAGGGTTTTCCCTATGATGGCAACCGGGGTACAGGCTGCGTGATCCGGCTCGATGCCGGAAGAAGCGGAGGCTGGGAGCGTTCGAGACCCGGCGGGAACGGAGGCGGACAAGACCGGGAAGGGTTTTCAGAGCGGTCAGGAGCATTTTGGTAACAAGCGAATCGCAATCAGCAGGTCCGGCCACTCCGAGAAACGAATGTCCGGTCGGCAGTGATTCTTTGTCAATCTGTGAGTCATCTGTGGGTCGCGATTTTGTATAATGATACGTAAAAGAGACAGACGAAAGACACTTCTCAGAAGCGATATGAAATGAACGGTTTAGGCCGCATCGAAAAATGAACGTCGGTACAGCAGCATAAGGACGGTGTCTTTGTATCGGTAGCGGATCAGCTGTCACGGGAAGGGCATCTTGTCTGAACATAACATGGGAAAGGGTAAATTCATGAAAAACGGCATGATTTTTCGGTGCATTCGCAGGAGAGGGACCGTCCGGCTTGGCCCGGGAGGAGCCGGCGCCCTCGTGATCCTGGCATTGATTGTCTGCTCTACGACCGCTTTTGCCGAAGACCTGCTCGGGGTGTACGGGCTGGCACTCAAGAACGATCCCCGCTTCGTCGGCGCACGCTATGAGCGCGACGCCTCGGCTGAAAAACTGAGCCAGGCCAGGGCGGGGCTCCTGCCGAAGCTGACGGCCGAGGGCGTGTATACCCAGACGAGGCAGAATATCATCAGCAGCGACAACACCGTCTACGGCCAGGGATCATCGACCTTTCCCACGACGGAGTATTCCATTACGCTTGTTCAGCCCCTGTTCAACATGGCTTCCTGGGCCAGCCTGAAGCGTGCCCGGGCAACGGTCAAGGGCGCGGATTTGAAACTGGAAACGGCCAAGCAGGATCTGATGGTCCGTCTGGCCAGGTCCTACCTCAGCGCCCTGGCAACCCGCGACAACCTGGAATTCATCAGTGTCGAAGAGGCAGCGGTAAGCCGTTATCACGACCTGGTCACCGGCAGATTCAGCTCCGGCCTGACGTCGAGGACGGATTTTCTCGATGCCAAGGCACGCCTGTCGGATGTGAAGGCCAGAAAGATCGCAGCCCAGAGCAACCAGGACGATGCATTTCAGTCGCTCCGGGAAATTGTCGGCCAGGACATCGTGAAGTTGGCCCCTATCCGTGAGGACCTGCCGCTGGTGCATCCGGATCCGAACAATATCGATACCTGGATCGATGCCACGGTGAAGCAGAATCCCTCCCTGGAGATGCAGCGCCAGGCCGTGGAAGAGGCGCAGCATGAAATTCGGAGGCAGCAGGCCGGGCATTACCCCTTCCTGAACCTGGAAGCGGAATACGACCGGACCAAGACGGAAGGCACTCTTTTCGGGGGCGGGAGCGAGGTCGAAACGGCCTATGCTCTTGTTCGCCTCAGCGTACCGATCTTCGAGGGCGGCATCGTGAATTCCCGCACCCGGGAGGCCAGGAGCCTCCACCAGGCTGCCGTCCAGGAAGAGGAGCGCCAGACGAGGGCCGCCAGGAAGGAAACGAGGGCGGCCTACCTCGGCGTCGTCAGCGCCATCGATCGGGTGAAGGCCCTCCGGGAGGCCGTGGAGGCGCAGCAAATGGTCCTGGAGGCCAAGAGGGAAGGATACCGGTCCGGTCTCTACACGGTTCTGGCCGTACTGGATGCGGAGCGGGATCTCTACAGGGCGCGCCGGGATTACGCGGTGGCGCGTTACGATTACATCATGAACAGTCTCCGCCTGAAGAAGGCGGTGGGAACCCTGAACGACGGGGATATCGCCTCCATCAACGATTGGTTCGTCAAGGAGCGGTGAGGCCGTCGAGATTAAAAAAGAGCATCGACGCCGCCTTCGCAGAGGGCATCGTTGATCCTGCCGGGCCGGGAGCGGATGTGCATCCCGTCCCGGGACGCTTTTTTTGATATTGTGAGTCCGTTCCCCTTCATCCCGGAGGTCCGTGCCGGGAACTTTGCGGACTCCCTGAGAGGCAATACCGATGTGGCGACTGAAAAACAGGAAAAAAGGAACGGCTGCGGCAGGAAAATCCGGGAACGGTCATGGGAAAAAGCCCCGGCCGTACCAGTTCGAGGCCCTGGAGCCGCGCCTGCTCCTTTCCGCGGATATCGTAATTCCCGTTGACGATCTCAACGCGATTGCAGGCACCCTTCCGGTGGTCGTCGAGGAGGCCGCCCCCGCCGAAACAGAAGCCGTTCAGGCCGCGGATAACCTGGATCCGGCAGCGGTGGTGGAAACCACCGGCAGTGACAAGGCAGCGGAGGCTGGCGTCAAGGTTCCGACCGCGACGACGGATGCCTCCGCCACGGACAATTCCTCTCCGGCCGCGGTCCCGACCGCCCAGGACAGCCGCTGCGAGATCATCATCGTCGATCCGTCCATTCCCGACGCCCAGTCCCTCATCGAGACCCTTCTCAAGGAGTCCGGGCAGGAATGGTCCGTGGCGTCCGTCGTGGACGACGGCCAAGACGGGACGTCAGTGGCGCCCCTCTCCGGCGGGCAAGGCGATTCCGCTTCCTCCGCTTCGGACACGACCGACAAATCCGGCATTTTTATTTACTATCTCGATTCCGACAAGGACGGCGTCCGGCAGGTAACGGACATCCTTAAGCAGTACACGAACCTCGACGCCGTGTATATCCTGTCCCATGGCGCATCCGGCGAGATCAGTCTCGGGACGACGGCGGTGCTTCAGGGAGTGCTGCAGGAGAGGGCGGCGGAAGTTGCGGCCTGGGGCGATTCCCTGAAGGACGGCGCCGATGTCCTGCTGTACGGCTGCGATGTGGCGGCAGGAGGGACCGGCATTGAGTTCGTCCGGACCCTGTCCTCGCTGACCGGCGCGGACGTGGCCGCCTCGACGGACAAGACGGGAGCGGCTGAAGCGGGCGGCGACTGGGACCTGGAATATCGGACCGGCGCAATTGAGGCGGCGGCCCTCTTTGCATCCGGAGACGGCGGGTACCGACACCTGATGCAGGACTTCGTCGGCACGACGGCCAATGAGACCCTGACGGGCACCAATTCGGGCGATAACTACATCTTCTCCGACGGCTGGGGTACCGACGTCGTCAGCGAGACCGGCGCGACCGGAACGGACACCCTGAATTTCTCCGCCGTCACGGCGGACCTCACCTTCACCATTCATGCGAACGGTACCGTCTCCGTGACGGACGGCACGAACTCCCTGAGCGGAGTCGCCAACATCGAACGGATCATCGGAGGGTCGGGGGACAACACCTTTGTCTTCGAAAACGGCGTGGTCTTCACGGGGACCATCGACGGCGGGACCGGCGGGACGAACACCCTCGACTACGCGGCCTGGACCACGTCCGTCACGGTCGACCTAGCCGGCGGGCTGGCCACGGGGACGTCGGGTGTCAGCAACATCCGGAACGTCCGGGGAGGTTCGGCCGCCGACACCCTGAAGGGCGACGGCCAGGCCAACGCATTCACCGGCGGCGCCGGGAACGACACGCTGACGGGCCGAGCCGGGGACGACACGTACCGGATCACCGACGGCGGCGGGACCGACACGATCGTCGAAGTGACCGGCGAAGGCAGCGACACCCTCGACTACTCGCTCTACACGTCGGCCGTGACGGCAAACCTGACGGCCGGGACGGCGACGGATACGGCGGGCGTCGCTTCCATCGAGAACGTGACCGGCGGGGCGGGAAACGACGTCATCGTCGGGGACGCCAACGCCAACGTCCTGTACGGCGGTGCCGGAAACGACACGATCACCGGCGGCGGCGGCGCGGACGTGCTGGGCGGCGGCACGGGCGTGAACACGCTGACCGGCGGAACCGAAGACGACACGTACATGCTGGCCGGCGGAACCGACACGATCGTCGAATACGCCGACGAAGGGAGCGATACCCTCGACTACTCGGCCTATTCCACCGGTGTAACCGTGACGCTCGGCGGGGCCGCGACGGGCGTCTCCGGGATCGTGACCAGCATCGAGAACGTGACCGGCGGTACGGGGAACGACGTCCTCACCGGCGATGACAAGGCCAATGTCCTCTCCGGCGGTGCAGGCAACGACACGCTGAGCGGCGGGGCCGATGACGATGTGCTGGCGGGCGGGGCCGGAGACGACACCTACGTATTTGCGGCGGGGGGCGGGACCGACACGATTCTCGAGAGTGCCGCCGAGGGGAGCGACACCCTGGACTACTCCGCCTACGGGTCGGCGGTGACGGTGGACCTGGGGGCCGGGACGGCGACGGCCACGGCGGGCGTCGGCAACATCGAAAACGTCATCGGCAGTACGGGGAACGACACGATCACCGGGGACGCGAACGCCAACGTCCTGGCTGGCGGCGCGGGCGACGACACGCTGTCCGGCGGGGCGGGAAACGACACGCTGTCGGGCGGTTCCGGGACGAACACCCTGTCCGGCGGCACGGATGACGACACCTATGTGCTGACGTCCGGCTCGATGAACACCATTACCGAGAACGCCGCCGAGGGGAGCGACACCGTCGACTACTCCTCCTATGCGGCAGCCGTGACCGCCACACTGGGCGGTGCGGCGACGGGCGTCTCCGGAAGCCTCGTCAACATCGAGAACCTGACCGGCGGGGCCGGGAACGACGTCCTCACCGGCGACGCCAACGCCAACATCCTGAAAGGCGGCGCCGGCAACGACATCCTCGTCGGCGGAACGGGGAACGACACCTACGCCTTCGGAAACGGCTGGGGGACGGACACCATCGTCGATTCCAGCGCGGTGACGGATACGGACGTGCTCGACTTCTCAGCCGTCTCGGCGAACCTGGCCGTTATGGTCCTGGCGAGCGGCGCCCTCTCCGTGACAAGCGGTACCAATGCCCTGAACAACGTGGCCGTTGCGGAGCGGATCGTCGGCGGGAGCGGGAACAACACCTTCACCCTGGCGGCCGGCGCGAACTTCGCGGGATCCGTCGACGGCGGCACCGGTGGGACGAACACCCTCGACTACTCCGCCTGGACCACCGACGTGATCGTGAACCTCTTCGGCGGTGCGGCGACGGGGATCGGCGGAGCCGTCAGCAACATCCGGAACGCCGCCGGCGGCTCGGGCTCCGACATGTTCATCGGCGACGCGAACGCAAACGTATTTACCGGCGGCGCGGGCGACGATTACTACTACTTCTTCGTCGACGGGGAGGCCGACACGATCGTCGAGGCCGCGGGCAGTGGCAGCGACACCCTGGACTACTCCGAATACGGCGCCTCCGTGACGGTGAACCTGGCGACCGGGATGGCGACGGATGTCGTCAACGGATTCAGCAACATCGAGAACGTGGTAGGCAGCACCGAAGCGGACACGATCACCGGCGACACCAACGCGAACTACATCGCCGGCCGGGCGGGGAACGACATCCTGGCGGGCGGCGGCGGGAACGACACCTACATCTTCAAGGACGGCTGGGGAACCGACACGATCACGGATTCCGCCGGAACGGATACCCTGGACTTCTCGGCCGTAACCTATGACCTGACCTTCACCATCCACGCCGACGGGACGGTCTCCGTCACGGACGGCACGAATACCTTGAGCCGCATTGCCGATGTCGAAAAGCTCATTGGCGGGAAGGTGGACAACACCTTTGTCTTCGAGGACGGCGCGGCCTTCGCCGGGACCATCGACGGCGGCGACGGACTCACCAACACCCTCGACTACTCGGCCTGGACCGCCGGCGTGGCGGTGAACCTGCCGGCCGGGACGGCGACGGGAACCAGCGGGGTCACCGGCATCAACAAGGTCGTCGGCGGCACCGCGAGCGACACGATCGCCATCGCCGACACCTGGGGGACCGTCACCGTCGGCGACGCCTCCGCGGCCGACACCGATGTCCTCGACCTCTCCTCCGTTTCGGCGGACCTCACGGTGACCTTCAACGCCGACGGGACCGTCTCCGTCTCCGACGGCACGAACGACCTGACCGTCACCTCCAACATCGAGCGGATCGTCGGCGGCTCCGGGAATAACACCTTCGCCTTTGAGAGCGGTGCGACCTTCGCGGGCACCATCGACGGCGGCACGGGCGGGACGAACACCCTCGACTATTCGGCCTATACGACCGCGGTATCGGTGAACCTGTCCACCGGGACGGCGACGGGCATCGGCGGCGGCGCGGCCGGCAAGTTCAGCAACATCCGGAACGTGACCGGCGGCTCCGGGGCCGACACGCTGACCGGCGATGCGAGCGCCAACGTCCTGGCCGGCGGTGCGGGCAACGACACGCTGAGCGGCGGAGCCGGCGACGACACGTATGTCTTCGCGGCGGGCGGCGGGACCGACACGATCGTGGAGGCCGCGGACAGCGGCAGCGACACCCTGGATTACTCCGCCTACACGACGGCCGTGGCGGTCAACCTGACCGCCGGGACGGCAACGGGCACCGCGGGCGTCGGTAACATCGAGAACGTGACCGGCGGGTCCGGGAACGACACCATCACAGGCGACGCCAATGCGAATATTCTGAGTGGCGGGTCCGGGAACGACACCCTGACCGGCGGGGACGGCGACGACACCTATGTCTTCGAAGACGGCTGGGGGACCGATACGGTCACCGATTCCGCAGGCACCGACGCCCTCGACTTCTCCGCCGTGACGGCCGTCTTGACACACACCCTGTCCGGGAGCGGCACCTTATCGGTGACGGACGGCACGAATGCCCTGAGCGGGATCACCGGGATGGAAAGCGTCGCCGGCGGCCAGGGGAGCGACCGCTTCGCCTTCGCCAACGCGGCGACCTTCTCCGGCACCCTCGACGGCGGGGCGGGGGCGAACACCCTCGACTACTCCTCCTACACGACGGCGGTCGTCGTCGACCTGGGGGCCGGGACGGCCCTGGCCGGCGCGGTCACCGCCACCGTCGGCAACATTCAGAACGTGATCGGCGGCTCCGGGGCCGACACGCTGACCGGCGACGCGGAGGACAACATCCTGGCCGGCGGGGCCGGAAACGACGTGCTCACCGGCGGGGCCGGGAACGACACCTACGTGATCAAGGCGGCTGGCGGGACCGACACGATCGGCGATTCCGGCGGCAGCGACACCCTGGACTACTCCGGCTATACGGGAGGATCCGTTTCCGCGAACCTGACCGCGGGGACCGCAACGGGGGTGACGAGCGGTTTCAGCGGCATCGAGAACGTCATTGGAAGCTCCGCCAACGACGCCCTGACCGGGGCGGCCGGGAACAACGTCTATTCCTTCACCAACGGCTGGGGGACCGACACCATCAGCGATCCCGGCACGACGGGCAACACCCTCGATTTCTCCGCCGTGACGGTGGACCTGACCTTCACCCTTCACACCGACGGCACGGTTTCGGTGACCGACGGCACGAACGCCCTGAACCGTATTGGGAACATCGACAAGCTGGTCGGCGGCCAGGGGAGCAACCGCTTTGTCTTCGAGGACGGCGCCGCCTTTGCCGGAATCCTCGACGGCGGCCTTCTGGGCACGAGCACCCTCGACTACTCCGCTTATACGACGGCGGTGACCGTCAACCTGGGCGCGGGAACGGCCACGGGGACGAGCGGCGTCGTCCACATGGACAACGTAACCGGCGGTGCCGAGGACGACACGATCACCGGCGACGCCGGCAACAATGTCCTGACCGGTGGCCTGGGAGACGACACCCTGGCTGGCGGGACCGGGGACGACACCTACGTGATCACCGCCACGAGCGGGACCGACACGATCACGGAGGGGAGCGATTACGACGACGGCAGCGACACCCTGGACTATACGGGCTATGCCGGCGCCGTAGCGGTGGACCTCGCGGCGGGGACGGCGACGGGAACCGACGGGATCGGCGAGATCGAGAACGTGAACCTGGGCTCCGGCAGCGAAATCCTGAGCGGGTCGACCACCGACAACACCTTCATCTTCCACAACGGCTGGGGCACGGACACGATCACCAACGCCGGCGTGATGGACTACGACACCCTCGACTTCTCGGCGGTGACGACGAACCTGGTCTTCTCCATCCTCGCCGACGGGTCCCTCACGGTGACGAGCGGCGCCAACACGCTCACCGTCGGGACCGGCATCGACAACATCATCGGCGGCCAGGGGGTCAACCATTTCGACATCGCCGCCGATTCGGTCTTCAACGGGTACATCGACGGCGGGACCGGAACGACGACCCTGGACTACTCCGCCTGGACGGAGGCCGTCGAGATCGACCTCACCGCTTACGGGCTCCGGGAAAACACCGGCGACGCCCCGGGCTCGAACGGGATCCTGAACATCGACACCATCATCGGCGGGACCTCCGGGGAAGACTCCCTGACGGGGCCCATGGCGGCCAACACCTGGACCATCACCGGGGCGAACGCGGGGACCCTCTCCAACTCCATCGGGACGATCAGTTTCACCTCCTTCGAGAACCTGACCGGCGCGGCGGACTTCGACGACCTCTTCGCCATTGCGGCCGCCGGGAGCATCAGCGGCACGATCAGCGGCAACGTCTACGGGGTGTCCAGCGGTACCGACACGGTCCGCCTCAGCGGCGGCACCTTCACCCGGGTGACCTACAGCGTGTTTTCATCGGACGCGGGACTGATCTCCCGCGACACCGACAACCTGAAATACAGGTACATGGAGGCCGTGGAGGATGCATCCACGGCGACGACGCGCGTCTTCACCTCCGCCGGGGCGACGGTCAACCTCGGCGCGACGCCCGCCGCAGGCGAGACCTGGACGGTCACGGTGGACGGCACCGCCTATAGCCACGTCGTCACGGGGGCCACCACGGCAAAGGTGACCTTCAGCGGTGCGCCGGTCGAAGGGGACGTCTGGACGGTCCGGGTGGGAGCCACGGATTACACGTATACGCTGGGGTCCGGCGAAGGCCTGAATGAGGCCGTGGCGGGCCTGGCCGCCCTGATCGACGCGGCGGACGGCTATGCGGCCGTCGCGGAGGGGAGCGTCCTTTCCGTCGTGAAGCTCGCCGGGGGCGCGATGACCGTGACGGCCGACGTCACGGACACGGCCGGCGCCGCGGCGGCCGTCGACGGAACGACGGCCCTGACCTCGACGGTGGCCCTGAGCGGCACGGTGACATTGAATGATGTCTGGTGGCTCATCGTGGACGGGGCCGGGTACAGCCACACGGTTGCCGCCGGCGACACGCTCTCGGGAATCGCCGCCGCGCTGGCGGCCCAGATCAACGCCGTCGCCGGATTCACGGCCTCCGTGGACAACGGCGTCATCGCCGTCACGAAGCTGGCCGGGGTGGAAATGAATGTCTCGACGTCCCTTCCCGCGCTCGGCTCCGCGACCATCGTGGAAACGGAGAGCCTGGAGTCGGTCGTCGCCGCGCTCGCCGCTCTGGTCGATGCCGCCGATGGCTACGCCGCCTATGTGAACGGTGACGGCGCCATCGCGATCTCGCGGCTCGACGGGACAACGCCGGGCGTGACCGTCACGGTGCCGGCCCGCGTCACCAAGAGCGTCGTCCTCGCGACCACGGGAGACGACCACATCGACCTCGACTGGGACGGCTCCAACTGGACCGTCACGAGCCTCTACGGCACCTTCGGCGACTTCACCTTCAAGGACCCGACGGGCACGCTGACCCTCAACGCCGGGGCGGGCAACGACACGATCACCGTCGGCGCGGTCGCCGAGACGGGCGAGCTGGTCATCGACGGCGGGACCGGCACGGACAGCGTTTCCCTCGAAGTCGACGCGGTCGCGGGAACGCCGAAGTCCATCACCTTCGGCGCCAGTGACGTGCGGCTCGGCGGCGCCGTCCAGTTCGCCTACGCCAACATGGAGAGCGGCAGGAACGTCATCGTCAACGCCACCAGCGGGGCGGACACGATCACGCTCGCCTCCTCCGGGGCCAATTACACGGTGAGCGCCGGGACGTTCGGCACGATCACCCTGGCCGACCCGGGGACGGGCGGCTCCCTCACGATCCGGGGCGGGGCGGGGAACGACTCGATCAGCGCCGCGGGCATCACCACCTTCGCCGCGGGCCTCCGGGTGGAGGGCGGCGACGGGACCGATTCGCTCACGCTGGGATCGGGCACCTTTGCCAACGTGGCCTTTGCCGCCGACATCGAGACGGTCACCGCCGATGCCGCCACGATCGCCGACTTCGTCTTCAACGCCCGGCCGGCCACTGCCAACCGGGTCACGGTCTCCCGGCCCGAGGCCGGCAAGATCACGATCACCGATGACTCGGACCTTGGAATCACGACCGTCGTTATCAAGGATCCCACGTCGTCCCTGACGATCAACACCGACTACAACGCCCCCTACACGACGACGGAGTACATCCACCTGCAGGCACTGGGGAACTTCAGCGCCGACCTGACCCTGGACGGCGGAAGCCTGAACAAGAACCTCGACGGGTCCGACGAGGTCGTCATCGAGGGCAGCCTGTACCTCACGGGACACACCCTGAAGGTCCAGGCCGAGACGATCACGGTCAACAGCGGCGTGACCGTCTCTACGAGCTACGGCTCCGGGCAGGCGGGGAGCATTCAGTTCGACGGGTACCACATCAACATCGGCACGAACGCCCAGCTCCTGGCGCAGGGCTCCACCACGGACACCAGCGGCGACATCTCCCTCCTGGCGGTGGACGACGACGCCCTTCTCACGCCCTTCCTGAGCATCGACCTGACGGACGTGGACGTGACCGTCGCCACGGGCGCTGAGATCCGGGGCCGGGACGTCACGATCCTCGCCACGGCGGACAGCACGAAGTTCCTCACGGCGGACGACTGGTACACGAACTACCCCGCCAACATCCTGGGCTCCCTGATCGAGGGGCTCACCAAGATCGGGGCCGGCGTCGCCGTCGCCCAGGCGGACTCGGACATCGACATCCAGACGGGGACCACGATCACGTCCCGGGACTTCACGGCTTATGCCAAGAGCGCGGTCTACCTCTCCGCGTCGCCCACCACGTTCATGGTCGGCGTGTCCCTGGGAATCGCCCTCACGGACGCCAGCACCACCATGGCCGGCAGCCTGACGGCGACCGGGGACGCCACCTTCCGCGCCACGACGGACCAGACCCTCGACATCGTCTGCGACACGACGGGCCTCAAGGGGATCGCCGGGTCGGTGGCCATCGGCGTGATCGTCTCCAACACGAATGCCGTCGTCACGGACGACGCCGTCCTGACCGTCGGCGACGACCTCTACGTGCAGGCGGACACGGCGGACGCCGTCCGCGTCATGGCGCGGTCCACCGCCGGGAAGGACGGCTCCGTGGCCGTGGCCATCGCCTTCACCTACGAGGACGGCGAGACCAACGCCTTCCTGGACGGGAAGGCGACCGTCGGCGGGGACATCGAGGTCAACGCGCTCATGGTCCAGAACTCCGTCGACGTGAAGAAGCTCTTCGTCATCCCGTCGACGTCCATTGGGACGTCCGCCTCGGCGGGGGTGGGCGACGACTCCAAGGGCGACTACCTGGACGACGCGAAATCCGGCGCTATCAGCAAGATCACAACGCCGATCAAGAACTGGGTGACCAAGAAGTGGTACGAATTCAAGAACAAGCAGCCCGACGACTCCAAGTCCACGGAGCCCTCCTACGACGTCGCCGCGGGGCTGGCCATCGCGGTGGACACGAACACGACGACGGCGCGGATCGGCGACGGAAACGCGGACCTGGACAACAAGAACGGCGAGGTCCAGGCCGCCGGCTCCGTGAAGGTCTATAGTTCGATTGCCAACGCGCCCTACGTCAGCGGCGGGGCATCCACGGAGAACAACGACGACGCGAAGATCCCCAAGGGGAGCAACAAGTTCTCCGGGGCCTTCGGCGTCACCATCGGCGTCTACGAGAACGACGCCCAGGCGTACATCAACTCGAAGGCCAAGGTGGACGCCGGGGCCGACCTGACGGTCCAGGCGGAGACTCTGACCGACTACGTCTGGTCCGGCTGGTCCAACATCGTCGAGCCCACGCTGGAGAATCCCACCTACACGACGGAGAACGCCGAGGCGGACATCACGGTGACCAACGGCGACATCGTCGAGGTGTGCTCCAACAACACCGGCGGCGGCGACGTGGGGACCTGGTACGAGTACATCGGCAACGCGCCGTCGCACGAGATCAACCTGGTCACGGAGGACTTCTCCGACACCGACCTCTGGGAGAGCATCAATCCCTACGCCCGGAAGGCCCTGGGCCTCATCACCAACCTGACGACCTACATCAACAGCGACCTGGGAACCTCCAACTGGCTGGCCAACGACTGGACCTCCGCCACGGCCTCGGGGGAGGCCCTGGCCATCGCCGGGGCGGTCACCTTCCTGGATCTGACGAACAAGGCCGGGGCGGTCATCAAGAGTGACGCCCTGATCAACCAGGAGGCCGACGCCACGCCGCTCACGGACCGGAACGTCATTGTCCAGGCGGTGAACCACAACGAAGCCGTCCACTTCATCGGCAACATCAGCCTTCCCGATCCCATCGGCATCGTGAAGGACTGGGACCGGACGAAAAGCGCCAAGGAGAACCTCAAGGAGGGCTTGGATCCCAGCGGAACGAGCGGCGACAAGGGGGCCGTCGGCGTCTCCGTGGGAATCTTCCTGTACAACGACGACGCCATCGCCCGGATCGAAGACGGGGTCCTCCTCGACGCGGACAGCCTGAACGTCAGTGCCGAGACCGTCGTCCTCGACATCACCCTCGGCGCCTCCGGCGGCAACTCGGAAAACCTAGCCATCAACGGCGTGGTCCTGGTCAACGTGGTCCAGAACCGGACCATCGCCCAGATCGCCGGCGGCGCCGTCATCGATGTCGGCTCCGGCGATGCCGGAGACGGATCCTCGGCGGTCAGCGTCAGTGCGACGGACACGTCCTACGTCATCTGCGTGGCCGGTAGCGTCGCCGTTTCGGAGGCGACGGGCATCGGCGCCTCCGTGGGCGTCAACTACGTCAGCCGCGACACCCAGGCGGTCATCGGGGATCTCGCGACGGACACCCCCACGGCCGTTGGCGACAAGGGCAGCTTCACCTCCGACGGAAACGTCAAGGTCAACGCGAAAAACGACGGCTTCATCGGGGCCTTTGCCGTCTCCGGGGCCATCGCTGCACCGAGCAACAAACCCGAGAGCCCGACGACCAAGCCGAACAATCCCGGTACCGGCGGCACCCAGGGATCCGACGGATCGTCGAAGAGCAACTCCGATCTGTCCAACTGGCAGTCCAAGTGGGGCGACCTGCTGAAGGAAGGCGTGGACAAGGGCAAGCTCTCCGGCAACATCGCCGGCACGACGAAGACGGAGACCAACCAGACGTCCCAGAACAAGTCGGGCGTAGGCGTCTCCGGGTCCGTAGCCATCAACATCGTCGACGACGACGCCCGGGCCTACGTGCTCAACACGGGCGCCTTCACAGTATCCAACGGGGTCCTCGACCTCGACGCCGCCAACAGCACGGGGGTGATCTCCCTGGCGGGCGCCGTCGCCTTCGCCAAGAGCACCGGCACCGGGTCCGCAACGGGAGTCGCCGGCGGCTTCGCCATCAGCGTCCTCTCCGGCACCACGGATGCGTATGTCGATGGGGCCGTGAGCCTCGCCACCAAGGGGCTCACGATCGACGCGGTCCGGTTCGGCTGGCTCGTCTCCCTGGCGGCGGGATTCGCCGGCGCCACGGGCAGCAAGGGAACCGGCGTCGCCGGCTCGGTGGGCGTCAACATCGGGAACTACAGCACCGAGGCGGCCCTCCGCAACATCGCCGGCACCGTTTACATCAACGGCGACGTCCTCCTCAACGCGGAAGACGAGACCTACCTGATCGCCGTCGCCGGCTCCGCCGCGTTCGGGAGCAAGGCGGGCGTCGGTGTCGCCATCGGCTTCTCCTATACCGAGAACACGATCCTCGCACAGCTCTCCCAGCTGGATGACTTCACCATCACGGGCGTCTTGAATCTCGACGCCACCGCCGACGGCCTCATCGTCGCCGTCACCGGATCGGTCGGCGTGTCCACGGGCGGATCGAACGACTCCGGCGGATACGCCGGGGCGGGGACCGTCTCCATCAACCTCCTGAAGAACACCGTGAAGTCGGAGATCCTGGACACGGTCACGGGTGCCGACAACGCGCTCGGCATCACGCTCAACGCCCAGGACGACACGGACATCTATTCCTTTGCCGGGGCCTTCGCCGCCGGCAAGAAAGCCGGCCTCGGCGCCGCCATCGCGGTGAACAGCGTGGACAACGACGTCCTGACGCTGGTCAAGGACTCGACGCTTGGGACCCTCGGGGCCTTCAACGACACGGCCAGCGAGGAGGGCACCGTCGTCACGCTGGCCGTCGCCGGGGCGGGGTCGCAGAAACTGGCCATCGCCGGCTCCGTAGCGATGAACATCTTCAACAACGTCATCGACGCCCAGGTCATCGGCAGCACGATCGTGGCGGCCGGTCTGATCCGCATGGCCGCGCAGGACAAGGAGACGAGCGTGGCCCTGGGCGGCGGTATCGCCGTGTCCACCGGACAGGGCGCGGTCGGAGCCGCCATCGGCGTCAACCTGGTCTTCAACACGGTCACGGCCAGACTGCAGACGTCCACGCTGAACTCCACCGGCTCGACCATCGACATCGAGGCCCTGGCGGAGGAAGTCCTCGTCAGCGTCACCCTCGGCGGGGCGGGGGGCGAGAAGTTCGCCCTCGGCGGGTCCATCGCGGCGAACATCGTCATGAACACCATCGAGGCCAGTGTCTACGGAGGATCGGTCCTGGATGCGAACGGTCTCGGGGCGGCAACCGGCGACATCGGCATCACCGCGAGCGACAGGACGACATCCGTCCTCGTGGCGGGCGGGTTCGCAGGCTCTTCCAAGGCCGCCGTTGGGGTCGCCGCCTCGACGACCTACATCGAAAACCAGGTCCGGGCCGTGGTCGATGGCTCGAACATCACAACCAGCGACGGCCAGGTCACCATCGAGGCCGGGGTCGGACAGCCCGCGACGGCGGCGGATCCGTCGGCAATCGGCCTCGGCACCTCCGGCGTCGAGCTGCCCACGACGAGCAGTTCCTCCGTCATCAACGTCACCGCCGGCGGGGCCGGATCGGGCAAGTTCGCCGCCGGCGTCGGCATCTCCGTCAACACGATCAACAACACGATCGAAGCAGTCGTCACGAACGGTTCGTCGATCGATTCCTACGGCTCCGTCGGCCTGTCCGCGGTCGATGCCTCCGTGATCGACGCCATCGCCTTCGGCGGGGCCGGAGCCGGGTCCATCGCCGGCGGCGGGGCCATCTCCGCCAACGTCATCACGAACAGGATCCGCACGGCCGTCGAGGACTCGACCATCCATGCCGGCGTGAACTTCGCCGGGACCCCCGGGACCACCCTGACCAACGCCAACGCGACGGTCACGCTGGGAGCCACCTCCTCCTCGATCATCCGGGCCCTCGGCATCGGCGTCTCCGGCGGGGGCGACGTCGCGATTTCCGTGACCGCCCTGGGGAACGCCGTCGCCAACGACGTGACCTCGACCATCAGCGGATCGACCATCATGGCCGGCGGGGACGTGGCCCTTTCCTCCTCCGACATCGCCCCGGGCATCCTGCCCTCCTGGATGCTCCCGGCGGACAAGCAGGCCCAGCTGGACGACGCGCTGGACGGGTCGCCCCTGGAGCCGGAGGCGAACATCCTGGCCATCATGGTCAGCGTGGCCGGCTCCGGAAAAGTGGCCGTCGGCGTCTCCCTCATGGGCAACGTCGTGAACAACGAGGTCCGGACGAAGATCGACGACTCGACGGTCCTGGCGGGAGTGAATGCGCAGACGGCGGCGACCCTGAATTCCAATGCGAACGTCCGGCTGACGTCCCTGTCGGACGCCGCCATCATGGCGATCACCGTGGGCGTCGGCGCCTCCGGGCAGGTGGCCGTCCAGGCGACCGGTTTCGGGAACGTGATCGCCAACTCCATCGAGTCCTCGATCATCGGCGGATCCATTGTCCGGACCGGCGGCCTCGTGGACCTGACGGCGACGGACCAGTCGCAGATCACCTCCTTCGGGCTCAGCATCGCCGCCTCCGGCAACGCCGCCATTTCGGCCATCGTCGGGGCCAACGTGATCACCAACTCGGTGACGGCACAGATCTCCGGCTCAACGGTCTCCAGCGGGTCGACCCTCAACATCGACGCACAGAACAAGGCGACCATCTTCAGCTTCGCCGGCGGCGTGGCCGCCTCGGGCTCGGTGGCGGTCCAGGTGACCATCGCGGCGAACGTGGTGGCCAACACCACGGAGGCGTCGATCAACGACAAGGTCTTCGACGACAGCGGCCGGGTGATCGACGGCTCCGCTTCGGCGTCGACTGTGACGGCGGGCGGAAACGTCACCATCTCGGCCACCGACACGTCGAGCATCGACGCCCTGGCCTTCGGCGTCGCCGGTTCGGGTGCCGTATCCGTCGGCGTGGCCCTGGGGGCGAACGTCATCACGAACACCATCCTGGCCGGCATCGACGGGTCCACGCTGACCGCGGCCGCCGCCGCGGGCGTGGGGCTGTCCGCGAAGTCGTCCGCCGTCATCCGGACGGTGGCCGTCGGGGTCTCCGCCTCGGGGACCGTGGCCGTGCAGGT
Source organism: Syntrophaceae bacterium (assembly GCA_013177825.1). NCBI lineage: Bacteria > Pseudomonadati > Thermodesulfobacteriota > Syntrophia > Syntrophales > Syntrophaceae > Syntrophaceae bacterium. The sequence continues at coordinate 121,156 of JABLXX010000002.1, forward strand.
GACGGCCATGGGGAACGTCATCGCCAACGACGTGACGGCCGTGATCAGCGATTCCACCGTGATGGCCGGGAAAGACGTGACCGTGAAGGCCGAGGACGTTGCGCCCAGCCTGATCCCGTCCTGGATCGTTCCCGCGGACCGGGCGGACGAGCTCAACGACAACCTCGCCGGCTCCCCCGTCGACCTCGACGGGAACATCCTGGCCATCATGGTCAGCGTGGCCGCCAGCGGCACCGTGGCGGTCAATGCATCCTTCATGGGGAACGTCATCACGAACGACGTCCAGGCGACCATCGACCATTCGACGGTCACCACCACCAATGGCGGCAAGATCGATCTCGACGCCGACTCGGGCGCCGGGATCATCGCGCTGACCGTCGGCGTGGCCGGCTCGGGCGTCGTGGCGGTGAACGCCACGGGGTATGGCAACTGGATCCAGAACACGGTGGACGCCTCCATCCGGAACGGATCGAACGTCCACTCCGCCGGCCTCATGGAGCTGACGGCGGACGACGACTCCAGCGTCCGGTCGCTGGCGGTCAGCGTCGCCGGGACGGGCGCCGTGGCCGTGGGGGCCCTCATCGGCGTGAACGTGATCACCAACACGGTGACGGCGGAGATTTCCGGATCGACCGCCGCGAGCGATTCGACCCTGAACCTCGCCGCCGGGAGCACCTCCGGCATCATGGCGCTGACGGCCGGCGTGGCCGCCTCGGGCGCGGTCTCGGTCCTGGTTTCCTTCTCGGGCAATGTCATCACGAACACGACCCGGGCGGCCGTCACCTCCGGGTCGAACGTGGACGCGGCGGGTGCCGTGAGCATCTCGGCGAAGGACACCTCCGTCGTTGATGCCCTGTCCTTCGGTGTCTCCGGGACGGGAGGCGTCGCGGTGGGGGTGGCGATCTCCACGAACGTCATCGCGAACACCATCGAGACGGCCGTCTCCGGTTCGACCCTGGACGCGACGGCGGGAGGGATCGACCTGACCTCCGAGTCGTCCGCCGTCATCCGCGCCCTGGCCATCGGCGTGTCCGGATCCGGCGGGGTGGCCGTCCAGGTGACCGCCATGGGGAATGCCATCGCCAACACGGTGAAGGCGAGGATCTCCGGCTCCACGGTGAACGCCGCGGGCGACGTCTCGCTCCTGGCGCAGGACATCGCGCCCAGCCTGATCCCGACGTGGATCGTGCCCGCCGACCAGGCGGCCACGCTGAACGAAAACCTGGCCGGCTCGCCCGTCGACCTCACCGGGAACATCCTGGCGGTGATGGTCAGCGTGGCCGGGACCGGCGGCGTCGCCGTCAACGGCGCCCTCTCGGGGAATGTGATCAACAATACCGTCCTGACGGAGATCGACGGCTCCACCGTCCACACGGCCGGCGGGGCGGACACGGTCGAGACGTTCAACCCGGACGGTACGGTCAGCATTGCCGACGACACGATCGACCTGGGAGCCGGCCACGGCCTCCGGACCGGCGACGCGGTGGTCTACGACAGCGGCGTGGGGACGGCCATCGGCGGCCTCACGGACGGCGCGACCTATTTCGTCATCGAGGTCGCCGGCGACGCGAACAAGGTGAAACTGGCCGCCAGCGCGGCCGATGCATACGACGGTGTTACCATCGACCTCAAGGCGGGAGCGACGGGGGCTGCCCACAGCCTGAACCGGGAGAACAACAGCGTGTTCCTGAACGCCCGGTCGAAGGCGGGAATCGCCGCCCTGACCGTGGGTGTGGCCGGTTCCGGCGCCGTGGCGGTGAACGCCACGGGCTTCGGGAACGTCATCACGAACAGCGCCACGTCCACCATCAAGGGCGCCTCCCACGTCCACGCCGGAGGACTGGCGGACCTGACGGCCACGGACACCTCGCTGGTCCGCTCCCTGGCCGTGAGCATCGCCGGCTCGGCGGTCGGCGTCGGCGCCCTCATCGGGGCGAACGTGATCACCAACACGGTGGGCAGCGAGATCACCGGCTCCACGGTCATCACCGGGGCCATCCTGAACCTGCACGCCGAATCCGATGCGGGCATCCTCGGCTTCACCGGCGGAGTCGGGGCCGGCGGCGTCGGCGTGATCCTGTCGCTCTCGGCGAACGTCATCACCACCACGACAAAGGCGTACATCAACGCCGCATCCGACGTGGACGCCACCGGCACGGTGAGCCTCCTGGCGAAGAACACCTCCAGCATCGACGCCCTGGCCATCGGCGTCGCCGCCGGCGGGGCGGCGATCGGCGTGGCCCTGGCGGCCAACGTCATCACCAACACAATCGACGCGGCCATCAGCGGCTCCGCAGTGGATGTCACCGCCGGCGGCCTGAACGTCACCGCCGAGTCGTCGGCCATCATCCGGGCCCTGGCCATGGGCGTGTCCGCGGGCGGATTCGCCGTCAACGTCTCGGTCCTGGGGAATGTGATCGTCAACACCGTCACCGCCAGGATCACCGGCTCCACCGTCTACGCCTACGACGATGTCAGCCTGACGGCGCGGGACATCGCACCAAGCATCATCCCCGACTGGATCGTGCCGTCCGACGACCAGGACGACCTCGACGGCTTCCTGGCCGACTCTCCGGCGGACCTGACCAACGCCAACATCCTGGCGGTCCTGGTCGGTGTGGCCGGCGCCGGCAGCACGGCCGTCAACGTGTCCCTCTCGGGGAACAGCATCACCAACACGATCGCCGCGGACATCGTCGGCTCGACGGTCCGGTCCGGCGTGAGCGCCGCCGGGGCCACGACCCATGCCGGGTCCGACGTGTCGCTCGGCGCCCTGTCGGGATCGCGCATCCTCGCCATCACGGCGGGCGTCGGCGCCTCCGGCGACGTGGCCGTGAACTTCACCGGCTTCGGGAACCTGATCGGCGTCGGCAACGTGAATCCCGACGTCGAGGCGGCCATCAAGGGCGGCTCCTACGTCCGCACGAGCGGCGCCGTGAACCTGAGCGCCCTCGACGAATCCAGCATCATCACCGTCGGGCTCAGCATCGCCGCCTCCGGCGGTGTGGCCGTCAGCGGCGTCGTCGGGTACAACCGGATCGAGAACAGCCTGCTGGCGCAGGTCGCCGGCTCCACGGTCATCGCCGGGACGAGCCTGGCGCTGACCGCCCGGTCCGACGCCTACATCTTCAGCTTCGTCGGCGGCGTATCCGGCTCCGGCATCGTGGCCGCGCAGTTGTCCGTGACGGTCAACGACATCGACAACGACGTCGAGGCCTCCATCGTCAACGCCGTTGTCGACACGGTCGACACCCGCTCGACCGTGAACACCGGGCTGAGCGTGTCCCTCACGGCGCGGGATGCCTCCACCATCGACTCGATGGCGATCGGCCTCGCCGCGTCCGGCATCGTGGGAGCCGGGGGAGCGCTGTCCAAGAACTTCATCGGCAACGCCGTCGCGACGTCCGTCACGTCGTCGGACGTCACGGCCGGCTTGAATGTCTACCTGACCTCGGAGACGATCGCCGTCATCCGCTCCTTCGCGGCGGGACTCGCCGGCGGCGGGGCCGGCGCCCTCCAGGCGTCGATCACCCTGAACGAGCTTAGGAACTCCACCACCGCCGTCATTACCGGATCCACCGTGACGGCGGGCTACACGATCCAGGTCTCCGCGTCGGACAAGGCGCCCGCCTCGGTCCCGGACTACACGACGAGCATGCTGATCCCCACGGACGTGATCGCCGACATCCTGGATCTCGTGTCCGACACGGGGGTCTCCAAGACCGCGAACATCCTCTCCTTCGCCGGCAGCATCGGCGGGGCGGGCCTGGCGGCGGGCAGCGCGGCGGCCTCGGACAACGACATCGAGAACACCATTGAGGCCAGGATCACGAACTCCACGGTGACGTCCACCTACTCGGACGTGGTCGTCATGGCCGAGTCGAGCGCCAAGATCGTCTCCCTGGCGGCGGGCATCGGTGCAGCGGGAATCGCCGCCCTGAGCGCCTCCGTGACGACGAACGACATCGCCAACACGACCACCGCCGCCATCACCGGGACATCGACCGTCTCGGCGGGGGACGACGTGCATGTCGAGGCCACGAGCGGCGCCACGATCGACTCCGCGGCCATGACCCTCTCCGGCGCCCTTGTTGCGGCCCTCGGAGCGTCCGTGGTCACGAACACCGCCGGCAACACCACGAAGGCCTACGTGGACGGCACGTCGGCCGCCCAGAAGGCGAGGATCACGAAGGCCGACCAGGTCTCCATCAGCGCCTCCTCCACGACCGCCCTCAACGGCGTCAGCCTGGGGGCCAGCATCGGGATGGTGGCGGCGGGCGCCATGGTTTCCCGGTCCACCGTGGACGGAACCACCTGGGCCTACGTCGGGGACTACACGGAGATCGGCCAGCAGGCGGGCAGCAGCGTCGGCTCGCTCAGCATCGCCGCGACATCGACCGACTCCGCCATCACGAAGGCCTACGCCGTCTCGGCGGGCATCGGGGCCGGAACGGGCAACGACGCCAAGTCGACCATCACACCCGACACCAGGGCTTCCATCGGCAACACCTCCCTCCGCGTGACCGGGGCCGTGGACGTGGCCGCCCAGGCCAGCGTCAGCGCCTATGCCGAGACCTACGGCGTCAGCGCCGGAGCCCTGTCCGTGGGCGTGTCCCTGGCGGAGGCCACCGTGTCCCCCGAGGTCAAGGCCTACGTGGGAGGGAGCGGCTCGACCATCCGCGCCGGCAGCCTGTATGTTTCCGCGACGGAGACCTACCCCACGAGCGGCTATGCCGCCAAGACCTACGCGACCGGCTCCTCCGGCGGCCTCATCGGGATCAACGCCACGGAGAGCACCGCCTCGAACACGGGAACCGTCTCGAGCTACGTGGCTGACGGAACCACGCTGGTCGTTGCGGACTCCATCGCCATCCAGGCGACCGGCGACAGCAAGCAGTACGCCTCCTCCGACAGCAACACCTACGGCCTGATCGCCGCGGGCGGCAACGTGTCCGACGCCGTCTCGAACGTGACGACGAGCGCCTACCTGGGCAACGGCGTCACCGTCAGCTCCGGCACCGCCATCGGCGGCCTGACCGACGGCGGGACGTATTACGCGATCGTCGACAGCAAGCGGCCCTTCACGCCCGCGACGGCCATCAGCGACAGCTGGATCAACCTGGGCTCGGGCCACGGACTCCAGACGGGCGACACGGTCGTCTACCGCACCGGCAGCTCGACAAACACCGCCGTCGGCGGGCTCACGGCGGGCCAGGAGTACTATGTCGAGGTCAGCACGAGCGATCCGGCCCTGGTCCGGCTCTACACCCTGGTTGTGGATGTCGGGACCGGAAACCTCGTCAAGGGCACCCTCGTGACCCTCGACGCCTCCGTCGCCACCGGCACCGGGCACCGCCTGGACATCGTCAACCCCAGGCTGATCAAGCTGGCGTCCTCCTTCTCGAACGCAACGGCGGACACGCCGGTGGCCATCGACCTCTCCGCGCCGGCCGTGGCGGGGTCCGAGAACACCGTCACGCCGGTCTCCAGCGCCGGCACGGCGACGGCCATCGCGTTCTCCCCGGAGACGGACCTCAACGCCACGAGGAACACGATCGACGTCGGCACGGACAGCGGCCTCTACTCGGGTAAGGCGGTGGTCTACAGCAAGGGGGCGGGCCCCACGCTGACCATCACGGCCACCGGCGATGACTACAACTTCGCGAAGTCCGAGGCCGGAAGCGGCGGCCTCGTGGCCGGCTCGGGCGCCGAATCGAACGTCACCGCCACGAGCTCCACCAGCGCGGCCGTCGCCGACGACACGAACACCGCCGACGCGGTCCGGACCACGCTGGACGTGTCGAGCCTGGCCATCCGGGCGCAGCACACCGCCCGCTTCGACAGCCAGACAAACACGATCCAGGCCTCCGCCGTCGGCTTCAGCGGCTCCTGGGCCACCAACGTCGTGACCTCCACGGTGGACGCCAAGATCGGCGACAACGCCCTGGTCACGACCCAGGACCTCACCATCGACGCGATCAATACGACGCGGAAGAACCTGCTGGGGGCCGACGAGTACAACGTCGAGGCGGGCTCCGGCGGCGTCCTGCAGGGCAATGCCGCGGAGAGCGAGACGGACATCGCCAACCGGACCTACGCCAGCGTGGGCGCCGGCGCCGACATCACGGTGACGGGGGACGTCTACAACCCCGGTGATTTCCGCCTGACCACCTACAATGACGTCGAGGGGTACGACGACGTCCGGCTGGACTCCGGCGGCCTGATCGTCGGCTCCGGGGCGACCTCGGCGATCCGGGCCGACGTCAACGACGGCATCGTGACCATCGAGGACGGGGCCACCATCGACACGGTGGGCGAAGTCAACCTAGAGTCCCGGACCCGCGGCGTGCTGAAGGTGGAGCCCCAGGTCCACACCTACGGCCTCGCCTCGGCGGCCGTCATCGACGGCATGGCCCGCATCCACAGCAACAACCAGGTCTCCGTCGGCGCCAACGTCGACATCCTGGCCATGGGGGATATCAACCTCCTGGCGGGACGGGACCATTACGGCGTCCTGAATTACTTCTACGTGACGTCCCACGGGGACGAGCTGAACGCGTCGGCCGTTCCCATCAGCGACCTCCAGTCCCACGGCGAGATCGTCCAGACCCTGGGCGTCTCCGTCGGCACGGGGTCGTCGCTGCGCACCGCCCGGGACGCGAATCTCCTCATGGATGAGACCGGCACCGCCCAGATCTGGGCGTACGGCAGCGGCAAGAACTGGATGACCGCCCTGGCCAGCGGCATCGACGCCATGTGCGGCTCCGACGGCATCTCCGAGGAGATGAAGGGCGGAACGTCCACCCTCGAGGCCCACAGCACCGCCACCGTCAACGGCACCATCGAGGTCGGCATCATGAAGGACCTCGCGCTGGTCATCGGCCTGGACGGGACCGCATCGGTGCAGAACGGGATCACCTTCACCACGACCCAGGAATCGATGGTCTCGAACCTGGTGGAGGAGCTGAACCGCTGGTACGAGCTCCTGGCGGACTACTCCGGCGACCCGACCACGACCGCCGCCTACCAGGTGGAGATCAACCGCATCCTGGCGGATCTCACGGCCATGGGCCTGACCGAGACGGTCACGGAGAACGGGAACACCTACACGGTCTACACCGGCTCCTACGTGGTGCCTTACATCACCGTGGACGACATCTGGGCGCAGGCGGGCACCATCAACGTCTGGGCCGACAACTTCTACGGCAGCGGACAACTCCTCGCGGAAGGGGACATCACCGTTTCGATCACCAACAACAGCCCGTCCTTCCTGCGGATCAACCGGATCACGATTCCCGACACCATCGGCGGCGTCCGCTTCAACTCCCAGTCGGTCAGCTCCAACGCGGCCATCGCCGACCTGAACGCGACAGGTTCGGCCTCGTCGTTTACGAGCATTCTCACCTCGACCACCGGGGCGGCACCGGTCATCAACATCACGAATACCTTCGACGCGGGCGACCCGGTCTACTCCGGCACGGACTATGAAGACAGCCTGACCCCGGACGTCGAGCTGACGGGGGAAATCGACGCCATCCTGGCGACGGTCACCATCAGGAGCGAGGGGAGCGTCGTCTCCACGGCCAGCATCGACGCCGGAACGCTGTACATCATCAGCGGCGTCGATTTCGTCCAGACCTACACCGATTCGCTCTACAGCGTCGCCAACCCGGGGACGGTCTGGACCGCGGTCTCGAACATCGCCCAGAACGCGAAGGTCGATACCACGGTGAACGGCCTCAGCACCGGGACGGCCCTGGAACAGGCCGTCTACAGCGTCCTCCACCCGGATGCGAGCCAGGTCTCCAACATCATCGCGGCCAACAACGTCTACATCAGCGCCCGGTACCTCAACATCAACGGGGTGATCCAGAGCGGCATCGCCGAAAGGGCGGTGACGATCGCCGCAGCCGAGCAGGCCGCCATCGACGCGGCGGAGACCGCCTACTCGCAGTACCGCTCCGGCGCCCGGGCCGCCGCGGCCGCCACCGCCGCCACCGCCGGCCTGACGACGGAAGACTTCAAGTACTTCAAGCTGGCCAACACCGGCACCGAGAACATCGACGTCTTCTGGAACGCCGAGCTCGACCGGCTGGAGCTGGAAGACGTGAAGATCCAGGGGGGCTACATCGAGCTCTTCGGCCAGATCCTCAGCACCGGCAGCGGGCAGATCAAGGTCCTGGACGGCTACGGCAAGATCACCGTCACCAACCAGACCTCCAACACCCTGGTGACGAACCTCCTCGACACGGGCCAGGGGGTGGAGGGGCTCATCCGGATCACCGACACGTCGCCGGACTACCTCATCGGCGGCCTGCCGCGGGTGACGGAGTACCGGTACGTAAGCGGTCAGGTCGTCAAGACCGTGTTCGCCCCGGGTGGCGTTTCGGTGGGCACGACGACGCAGGGCGCCGCCGGGACCAACGAGGTCCAGGTCATCGCCATGGACGCGGCGGTGACCGGCGGGACCTTCACGCTGACCTTCAACGGCCAGACGACGGCCGCCCTCGCCTGGAACGCCACGGCGGCCCAGGTTCAGGCGGCGCTGTCCGCCCTGTCCACCATCGGCGCCGGCAACGTCTCGGTCAGCCTCAATGGGAGCGGCGACTGGGTCGTGACCTTCCAGAGCGCCCTGGGCGGCACCAACGTCAACCCGATCCGGACCGACGGCAGCGCCCTGCTTGCCGGGGCCGCAGCGTCCACGGACGGGCGGACGGCCGTCTACACCCCCCAGGCGGGCATGCGGTACTACTGGGCCAACGGCCAGGACTACAGCATCCAGACCAGCACCACCTACGCCTCGTCGGACTGGCTGGGCATCGACTCCCTCGTGGCGGATCCCGATAACATCGTCGAAGGCCCGACCCGGACCCAGGTCGGGCAGATCCGCCGGCTCGAGGACGGGACCTACGTGACCGACACGGACAGCGGCGACTACGGCTACGGCTACGACTATTCATACGACTACGTGCAGATCACGCAGAGCACGTCCACGTATACCTGGGCCGGCAACATCGTTACGGTCACCTCCGCGGATCCCCACCTGATGAGCACCGGCCAGAAGGTCCTCCTGGACTTCACCTCTGGAGACGCCGTCAACAAGGACGGGACCTTCACGGTGACCGTGATCGACGACTATTCGTATCGGTTCCTCCTGTTTGGCGCCGGAACGGGGGGAGACGTCACCGTGACCCGGGTCCAGCGGAACACGTGGGAGGACTCCACCTGGTACGGGAAGACCACGTACTACTGCAAGGAGACCCTCACGACGCCCTACAAGGACATTCACGTCCAGAGCGTCCGCGCCGACCGCGACATCGGCATCGCCTTCATCGGCTACGAGGCGGGGGACTCGAACATCCGCGTGACGGTCACCTCCGTGGGCAGCGTCCTGGTGAACGACTCGATCCAGAACCCGGAAGGGACGACGAGCCTCACCAGCAGCAGCGGGCAGCTCCGGCTCATCAACGACACGGCGGTCGTTGGCGGGCGGAACATCTCCCTGGGCGCATCCACCGGCATCGGGGCGGACCGGACCCTGCGGACGAACCTGAACGACGGCTACACCGGGACCCTGAGCGCGGTGACAACGACCGGCGACATCGACATCCGGGAGATCTCGGGCGACCTGATTGTCGACCAGGTCACGACCTCCAAGACGACCACGACCACCACCAGCAACGTCACCCTGACCGCCCACGGCGACATCCTGGGGAAGGACGCCTCGAACCTGGTTCGGGGCCAGAAGGTGACGCTGACGGCCACTTACGGAGACATCGGCACCCTGGGAACGGGAGGAACGGCCGTCACTCCCGGCGCGGGCGCCCAGGCCCTCCGGATCGACACGGGCGACGCGGACGACCACTCCTTGACGGCGACGGCGGTGGGCGATGTCAACATCACGGAGACCACCGGGACGCTGCACCTGAACAGCGTGGTGACGGACGGGAGCGTCCGCATCACCGTGGAAAGCGGCGGACTGACGGACGCCAACTCCAACGAGGTCCGGGACGACCGCACGTGGGCGCAGCTCTTGGCCCTGTACGAGCGGATGATGGCCACGGGCGACGCGGCGGACGAGAGCGTCGCCGCGACCATTGCCGCCTACGAGGCCCTCAAGACCCAGGAATACCAGACCTACTGGCGATACCGGAACTCCGTCGGCGGCAGCTACGACCCCTCGCAGACGATCGCCCTGTCGGATGCCGAAATCGACTGGTACACGGACTATTACACGGGCCAGGGGAAAACGGCCGGCGAGATCGCCATCGCCCTCCAGACCCTCGTGAACGCCCGGACCGCCTCGTACCACGTCCTCCACAGGACCTACGGCGACGTCTCGGCGACCTATGATTCAAGCTGGTCCTATGATGTGGACGACGTCGCTCTCCATGATCGCGTCGGGTCCGCCGAGATCAGCGGCAGTGCCGTCGAGCTGACCAGCCACGTCTTCACGACCGGCCAGGCGGTGGTCTACCACGCCGGGGGCGGCGCCATCGACGGGCTCGTCGACGGCACCATCTACTACGTCGTCGTGGATGCATCCAATGCGAGCGTGATCCGCCTCGCCGCGACCCTGGCCGACGCCGGCACGAACACGACGCTCGGCTTCACCTGGGTGAGCGGCGCCAGCCATTGGTTCTCCGACGGCGATGTCCTTTCGCAGCGGGCGAAGTGGAGCGAGGCCCAGCTGAAGAACTCCATCAGTGCCAGCATCCTGAGGCCGAAGACGGTCTCCGGCACGTCGTCGACCATCGAGGATCCGAACATTACCGGCTCCGAGGTCGCGCTGGTGGTGTCCGGGGAGATCGGCTCCGCCGATGTCACCATGGACATCACCCTGGCCGACATCAACGCCGGGCTCACAGAAGAGCAGAAGGTCGCCCTCGCCGCCGCGGAGAAGCAGGACGTCACGTTCTACGACACCGACGGGAACGTCATGGCGCCGGACGACGTGGGCAAGACGTTCGCCCGCCTCCACATCAACGTGAAGAACGACGTCGACTTCAAAACGGAGGGCCTGCTCACCGTCTCGGCGGGCACCGGCGCGAATCTCGGCTCCGAACAGACCGCCGACGTCCGGGTCGACCGGATCACGAGCACCGCCGGCGAGGTGCGCCTGAAAGTCCAGGGGAACATCGTCAACGCCCGGACCGACGGCGGCTACAACGTGCGGAGTGACGGTGCGGTCCTGGAGGCCGAGGACGGCAGCATCGGAACATCCGCGAAGTCGTTCCTGATCGACATGATCGAGGCGGGCAGGACTGGTGCGCTCACCGCCCGTGCCAAGACCGACGTCTATCTCCGGGAGACCTCCGGCGACCTGTACGTGTCGTCGGTGTACGCGGGGACGTTCATCGACCTGCGATCCGAGCGGTCCCTGCTGGATGCCGATGCGGACGACGCGACGACCCGGACCTGGAACATCTACAGCCCTGATGCATACCTCCTGGCGGGGGCGAGCGGCACCATCGGCGCTGACGGCAGTGCGCTGGAGACGGACCTCCAGGGTGGGGTGCTCAATGCCGACGCGGGCCAGAGCATCTACCTGTACGAGTCGGCCGGCAACCTGGTCGTCGGGGTGATCAAATCGGCCAGCGCCAACGTCAACCTGGGGGCCGCCCTGTCTATCCACGACAACGACGAGGGCGTGGAGGGAAACCCCTCACCCGACGTCATCGGCAACAGCATCATCCTGACGGCGGGGTTCGAAATCGGCGCTGCGAATGACTACCTGGACATCGACACGGCCTTCTCCGGAGCCGGGACGCTCACCTCGACCAGCGAGTTCAATACCTTCCTTATCGAGATTTCGTCCAAGGCGACGCCCGGCGCGGGCGACGAAGACCTGAGCCTGTACTCCGTCGCGACCAACGCCGGGACAGCCTTCATCACCGCGCCCACCGGGAGCATCTACAACGGGCGGTCCGACGGCGGGTCGAACGTCGTCTCCGGTAAGACCTACCTCTTCGCCGGCCTGAACATCGGCGCAGAAGACAAGCGGATCATGACCCTCGTGGACAACATCGAGGGCCTGGCCACCTCGGGGAGCACCTGGATCACGAACACCTCGGACCTCACCGTGGGCGGAGTCGTCCCCGGAAGCGAGCAGGGATTCCTGGGCGGCGGCGCCGTCAACATCACCGCGAGCTGCACCATCGACGTGACGGAAGACGTGATCTCGGAGGCGGATTCCATTGTCCTGACCGCGACCGAGCGGGCGGCGGACGTCGACGACCTGATCGTCCGGGACGGCATCACCGTCTGGTCGAAAACGAGCTATGTGACGCTGCGTGCCGGCGACGACGTGACGCTGGAAGAGGGCAGCTTCGTCCTGGCGGCGGGCAAGGTCACCATCAGCGGCGACTACGGGAGCGCCGACGCGGCCGGCACGACCATCCGCCTCCTGGGCGTGGTCGGCGGCAGCGAGGTCGAGGTGAACGGGAACGCCGACGACGACACGATCATCCTCGAGCGGACCCACGACACCGTCGTCTACCCGAACGCCGGCGTGCAGGCGGCGGTGGAGGGCACCTACGGCAACGTGACCAACGTCTATGCCTACGCCGGGAACGACACGGTCACCCTCCGCTCCGTCGACGGCCAGACGAACGTCTACGGAGGCGACGGGGAGGACCTGCTCACCGCCGACACGCTCAAGACGCTGACCAGCAGCAAGTACGCAACGCGCGACGCCCTGAACCTGGACGGCCAGGCCGGGACGGACCGCTACGTCGTCAACGCCTCCGGGACCGGCGACTACATCGTCAACGTCACCGACACCGGGGCCCCGGACGACGGCACGGACACGCTGACCGTCAACGGCACGGCGGACGACGACGACTTCCTCCTCCGGAAGACCTTCGTGGCGGTCCTCCATGGCTCCTATGACGGTGGGTACTCCGCCGACGTCGAGCGCATCAACTACGACACGAGCATCAACGGCCGGCTGATCGTTGCCGGCGGCATCGGCGCGGATTCGTTCTTCACCGACGACAACTCCGCCATCACCACCCTGGACGGCGGTGCCGGGGCCGACTATTTCCAGATTGGACAGCTCTTCGGCTCCCTGCGCGATGTGGCCGCCAACATCGCCGTGGGCGACGTCTTCGAGACCATCGAGACGACCATGGGCTTCCTCAGCCGGGGGATCAGCTACGCGACGACCGTCTACGGCGGCAGCGGCAACGACACGTTCTCGGTCTACAACAACATCGCCAAGCTCCGCCTGGAGGGCGGCGACGGGAACGACGAGTTCGTGGTCCGGGCCTTCATCATGCTGCATTCCTTCGACCCGGAGCAGCAGCTCACCGAGGTGGACGGCGGCATCGGCGACGACTACATCCAGTACAGCATCAAGTCGCCCATCAGCATCAACGGCGGAGCGGGCTACGACCGCGTAGTGGCCCTGGGCACCGAGGCGAACGACGTCTTCGTCGTCACCTCCTACGGGATCTTCGGCGCCGGCATCAACATCACCCTGGACGGCGTCGAGGAGGCCCTCGAGGTGGACGGGCTGGAGGGCGACGACACGATCTTCGTCCTCAGCACTGCGGCCAACATGGTGACGACGATCATCGGCGGACTCGGGAACGACACGGTCAACGTGGCGGGCGACGTGACGGGAACGGTCATCAGCGCCGAGCTGGAGGGGAGAAGCGGCGTCATCAACCACAGCGTCACGAGCGACGACCCCGCCTACGACGGGCTCCTCGTGGACGGCATCGCCCTCAACGTGGCCGACGCGGAAACGGGCGCGGTCGTCATCACGGAGAGCGGCGGCGGCACGGTGGTGGACGAGGATGTGGCGGGCTCCGTGGACACCTACACGATCTCCCTGGCGACGGCGTCCCTCGATCCGGTTGAGGCGGGCGATGTGGCCTACATCACCGTCTCCGCGGCCAAGTCGGAGTCGGAAGAGGGCGCCCTCGGGGCGGACACGGTCCTCCTGTCCACCGACGGCGTCAACTACTACGACGCGCTGGTCCTGACCTTCGACATCACGAACTGGACGGACAGCCAGACGATCTGGGTGAAGGCTGTCTCCGACGCCGTCTCCGAGGGCGAGCGGAACGTCACCGTGAGCCACAGCGTCATCAGCAACCGCGCCGACCTGGACAAGGCCAGGATCAACGACGTGATGGTGAAGGTCCAGGACGACGACAAGGCGGGCCTCGTCATCGTCGAGAGCGGGAACAACACGCAGGCCCTGGAGGGAGCCACCGACACCTTCACCGTGCGGCTGACACACGCGGTTGCCGCCGGCGAGACGGTCACGGTCGACCTGGCATACAATGCAGGGCAGCTCTCCCTCGACACGGCGACACTCACCTTCGACAGCACGAACTGGAACATCGCACAGACGGTCACCGTGACGGCCGTGGACGACGCCACGGCGGAAAACACGCAGACCTCGGTGATCACCGCCACGGTGACGAGCACCGATCCGGGATTCACCGTCAGCGAGAAGCCGACGGTCAACGTGACCGTCGTCGACAACGACTCCGCCGGCGCCCTGATCACCCAGACGGACGGCTCCACGCGCGTGGTCCAGGGCGACGCCACGGGCGACACCTACAGCATCGTCCTGACGAAGGCACCGGCCGCGGGCACAACCGTCACCGTGAAGATCCTCACGGACGGGCAGACGGTCGTCTCCAGCGCCGACGCCCGCTTCAATTCCACGGACGGAACGGTCACCTTCACAGAGGCGGACTGGAACGTCGCCGCGGTGATCACGGTCAAGGCCACGGACGGGGCACCCACGGAAAACAACTTCGAGATGTCCTTCCCGCTGATGTCCCACACCCTGAATCGGATCCAGGGCCCCCTCGTCGTCGAGGGCGGCGTCGGGCCCGAGGATCGCTCCGTGAAGCCGGGCGTGACCCTCCCCGGGGAACTGAACCCGGACCTTCCCGAGGTCGTGATCGACGTCGACGAGTCCACCATGACGGACACGCTGAACGTGTACAACGACGCCAGCGTCTCCGACGACACGGGGGTGATGTCGACGCTTCAGCTGCACACCGATTACAGCGTGAAGGCAGATGGAACCGTGTCGGCGACCCTGATCGGCGGCCTCGGCATGGGGACGGACCTCGTCGTGAACAAGGGCACGGAGGCGGCCCCCGACCTGTTCACCTACAAGGGTGGCATTGCCTATACGAACCTCGAAGTCGCCGAAGTGCTCCTCGGGACGGGGAGCGACACCTTCACGGTAACGGGCACGCGGGCCGGGACGGCCACGGCCGTCCACGGCGGCGGCGGTGCCGACACCCTGATCGTCACGGGCGGCGGTGGGTCGGCCTCGCCCCTGGTCCTGTACGGCGACACCTCCGAGGACGGCAGCCGCTACACCTCGACGGGCGGCACCCCCTCCAGTTCCGGCATCCGGTTCGATACCCCCGGGGCCGATACGATCGATGCATCCGCCTCAAACGACGGCGTTGTGATCTACGGCGGTCCCGGCGACGACCTGATCAACGGCAGCCAGGGGAACGACCAGATCGCCGGCGGCCTGGGCGACGACACGATCGACGGGCAGGCCGGGAACGACATCATCTACGGCGATTCAGGGTTCAATACCACGCTGTCGAGCCGCACCCTCACGGTGCCGACGACGGAAACCCCGGGGACCGACACGATCGAGGGCGGCGCCGGCAACGACATCATCTTCGGCGACCACGGGATCGTCACCCAGGCGGCCTCCGGGCTTCTGGGCACGGGCGGCGTCAACCGGATCGAGACAACAAGCGAGGCGGCCGGCCTGGGCGACACGATCCACGGCGGCGACGGCGACGACCGTATCTTCGGCGGCCTCGGGGCCGACGCGATCGAGGGGAACGGCGGCAACGACACGATCTTCGGCGACCACGGGGTCATGGACTACGTCTCGCGCGATGCGGACAACACGACCGCCGACCTGGCCTACACGCGGAACACGGCGTCCGGCGGCATCGACACGATTTACGGAAACGCCGGCGACGACACGATTTTCGGCGGCGTCGAGGCCGACCTGCTCTACGGAGGCAACGGCTCGGGCGGTGCCTCCGTCGTCGGCAGCGACAAGGATACCGTCATCGGCGACTTCGGCCGGATCACCTTCGCCGCCGGTGTCGTCTCCGCCACGGAGACCATCGATCCCGGCCAGGGGGCCAACGACACGATCGAAGGGAATGCAGACAACGACATCCTCATGGGCGGTTTCGGGTCCGACATGATCGACACGGGCCTCGGGAACGACATCGTCTTCGGAGACAACGCGCGGATCGACCACGGCACCGACGGCGCACCGAAGTTCCTGGCAACGACCGACACAGCGGCGAATCCGGCCTTCGGCGGCGCCGACACAATCACCGCCGGCGACGGGGACAACGCGATCCTGGGAGGCATGGGCGCGGACCGGATCACGGTCGGCTCCGGGCGGAGCATCATCTTCGGCGACAACGGCACGATCCGTTACGTGGGTTCGGCGGGACATCTCGTACCGGTCCTTGCCATTTCCACACAGCCTGGAAGCGGCGGCGACGACACCATCGTCGCGGGGAACGGCAACAAGCACGTGATCGCGGGCTTCGGGGACGATATGGTCACAACCGCCGGCGGCGACGACATCCTCATCGGCGACAACGGCGAGATCCAGTATGAGAGCGGCATTCCGTCCCTCGTCCGGTCCATCGATCCCACCAGCGGCGGCGATGACGAGATGAGGAGCGGGACCGGCAGCGACATCCTCATCGGCGGCACCGCCAGCGACCACATGTACGGCGGGGATGACAACGACGTCCTGATCGGAGACGGGGGGCAGGTCACCCTGACCTCCGGCGAATGGCTCTACGTCGAGACGATCGATCACCACAGCGGCGGCGGCGACGACTATCTCGACAGCGGCTCCGGAGAAGACATCATGTTCGGCGGCGAGATCAGCAACACCTTCGTCGGCACCCTGGGCCAGGACGTCATGGTCGGAACCTACGGCCGGGTCACCATCATGGCCGGCAAGGTGCAGTCCCTGGTCCGCCTCGACAGCATCGACCTGATCACCAATACCATGACATCCCTCGAGGATGGCACGAACGCAGAGTCCGAATCGCTCTGGAGTGGTACCTCCCCGGGAATGGGCGGACAGTCCGGGTCCGGCGGGGAGGAGAACGGAATGGCGCCGGGGGGGACCGGAGGCACGAATTTCGGCTCCTTCTTCTCGACCGGATCGACACTGCCGGGTGTCTGGGTGGCGACGAGCTACGGAACGGAGCTCATGAGGCTGGGCGACGCCGATCTCTTCCAGGATGGGGAGGGGCACAGCGACAGCTATGAGGTTTCGCAGGGCGGATCGTCCGGCGATTCCGGTTCGGGACAGGGAGCGAATGACCGGGGCTCGGATTCGGGAGCGGGACAGGGAGCTTCCGGTCAGCAGGGCGAGGGAGGCCAGACCTCCGGAGAAGGGACCTCCGGTGAAACGGGTGACGGGCAGCAGACGGGCGACGGCGCCGCCGGCGGACAGGGGGCGCAGGGCCAGGGCGGCGAAGGCGGCGGTCCGCAGGAACCGGAGCCCGGCGACGAAGGCTCGGCGGCCGTGGACGACGGGACGGATCTCGACCGCACGG
Organism: Syntrophaceae bacterium; assembly: GCA_013177825.1. Lineage (NCBI taxonomy): Bacteria > Pseudomonadati > Thermodesulfobacteriota > Syntrophia > Syntrophales > Syntrophaceae > Syntrophaceae bacterium. Next base: position 138,762 of record JABLXX010000002.1, read on the forward strand.
TCGACATGGGGGCCGGAGCGGCGATGGCGGGCCTCCTGGGCTGGAAGGTCATCTCCGGCGGGGACCTCGGAAAGAGTGGCGTCATCGACCGGCAGTCGTTCAAGGATCTCGCGGAGAAGCAGGAAAAGAAGCGCTTCAAGACATGGAAGAGCGCTGGATCCTGGAAATGACGGCCGGCTCCTGCGGCATCAAGCCCCGCCCGCAAGGCGGGGCTTGTTTTTCGATCCGGCAGACAGCCGGAGGCGCCCTGCCAGGGTGAACGGATGGCGAACCTGAAGGCGGAACTCATTCACATTTTCCTCTCCCCGGCGGGGGAGTTCCATTTTCTCGTCCGGGGAAAGCTGCCGGAAGCGGCGGGGTTCGGCGGACATGACCGTCCGGCCGACAAGAGGATCATCCTGCCGCCCGCTGCCGCGAAACGGCTGGCTCTCGTCCTCGAAGCGGCCGTGGAGGATTACGAGGCGGAATTCGGGCTGGCACCCGAACCGGGCGCGGACCGCTCTCCGGGGGAGGAGCGGCGGCGGATCATCGACTCCGTTCAGGGGGAAAAGGCCCGCCGGCTCATCGACCGGATCGACGGGCTCGGCGTCCACTACGGGTTCGAGCAGTCTTTCAAGATGCTGCCGGGGACGCTCCTGGGCAACCGTTTCCTTGCCGGTTTTCACAGGGAGGCGGCGGGGCGCGGCCTCGAAGGGAAACTGGACGATCTCTGCAGGGCCGTCGGCATGCCGGAGTCCCAGCGGCTGGAATTCCTCCGGGGCCTCCCCGAGGCGAACATCGTGCTGTTCGGCTTCGAAGAAGGCGAAGACACGTCCCTCTACAAGGCCTACCTGGAATATGGACCGGAGTTCCGGCGCGTGATCCGGGATTCCCCGGACGACCCGGGCTCTTTCGTGATCCACCGGGGCTTCAAGTGGGATGCCGGCGACAGCGCCCGCCACACGACGGCCCGCTACCTGTGCCACCCCTCCTGGTCCGTGGAGACGATTCTCCGGCGGCTGTCGGAGTCCTTTTACGGCGGCGGCCGGAATCCGGTATACGGGATTGTCAGGGGAATCGTGGAGACGGCCGCCCGGAGGATGAGGCCCGAAGAGCATCTCTACGTGGAGGTGGAGGAGGAGGGGAATCCCCGGGTATCCTTCGACCTCAACCTGTACCGGGCCAACCTGCTCCTGGGAGAGCTTTACCCGTTCCTGCTCATGATGTGCCGGCACCTGTCGATTGACGAGGAGACGTTCCACCGTGTCTACGAACCGGCGAAGAAGCAGATCTTCGGGCATGTTTCCGGCGGAACCGATCGCCGGGGACGGGATTTCCTGACCGTCTACTACGGCGTGAAGGGAAGCTCCCGGCAGGGGCCCGGAGGACACTGAACGGGAAAACAGAAGAAATGAGGCGCCGGCCCTCGGGACGGGGAGCCGGATCGCGGGGACGGAAATACCGTTCCCGGGAGGGGGAATCGGGGGATCGTGGAGCGCAAGGTTCCGGTCGGGCGTGTCGACCTGGCGAAGTACATCGTCGTCTCCGTCTGGTTCGGCTGCAACAATGCCTGCAACATCTGCATGCTCTCGGACATCCGCGGGACGCTGCCGCCCATCGGCTTCGACCGGTACCGGAAGATCATCCGCGACGTCGTCCGGGAAGAGCGCTTCGAGAACCTGATCCTCTCCGGCGCGGAAGTGACGACCTTCGACGATCTGGACCGGTACGTCCGCTTCGCCACATCCTTCGACTGGTTCCGGAAGATCCAGGTCCAGACGAACGGCCGGCGCCTCGCCGACCGGCGCTACCTGGACAACCTCGTCGCCTGCGGGGTGAACGAGTTCTTCGTCAGCGTCCACGGACTCGAAGAAGTCCATGATGCGATCACCGGTGTGGCGGGATCGTTCCGGGAGACCCTGGCGGGACTCCGGAACCTGGGAGCCTACAGGGGCGTGAACGTGATCACCAATACGGTCCTGAACCAGATCAATGTTCGCGAACTCCGGCCGCTGATGAATTTCCTGGCGGGCCTCCGGACCAGCGAGATCCACCTGTGGAACCTCTTCCCCATGGGAGAGACGGACCGGCAAGACCTCCTGGTGGGTCTCCCGGAGTTCCTGCGGATCCTGCCGGAGATCCTGGAGGAGGTCGGCCCGTCGGGCAAGCCGGTGGTCCTGAAGAGCTTTCCGGAGTGCCTCCCGGCGGGGCCGCCGGCCGTCTTCGACGACTGGTTTCCCGTGACGGTGCTGCCGAACCGGTTCTGGCAGGAATTCGGCCGAAGCGGCTTCGGGAGCTGTGTCCACCGGGAGAAATGCGGGGCCCGGGAATGCTGGGGGCTCTCCAACGCCTACCTGCGGAAATTCGGAGACGAGCGGGAACTCCTGTCGCCCTTCGGTGGGCGGTCCGCCGACCGGTCCCGGGGAGCGGATTGAGGAACGGCCATGGAACGGCGCGAGATCATGACAGCCGGGGATCCCTTCTTCAATTACTGCCTGTGGCAGTACGACCCGGCGGCCCCCTGGGAAGGCAAGATGCGGTCGGCGAACCTGCTGTTCCACTCCTTCGAGCACGCCGGGGCCGACGGGCGGATGTTCGACCTGGTCGATCTTGTCCGGCAGGGTATCGGTCCCTCCATGAGCGTCTGGGGCGTGAAGCGGGCGGGGGAGAGGATCGGCTGGGAATACTATTTCTACGACTACCGGAGGCGGGAGCGGCAGCGGTCCGCGACGAGGGTCCTCCGGGCGATGGCGCCCCTGGTCCGGTCCACGGCGGCCCTCAACGAGGATCAGCACTATTTCATGTTTTCCCTCGACATCGACGATGCGCTGGTTTCGGGGGGCCGGGACCTGGACGAGATCCACATGTACATCGGCAATCCGGGGAGCGCCGTCTCCTCCGGCATCTGCTATTCCGTCACCCCGTCGGGCTCCCGCCTGGAGAACTTCTATTTCTTCTTCGACGCGGCGCGGCACCGGCAGGACATCCTGGCCAAGATCGCCTGCTCCGCCCAGATCGATTCGACGGCCCTCGACCTCGATGCGATCTACCGGCCGGAGCTTCGGGACTGCCGGACCGTCTGCCTGGCGAACAAGCAGCGGAGCGACTGCATCTATTTTTCCGGCATCACCGTGGATCAGTTGATCTTTTTCATGAACTGGCTGGAGTATCCGCGGGGGCTCCGCTCCTTCGTGGAGGAGAACCGGGCGCAGCTCGACCACCTGCTGTACGACGTCGGGTTCGACTACCGGATGGAAGGCGGGCTGTTGAGGATCGAAAAGAGCGGGTACTACGGGATCTTCTAGAGTCATGGCGCAGGGGGCTGCCACGGGGGCTCCCGCCGTCGCGGACTTTTTTTCCACGATCCGTCATCGACGACCAGGAAGGCTGGAGGGATGGAAAAAAAGTCCTAATTGCTCCTCTGGGAACCCCCGGTCGCGCCCCCGCGAAGGTCGGTCGGGGAGGGGGGCTTCCCGGAGCGCGAATAGCGGCTTTTTCGGGGCACCCTGCCGTCGCAGCGCAGCGCCCGCAAAGTCATCTGTCTGAGCGCCGCCAGGCGCGAGTTATGACTTTGCAGCGGAGCGAGACGTTGCAGGGTCGAAAAAACGCTTCTGAGCGCGAGGGAAGTCTCACTCCCGTTCAGGTGCACGCCCCCGTGGCAGCCCCCGCGCCGAGAACGAGTGGACAACGGCTGCTTTTACCCGGCAGGATAACGGCTCCGGATCGCCTCGAGGGCCTGGCGGACCAGGGTGTCGAAATCGGCCCGGCCGTCGAGGACGACATCGGCGCGGAGGGGCACCCGCTCCCGCTGCATCTGAAGCATCCGGCTCACGATGCGGAGGTAGTTGTCGAGGTAGCCGCCGAGCCAGGCGATGAAGGCCCGGGCGTCGTGCTCTCCCCCCGTCATCGGGAAAAGAGTCGTGAATTCCCGGATCTTCCGGGCCAGAGCCACGTCGAGGGGCGTGTCGATCCAGAGCAGGAAGTCGATGAGGGGGGCCGTCGCCGCATGCTCCCGGCCCAGGGGCGTCTCCAGGACGATCCATTTTCCCGTCGCGATCGGGGTGCCGGTCCGGGGATCGGCCACAGCTTCGCCCCGTTTCAGCGCGGCCAGGGCCTCCGCCAGGCCGGGGACGTCCAGGTCGTCGATCCGTGCGCCGTCGTCGATCCAGCGCTCGATGTCGCCGGCGGATCCGCGGGTGGCCTGTTCGTAATGGTCGTAACTGATGAGGGATGCATCCCCCAGTCCGGATGCGATGGCCGTCGAGAGGGATGTCTTTCCTCCCCCGACGGGTGCAGCGATGGCAATGACGGGTATCATGCGGACTCCATGATGGAAACGGGGATTTGGTGAACAAAGTGACGTTGCCCGGTTCGGACCGGGAGTTCGATTATCTCTGTGTGGACGATTTTCTGCCGGATATCCTGACTGCCCGGTGCCTTGGCACGGCCTTCGAGAGCGGCCTTGTCGATTATTTCCTGGAGCGCGGGACGGTCTCTTTCGAAGAGCTGGCGGACCGGTTCCGTGCGGACCGGCGGGGGATGGAGCTGCTTCTGGACCAGCTTATCGCCGGCCGGGTGGTTCTCCGCCGCAACGGAGAGTTCCTGTTGTCGGAGGCATTCCTCCACGCTTTGGCCTATCGGGATCTCCTGGAACTGAAGCTGGAGCTGGCAAACTTCTGCGCCTACGACGTCCTGAGTTATTTCCCCGACTTCGTCTTTCGCCCCCGGGAATTTGCGAAGAAATCGGATTTTTACGGGCTGTTCGCCTACGACCGGTGCAGCGAGCGGAGCGAGGAGGCCGTCCGGGTGGCCCGGCGGTGGATGCGGGTCACGACGGTGCTGACGAAATACGAGGCCCGGGCCTGCCTGAAGTACCACGATTTCGGAGGATGCCGGCGCATCCTGGACGTTGGCGGAAACAGCGGGGAATTCGTCCTCCGGATCTGCCGGAGCCATCCTGGCGTTGAGGCCGCGGTCTTCGATCTGCCGCTGGTCTGCGAGATCGGAGCCGCCCACCTGAGCGGAGAGCCGGAAGCATCGCGGATCTCCTTTGTGAAAGGCAACGCGCTGGTCGATGTCTGGCCGGGCGGTTTCGACCTGGTCAGCTTCAAGTCGATGCTCCACGACTGGCCGGACGAAGCGGCGAAAGAGCTGATGGCCCGGGCCGCCGGCGCCCTCGATCCGGGAGGGACGGTGCTCATCTTCGAGCGGGCCCCCCTGGAGCTTGACGGAAGGCCGCTCCCCTACTCCCTGGTTCCGTTTCTGCTCTTTCATCATAGTTACCGCCCGCCTCGTTTCTACGTGGACCATTTGCGGGCCCTTGGTTTCGGTAAGGTGGAGGTCCGGAAAATCGATCTGGAGATGCCCTTTTTTCTGGTGACGGGCACCCGGTGACCGGGAGCGCGGAATCGTAGCCCGGCGGATCCACCGCCCTGTTGACAGGGCGTATGCAGTCATATAAGAAATTAAAAAAAAAGAGAATCCTGCAAATCAATTTCGAGGAGGAAAGCATGGCAGCAAAAAACGAGAAAACCGTTCAGGCCTCCCTTCCGGGGGCCGATGCGGATAATGTCAAGGCGACAATCCGCTGGGATGTCGCCAAGATGCAGACAACCTACGCCAACGTCTGCAACGTCTCCAGCACCCGCGAGGAGTTCACGCTCCTGTTCGGCATCAACAAGACCTGGAATCCCGAGCAGCGTGAGCTGACGGTGGACATCAGCGACCGCGTCATCCTGAATCCCTTCGCGGCCAAGCGCCTTTCGCTCCTGCTCCGGAACATCGTGCGCCAGCATGAGAGCCGCTTCGGTGAAATCCAGCTGGAAGCCGGCGACAAGCCGGAGGAGAACGCATAACCGGCGGAAACCGCCGACTGTCTCCCGGGGGGCCGCCCGCTCTCCGGGAGGCGGCTTGCCCGCCCCTTTTTTTATACCATTCACCCGTCTCGTCCGAGTCTGCCACGCCGGGCGGCTGCAAGCGACGTCCCGGTGCCGGCCGTTCATCGATGCCAGGTCGTCCCATGCGATTTCCGGGAAATGCCCGGTCCGTCCCCCGGATCCCTTTTCCCGGGAAGGAATGAACCATGAATGATTCGGTCACGACATTCCGTTCCGGGGGCGAAACAGGGAGCCGAGGATGATGGAAAAACTCTGGATCGATCTCGAACATGCCGAAAGGTCCGACGATTTCGCCGCGGCCTGGCTGGCCATCCAGTCCTCCCTCATCCGGGGGTGCGTCCAGGCGGTCCTGGTGCTCCGGGATCCCCTCCGGCAGAGCTTCGCACCCGTGGCCTCGTGGCCGGAGGGAAGCACAGGGGAGCCCCTGGCGGCCGTCCTGGAGCACACGATTACCGAGTCGGAAGGGATGCTCGTGGAGCTGTCCGAGATCGACGGCATTGCCGCGGACACGGTTCGGCACTACGGCCTGGCCTACCCGGTCATCATGGACGGCGAACTTTACGGCGCCGTGGCCGTGGAGGTGACCGCCCCTTCCGGAGAAGCGCTTCGTACCGCCATGGAGGATCTGCGCTGGGGGTCCGTCTGGCTCGAGAACCGGATCCGCCGGCTCCGGGGCGTGGAAGACACGAAAACCCTGAAGCGTATGAAGGCGGCGGTGGACATCCTGGCCGGGGTGCTGGCGGAGGAACGCTTCGACGGGGCGGCCAAGGCCTTCGTGACGGAAATCGCCAACCGCCTGGAATGCGACCGGGTAAGCCTGGGCCTGGTGAAGGGGAAGCACACTCAGGTGAAGGCGATCTCCCATACGGCGATCGTCGGCCAGAAGATGAACCTGATGCAGTCGATCAGCGCCGCCATGGACGAGGCGGTCATGCATCGCGGCGAGATCCTGTACCCCGTTCCCCCGGATGCCGGGGCCCTGGTCGTTCGCGACCACGAGCAGATGGCCCAGCGGCACGGCACCCGGGCGATGATGACCCTGCCCCTTTACGGGCACGACAAGTACTATGCGGCGCTCACCCTGGAGCGGCAGGACGAGCGGCCCTTCTCCGCCGATGACGTCGCCTACGTCAAGAGTGTCGTCGCCCTGGCGGGACCCGTGCTGGAGAACAAGCACCGCCAGGACCGGCCCTTCGTGTTCGGCATGCTCGATGCCCTGAAGCGGCAGGCGGTCCGGCTGTTCGGCCCGGGCTATATCGTCCGGAAGGCCGCCGTCCTGGGCGTGATCGCCCTCGTCGTCTTTTTCAGCCTGGCCATGGACGAATACAGGCTCTCCGCGAATGCGGTCCTGGAGGGCTCCATCAGCCGCTCCCTCGTCTCGCCCATGGACGGGTACATCAAGACGGCGAGCGCTCGGGCGGGCGACGTCGTGAAGAAGGACACGGTCATCTGTCAGCTGGACGACCGGGAACTGATGCTGGAGAGGATCAACCTCGCAAGCAAACGGGGGCAGTACGACCGGCAGTACAAGAAGGCCATGGCCGAGCACAACCGCGCCGAGGCGAACATCGTCAGCGCCCAGGCGGGACAGGTCCAGGCCGAGTTGAACCTCCTGGACAACAGGCTCCGGCAGATCGTCATCCGGGCCCCCTTCGACGGCGTCCTCCTCAGCGGCGACCTGAGCCAGAAGCAGGGCGCCGCGGTGAAGCGCGGCGAGGAGCTCTTCGTGATCGCGCCGCTGGACGCGTACCGGCTCATCCTCAAGGTAGACGAGCACGGTATCGCCGACGTGAAGGAGGGACAGCGGGGCGTCCTGGTCCTGTCCTCGCTTTCCCGGGAAAAATACCCCTTCACGGTGAAGAAGATCACGCCCCTCTCGACGGCGGAAGAGGGGAAGAACTATTTCCGCGTCGAGGCCATGCTGGACAACATGTCTCCCCGCCTGCGGCCGGGCATGGAGGGCATCGGCAAGATCGAGGTCGACCGGAGGCTCATGATCTCCATCTGGACGAGGGGCCTGATCGACTGGTTCCGCCTCCGCCTGTGGTCGTGGCTGCCCTGAGGTACCGCCGTGGACAAAACCCTGTACAGCAGTTCCTGGTACCGCGTTGCGAATCTGAAGCCGCTCGTGAGGCGGCACGCGGAGATCCACCGGCATACCTATCGCGGGAAGGTCTGGTACGTCCTCCAGGATCACTCCACGGGCCGCTTCCACCGGTTCACCGAGGAGTCCTATTTCCTGATCGGCCTCATGGACGGAAAGCGGACCATCCAGGAAATCTGGGAGGCCGCCTGCCTCAAGCTGGCGGACGACATGCCGACCCAGGACGAGGTGATCGGCCTGGTCTCCCAGCTCAACAAGGCCGATGTCCTGCAGTCGGACGCCGCTCCCGACGTGGAAAACCTGAACCGGCGAAGCCGGAAGGACCGGTCGTCCCGGTTCTGGAACACGGTGCGCTCGCCCCTGGCCATTCGCATCCCCCTTCTGGATCCGGACCGGTTTCTCGAAAAGACGAAGGGAATCGTCGGTCCGCTGTTCACGATGCCGGCCTTCCTGGTCTGGCTCATCGTCGTCATCACCGGGGCGGTCCTTGCCTCCGTGCACTGGAACGAACTCGTCTCCAACCTGGCCGACCGGGTCCTCGCCCTTGAAAACCTGTTCATCTTCTGGCTGATCTATCCCATTGTCAAGGCGCTCCACGAATTCGGCCATGCCTGGGCGGTGAAGCACTGGGGCGGGGAGGTCCACGAGATGGGGATCATCTTCCTCGTATTCATGCCCATTCCCTATGTCGATGCCTCGGCCACCTCCGCCTTCCGCGAAAAGAGAAGAAGGATCATCGTCGGCGCCGCCGGCATCATGGTCGAGCTCCTGATCGCCGCCCTGGCCATGATTCTCTGGGTGAACACGGGGCCCGGGGCCGTCCGGGCGGTGGCATACAACACGATGATCGTCGCCGGCGTCTCCACGATTCTCTTCAACGGCAACCCCCTCCTGCGGTTCGACGCCTACTACGTCCTGTCGGATTTCCTGGAGATCCCCAACCTGGGGTCGCGCTCCAACCAGTACATCGGGTACCTGGCCCAGCGGTACGCGATCGGGAACGACGAGGCCGAGTTTGCCCTGGCCGACGCCGGGGAGGGGAGGTGGCTCGTCCTGTACGGCGTGGCCTCGTTCTTCTACCGCATCTTCATCACGCTGCAGATCGCCCTCTTCATTGCGGGCCGGTTCTTCTTCATCGGCGTCGTGATCGCCATCTGGGCGGTCATCGGACTGATGGTCGTTCCGCTCTTCCGGATCGCCCGCAGCGTCATGAACAACCGGGCGCTGTACCGGCGGCGGGGCCGGATCCTCGGCCTGGGCGTCCTTTCCCTGGCGATCATCGGGGTCCTTGTCGGGGCCGTCCGCCTGCCTTCATACACCGTCGCCGAGGGGATCCTCTGGCCCGCGGAGCAGGCCCGGATCCATGCCCGGGTGGACGGCGAGGTCAAGGAAGTCCTGGCGAAACCGGGCATCCGGCTGAAAAAGGGGGACCTCATCCTGCGGTGCGAGAATCCCGATCTCGTCTCCAGGGTGCAGGCCCTCGAGGCGGAGATGCGGAGCTTTGGAGCCCGCCAGCGGATGGCCTTCGTCCAGGACCGGACGACGGAGCGGATGGTCCAGGAAGAGCTGGCCCGCGTCGGGAAGGAACTGGCGGAGGCGAGAGAGCAGGTGGCGTCACTCGTCATCCGGAGCCCCATCGAGGGAGAGATCCTCATTCCCCGGTCCCAGGACCTGCCCGGGCGCTTCCTCAGGCGCGGGGAGGCCGTGGGTTACGTCGTCGATTATTCGGGCGTTGCGGTTCGTGTCGTCGTTCCCCAGTCGGAAGTGGACCGGATCCGGACGGACGTGCGTTCGGTCAAGGCGAGGCCGGCGGAAAACATTTCCCGGATCATCCCGTCGGAACTCGTTCGGGAAGTGCCGGCGGCGACGGGGGACCTGCCCAGTTTCGCCCTGTCCCTGAAGGGCGGCGGCGCCTTTGCCCTCGATCCGCGGGAGACGGAGCGGCCGCGGTCCTTCGAGAACCTCTTCCACTTCGAGGTGCGCCTGCAGGATGCAACGGGAACGCGGATCGGAGAGCGGATCTACGTGCGGTTCGAGCACACCCCGGAATCGCTTGCCCACCGATGGTACAGGGAAATCAGGGGCATCTTCCTCAAGCGGTTCGAAGCCTGAGGCAAAAACAGCGGACCGGCTTCACCGGGGATGCTGCGTTGCGGGAGAAGAAAACAATCCACCATGGGCAGGGACGTCAAGGATTGGCCGGTTGCGGATTATTTTCATCGCCCCGAGCGCCGGGAACGGCGGCGGACGTTTCTCGACCGCGCCGCCTGGGATCTGGCGGGCGTTTTCATCGGGCCGGCACGCGTTCGTTTCGGCGGCCTGAAGGGGATCGTGGAGCGGGCCGGCTGCCACGGGCAGGCCTTGCAGGACAGGACGGACGCGGAGCTCAAGGATCTGGCACGCTCCCTGAAGCCGCAGCTGAGGCGGGAGGGATTCCGGGACGACCTTGTCGCGGAGGCGTTTGCGCTGATCCGCGAGGTGGACTCCAGAATCCTGGGTATGCGACCCTTCGATTGCCAGCTGGTCGGCGGCTACGCTCTGCTGAAGGGATTTCTTGCCGAGATGGACACGGGAGAGGGCAAGACGCTCGTGGCGACGCTGCCAGCCGCGACGGTGGCCATGGCGGGTCTTCCGGTCCACGTGATCACGGTCAACGATTATCTCACCGCCCGGGACGCGGAGCTGATGGGGGAGGTCTATCGTTTTCTCGGCCTCTCGGTGGGCTGTGTCATCCATGACAAGACGCCCGCCCAGAGGCGCCGTGCCTACGGGTGCGACATCGTCTACTGCACCAACAAGGAAGTCGTCTTCGATTACCTGCGGGACCGGATCGCCCTGGGAGACCGGGTGGACCCGTTCCGGCTGCACGCCGAGCATCTCTACGACGGTCAGGGGAAAAACAGCCGGCTCCTGCTCCGGGGCCTCCACTACGCCATCGTCGACGAGGCGGACAGCGTGCTGGTCGACGAGGCCCGGACGCCGCTCATCATCTCCAGGACAGAGACGTCGGAAGCGATGCAGACCACCCTGCGGCAGGCCCTCGAGATGGCCGGCAGCATGGAGGAGGAGCGGGACTATCGCATCAACTACGAGGCGGACGACGGGATGCGGACCATCTCCATGACCGAGGCGGCGAGGGAGTCGATTCACCGGGCCGCCGATTCCATGGGGACCCTGTGGCGGAGCTCCGTCCGGCGGGAGGAGCTGGTCATGAAGGCCCTCACGGCGCTGCACCTGTACCGCCGCGACGAGCAGTACCTCGTCCGGGACGGCAAGGTGCAGATCATCGACGAATTCACGGGGCGGGTCATGCCGGACCGGTCCTGGGAAGGGGGGCTCCACCAGCTCATCGAGGCGAAGGAGGGGTGCGAGATCACCGGGCAGCGGGAGACGGTGGCGCGTATCAGCTACCAGCGATTCTTCCGGCGGTACCTCAAGATCTCCGGGATGTCCGGCACGGCGAAGGAGGTGCGGAGGGAGCTGTGGGCGGTGTACGGCCTGCCCTTCGTGCGCATCCCGACGAACCGGCCCGCCCGGAGACGCCTGGAACCCGACCGGATCTTTGCCTCCCAGCAGCTGAAATGGCAATCCGTGGCGGACCGGATCGTGGAGCTGCACGCCGGGCAGCACCCTGTCCTCGTCGGGACGAGGACCGTCGCCGCCTCGGAGCACCTCAGCCGCCTGCTGACGGAGGCCGGCCTTCCCCACCAGGTTCTCAACGCCAAGCAGGACAAGGAAGAGGCCCGGATCATCGCCCAGGCCGGGGAACCCGGGCGCATCACCATCGCCACGAACATGGCGGGCCGGGGGACAGACATCATCCTGGCGCCGGGCGTAGCCGAGCGGGGCGGCCTGTACGTCATCATGACGGAGCGCCACGAAGCGGGCCGCATCGACCGGCAGCTGGCAGGGCGCTGCGGCCGGCAGGGCGACCCGGGGACCTGCGAGGCGTTTCTTTCGCTGGAGGACCCCCTGATCAGCGAGGGATCCCGCGGGATGATCGGCAGGCTGGGGGGATGGTTGAGGGAACGCGGATATGGTATAGGAGATTCCGTTGGGAAACTGGCGATCCGGCGGGCGCAGAAACGGGTGGAGAAGGCCCATGCCGGCGTCCGGAAGCGGCTCCTGAAATATGACGAAGAACGGGGGGACACCCTGTCGTTCTCCGGGAAAACGGAGTGAAGGCGTCTTATGCGATTCCTGTGCAGCTGGAAATGGATGGGGTTGATTCCGGCCACGGCACTGCTGGTTCTCTTTGCCGGTGCGGCGGGGGCGGCCGATCTGAGGTGCATTCTCGAACCGAGCGAGGACATTGCGGTCAGCAGCCAGGTGCCGGGCATCATCGAGGAATTTGCCGTCGAGCGGGGAGACCGCATCAAGAAGGGCCAGGTTCTCGTCCGGCTGAAGGCGGGGGTGGAGAAGGCGCAGGCGGACCTGGCCGAGCAGCGTTTCGAATTTGCGAAGCGGAAGCTCGATCGGAACAAGGACCTCTACCAGAAACAGCTCATCTCGATCCATGAAAAGGACGAGATGGAGACGGAGCTGCGCATCATGGAGCTGCAGTATCAGGAGGCGACGGAGAAGTACAAGCTGCGCACCATCCTCAGCCCCGTCGACGGCGTCGTGGTGAAGCGGACCCTCAGTCCCGGCGAGTACGTCGGCGAGGGGGCCATCATGACGATCGCCCGCGTGGATCCCATCAATGTGGAGATCATCGCCAATGCCGGGCTGTACGGGTCGATCCGGAAAGGGATGTCGGCGGAGGTGAGACCGGAGAAGCCCGCTGGCAGCGTTTATCGCGGCAAGGTGGTCGTCGTCGATCCCGTGATCGACGCCGCCAGCGGAACCTTCGGCATCCGCGTGGAGCTGCCCAATCCGAACCATGCGATTCCGGCGGGCCTGAACTGCCGCGTCCGCATATACGGCCGCTGAGACGACCTCGCAAAAAGCCCGGATGCGGCGTTGCGCGGCACCCCTCGTCACTGCGGCGTACGGACAGAGTACGCCTCGCTCCTCGGGGCTTGCGCGCCTTGCCTGCGGGCTTTTTGCGAGGTCGTGTCCTGGTTGTCCTCGTGGGATCTACTCACGGCTCTGGACTTCGGGCGCCTTGCATCCGACCATTTTTGAACAGCCCGGAGACGTCCTGGGAACAAGCCCGGATGCCGCGTTGCGCGGCGCCCCCATGGGAAAATCATGATCACCCGCATCATCTCCGGCGGCCAGACCGGTGCGGACCGGGCCGCCCTGGATTTCGCCATCCAGCGGGGCATCCCCCACGGGGGGTGGGTTCCCCGCGGGAGAAAGACCGAGGCCGGGCCGCTTCCGGAGCGGTACCGCCTGCAGGAGACGACATCGGGTACCTACGCGGAGCGGACGGAGAAGAACGTCCTCCTGGCCGACGGGACCCTGATCATTTCCCGGGGAAGCCTGAAGGGCGGATCGCTCCTGACGGGGACGCTGGCGGAGCGGCACGGCCGTCCCTGGCTTCATGCGGATCTGAGCCGCTGGTCCGTGGAGGAGGCCGCCGGACGGATCCGGGGCTGGATCCGCGACCGGTCGATCGGCGTCCTGAACATCGCCGGCCCCCGGGCCAGCCAGGACCCGGAGATCTACATGACGGTGCGGGAGGTCCTGGAGGCGGTTTTTGCCGGACCCGGACAGGCAGCAGAGGGAGACAGGCCATGAAGAACGATTCCCGCGATATTTTCCAGGCGGCCCTCCGGGCGGTCGATCCGTTCGAGTGCGTCCGCCGCCATGCCGGCCGGGTCGAGGCCCGTCTTCGGGCCGATCGTTGTGAACGGCTGGCGGTCCTGGCCTTCGGGAAGGCCGCCTGCGCCATGACGCGGGGTCTCCTGGAAAGTCTGCCCGCTTGTGACGCCCCGGGGATTGTCGTCACGAAATACGGCCATGTCTCCGGCACCGCTCTGCCGGAGCGAATTGCCGTGTTCGAGGCGGGGCACCCCGTGCCGGATGAAAACGGTGTGTCGGCGACCGTTCGGGCCGTCGACCTTGTCCGCTCTGCCGGGGCGGACGCCCTGGTTGTCTGCCTCATCTCCGGCGGCGGCTCCGCCCTTCTGGCGGCGCCCCGCGAGGGGATCACCCTCGGGGAGAAGCAGGAGATGACCCGCCTTCTGCTCGAAGCCGGGGCGGACATCGTGGAGCTGAACACGGTGAGGAAGCATGTGTCCCGGGTGAAGGGGGGCCGTCTGGCGGAGGATGCCGCTCCCGCCGGCGTGATTTCCCTGATCCTCTCCGACGTCATCGGCGACCGGCTGGACTCCATCGCCTCCGGGCCGACCGCGCCGGACGAAACAACATACGGCGATGCCCTCCAGGTACTGGAGCGTTACCGTCTTACCGGGCGGGTTCCCGGCAGCGTTCTCCGGACGTTGGCGCGGGGGGCGCGGGGGGACATCCTCGAGACGCCGAAGCCGGGATCGCCTCTTTTCGGGAGGGTGGAAAACGTCATCGTCGGGAGCAACCGGCTGGCCCTGGAGGCCGTGCAGGAGAAGGCCCGGGAGATGGGGTACGAGGCGGTCGTCCTCACGTCGGAACTGCGGGGAGAGGCCCGGGACGCAGCCCGGTGGCTGGCGGGGAAGGCCCGGGAGGCCCGCTCCGGAAGGACCGGGGACGGCCGGCCCCTCTGCCTGATTTCCGGCGGGGAGACTACCGTGACGGTGACGGGGAGCGGCATCGGCGGGCGCAACACGGAGCTGGCCCTGGCCTTCGCCCTCGAGATCGAGGGGCTGGATGGGATCACGCTCCTCTCCGCCGGAACCGACGGAACGGACGGCCCCACCGACGCGGCCGGGGCCTTTGCGGACGGGAATACCGCCATCGAGGCCGGACGGGCGGGTCTCGATCCGGGGGCCTTCCTCACGAACAACGACTCTTACACGTTCTTCAAAAAGGCCGGCGGACTCCTGGTGACGGGACCGACCGGCACCAACGTCATGGACATCCAGATCCTGCTTCTCCGCTAGGAAAAGAAAGGGGGGCGGCCATGCAGATCTTCGAGAACGGCGTCTTCATCTCCTGCGAGGACGCAAACCGCGTCTTTTCGACCCTCGTCGAGGACGGAGGGAAGATCCTCTTCACCGGAGATTCGGTCCCGGAACAGTTCCATGCCGCCCCGTCCCGGGTCGATCTCCGGGGAGCCTGCATCGTTCCCGCCTTCGGTGACACCCACCTCCACTTCGCGTCCTACGCCCTGTTCCAGGCGACCCTGGACGTCCGCGACGCCCGGAACTTCTCCGAGCTGGCCGCCGCCGTTCGCGACTACGGCGAGGCCAACCCGCGGGAAAAGGTCATCCTGGCCTTCGGCTCCTCCGCCCACACGGTGGAGGAGCGGCGGCTGCCGAACCGGAGGGAACTCGACGCCGTCACCTCCCGGCCGCTGATGATCGTGAAGTACGACGGCCATGCGGCCATGGCCAACTCGGCGCTCCTGGCGAAACTCCCCCCGGCCGTCGCCAGGCGGCCCGGCTTCGAGGGGGAGGACGGATGGCTCTTCCAGGAGGCCTTCTACGAGGGCGTGAACGCCATCACGAAGTCCGTCTCGCCGCTCCAGCTCTTCCGGAACCTCATCGGCGGGAACGACGCCCTCGCCGGGAAGGGAATCGGCTTCGCCCACACCTCCGAGGGCGTGGGGTTTCCCCTCGATCTCGACGTGGACCTGATGCGCCTGGCCGCCCGCGGGCTGCCGCTGGACTACACGATCTTCTTCCAGACACTGGAGGTCGGGAAGGCCCTCCGCCGGAAGCTTCCGCGGATCGGCGGCTGCTTCGCCACGGCCCTGGACGGCTGTTTCGGCTCCGAGGATGCGGCCCTCCGGGAGCCCTACGCAAACAACGAAGGCAACTGCGGCGTCCTCTTCTATGAACAGGACCGGGTCGACGCCTTCGTCCGGGAGGCGAACCGGGCGGGCCTCCAGGTGGCCCTTCACGCCATCGGCGACGCCGCCGTGGAACAGGCCGTCCATGCCTTCGAGGCGGCCCTGGAGGACTTCCCGAGGACGGATCACCGCCACATCGTGATCCATGCGGACCTCATCCCGGAGCCGCTCCTGGACCGGGCCGCCCGTCTGGGCCTGTGCCTCGCCGTCCAGCCCGCCTTCCTGCACTGGGAGCAGGAGCCCATGGCGTATATCGAGCGCATCCTGGGGGACCGGGCGGAGCGGCTCATCCCCCTGAAGAGCATGCTCGACCGCGGCCTGACCGTGGCCGCCGGCTCCGACGCTCCCTGTACGCTGCCGGATCCCCTGGCGGGTATCCACGCCGCCTGCAACCATCCGAACCCGGCGGAGCGCATCTCCGTCCTCGACGCCCTGCGGATGCATACGAACTGGGCGGCCCGGCTGTCCTTCGACGAGAGGAAGCGGGGGACGCTGACGGAAGGGAATGTTGCGGATTTGGCGGTCCTCGACAAGAATCCGCTGGAGATGCCGGCGGAGAGGCTCCGGGACATCCGGGTGACGGGGCTGTACCTGAAGGGGAAGCCTTTTGAAAGGAAGATCCGGGGTCCCCTGGAGCTTCTCCTGGGGGCCCTCGGAGGGAAGGGCTGAGTCAGCGGGCGAAGCCCCCGTCGGGGATGTCCAGCATGGACAGGTCCTCGCTCCGGATCGCCTTTGCCGCCGCGTCGACCTCCGGCAGGACATGCCTGATGAAATAGCGGGCCGCTGCGATCTTTCCGGCATAGAAAGCGGCCTCCGCATCGGCCTCCAGCCAGGCGGTTTTGGCCGCCGGGTCGGATGCGTTCACACCCGCCGCCGTGGCCAGTACCGACAGTTTCCCGTCCGCCACGCCGGCGCCCCAGAGCAGGAGCCAACCCAGGACCGCCTTCCCCATGAGCATCAGGAACGGGTAGGCGTTGCCCACGGGGATCATGAACTTCCCCGCCCTGGCCGAGGAGGAGAAGAACATCGCCAGCTCCGCCAGCACATTCGCCGCCCCCTGGACGTCCGCTGCCAGGTCCCCGAGCGTTTCGTGGTTCCGGTATGCTCCGACGGTCTTTGACATCTCACCGAGGAGGCTCATGAAGTACAGGCCCTTTTTCATGCCGAGCTTCCGTCCCACCAGATCCAGCGCCTGGATGCCGTTGGTCCCCTCCCAGATGGATGCGATCTTGAGGTCCCGCATGAACTGCTCGACGGGGTACTCGGAGCAGAATCCGTAACCGCCGTAGACCTGGACCGCCGTCTCCGTGACCCGGAAGGCCGAGTCGGACGTGTAGGCCTTGCAGATCGGGGTCAGGACCTCGATCATGCCGCGGGAGGTCTCCCGGGACGCCTCGTCGGGATCGGAGCGGACCCGGTCGGCCAGGAGGGCCGTGAAGTAGACCAGCATGCGGATCCCCTCCACGTGGGCCTTCATCCACAGGAGCATGCGCCGCACATCGGCATGGCGGATGATGGGGACCCGGGGGGCGTCGGGATTTTTCATCTCCTCCAGGGAAGAGCCCTGGAGCCGTTCCCGGGCGTAGCGGACGGCATGGAGGTAGGCGATGGAGGAGACCGCCAGGGACTGGATGCCGACGCCGATGCGGGCCTCGTTCATGAGCTGGAACATGACCTTCATGCCCTGCCGTTCCTCGCCCAGGAGCTCCGCGTAGCAGTTCCCCTCGTCGCCGAAGGACAGGACGCAGGTGGCGCTGCCGTGGAGGCCCATCTTCTCCTCGATGGCGGTGACGGCGTAGTCGTTCCGCCGCCCCGGGGAGCCGTCGTCGTTCACCAGGAACTTGGGCACCAGGAAGATGGAGATGCCCGCCGTCCCGGGCGGGTCGCCCTCGATGCGGGCGAGCACCGGGTGGATGATGTTCTCCGTCAGGTCGTGGTCGCCGCTGGTGATGAACTGCTTGGTCCCCTGGATGCGGAAGGTCCCGTCGGGCTGCCGGAAGGCCTTCGTCTTGATGTTTCCAACGTCGCTGCCCGCGTCGGCCTCGGTGAGGCACATGGTGCCCCCCCAGATCCCGGCGTACATCTTGTCCATGTACCGCCGCTTCTGGTCTTCCGTCCCATAGACCTCGATCAGGTGGGCCGCCCCCTGGGTGAGGTAGGGATAGGAGACGAAGGCGTCGTTGTGGACGAACCACTCCTTGGCGGCCACCTCCATGATCAGCGGGAAGCCCTGGCCGCCCGCCTCGGGGGAGGCGATCATGCTGATCCAGCCCCCGTCGCGGTAGAGCCGGTAGCAGCGGTGGAATCCCGGCGGCACGAAGACCCGTCCGTTCTCCAGGCGGCAGCCCACCCGGTCGCCCTCGCGGAGGGTCGGGAAAAGGATCTCGGTGGCGTATTTCTCCGCTTCCTTCAAGACCATGTCGAAGAGATCCCGGGAGAAGGCTCCGTAGCGCTCTGTCCGGAAAAGGGAATCGACGCCCAGCATCTCGTAGAGCACGAAGTGCTGGTCCCGTTCGTCCACGATCAGGCTTGCCATGCCGCTATTCTCCTTTCACGATGAGGGGACGGATTTCCAGTATATCCCTTTTTCGTTATCCAGTCATGCCAGGTAGCCCTTCACGGGCAGCAGGGCATGGCGCCGGAGGACCTTCCGGGTCGCCGCCAGGATGTCTCCAGGGATGCGCTCCTTCGAATGAAGCATGGGGCCCCGGTCGACGTCCGCCGCGGGCCCGAAGGCCAGGAAGTGGTCCATGGCCTTGTTGGCGTTCGTGAAGGCGTTCCCCCAGCGAAGCACCTTCACAATGGTGAAGACCTCGTTGATCGTCTCCGTCAGGCGCCGGGAAAGCGCCACGGCGGTCCTTTCGTCGTCCGTTTCCATGCCCTTTACAACCTCGCTCAATTCCCGGGCGAAGCAGTTGGCCGTGCTGAGGAGGAAGCCGTCGTAGAGGCCGTCGGCCTCCCGGAGCCACCGGGCATAGTCCCCCTCGGCGCCCCGGACGAGGAAGACCCCGCCCTTGTCGACATCGGAGGCGGCGATCCGGTCCCCGCCGCTGGAGTCCTTGAAAAAGACGATGCGGGGGTATTTTGCCACCAGGCGGGCGAAGGTCTCCGGCGCCACCTCGCTTTCCGTCACCTGGGGGAGTTGGTACAGGGCCGTCGGGAGCCCCCGGTCGAGGATCGCCGACAGGCCCACCTCGATGTCCGCCTGTGTGAGAGTATTGCCGGCAGGCGGGCAGACGGTGAACCCGGCGACGCCGAGCTTGCCCCAGGCCCTGGCCGTTTTCTCCTCCCCGGCCTTGCCTTTCGGGATGCCCGTGATCTCCAGCAGTCCCGTGAGGGTCCTCTGCACATCCTCGGTTTTGCCCCTCAGCACGCCGATGAGCAGGCGCGCGCCGCGCCGGCGGGCCTGGGCCAGGGCGAACTCCGTCACCCGGAGCGTCTCCTCTTCGTCCAGTTCCCAGCCGTCCCCCGTCGAGCCGGGGACCAGGTACCCCGCGATCCAGGGAGAGATGGCGTCCAGATGGGCCTCCATGCGGTCGAAGTCGATGGCACCGTCCGGGCCGTAGTGGGTGAGAAGGGGGCACCACAGGCGGGGGATCCCGCCGGGGAAGAGGCCCCGCATCCAGGCCTGACGTGTTTCCAGAACGGTTTTCATCCGTTGTCCTCTCATAAAAGCGGGTAGAGATAGATATTGTAATAGAGGATGGGTTTCAAATCCGTCCCCATACAGTCAGGCAACCCTTTTTCCGAAGTTCGAGGGCGCGCGGCAGGGGGTTTCCAGAGGAGCAATTAGGAAGCTTTTCCATCCCTGCAGCATTCCATCCCGGATATGGCTTCCCGCGGAAAAGCTTCCGCGACGGCGGAAGCCCCCGTGACAGCGCCCGCGCCCCGAAAAACAGGCAAACACAGAGGCAAGAGCCCCTGGAGAGGGAACGGTTTGATATCCCTTCCTTCTGCGGCTATTCGTACTCCTTCGGCACCGCGCAGATCATGACGAGCGGCTTGTCCGCAGAGGGGTTCCGGTAGCGGTGTTTCTCTCCGGGAAGGACGAGGACGAAGTCGCCCTTCTTCACGGGCCGCTCCTCGCCGCTCTCCAGGACGACGGCCCCCTCTCCCTCGATGAAGTAGTTCATGTGCTCGAAGGGGTGGGTGTGAAAGGGCGTATGCCCGCCGGGCAGGATGGTGAAGACCCGGAACGAGAACGCCGGAACCCCGTCGGCCTTTCCGAGGGGGACCTGCTTCCAGACGTCCTTGACCCCCTCCATCGCCATGGGGCTCTTCTCCAACTGGTCGAGACGCGTAATCTTCATGGTCCGCCTCCTGTAATTATTGAAGATTCAAAAAGTTTGCTGCGCCGGTTCATTCACCGGCGACTGTTTGACCCGGACGTTCGCTTTCTGCCACCGGGTTTCCCATGATCCCGGAACCGCCTTTCTTCTTTCGCAGGAATTGGGAGAGAAAAGCCAGCGCAAAGAAGGCCAGCCCGGCCAGATCGGTCATCCACCCGGGCTTGATGAGGAGCAGCGCCGCCGCCATCAGGGCGACCGTTTCGTACCCGGTTGTCCGGATGAGCAGGCACCGCTGCACCGAGGCGGCCAGGCAGACGATTCCGAACATGGCGGTGCAGACCGCGAGGAGGATGCGGGGCCAGTCGCCGATCATCAGGAGCTCCGGGGCGTAGACGAACATGAACGGGATGATGAAGCCCGCAATGCCGAGCTGGAAAGCCGTGAGCCCCGTCTTCCAGGGATCGGACCGGGCGATCCCCGCGCCGGCGTAGGCTGCCAGTGCGACCGGCGGCGTGATATCGGCCCTTGTGCCGAAATAGAGGATGAACAGGTGGGCCGCGATGGGCAGCACGCCCATGTTGACGAGCGCCGGTGCCACCAGCGACGTGATGATGATGTACTGGGCCGTCGTCGGCACGCCCATGCCCAGGAAGAGGCAGGCGATCATCGTGAAGGGCAGGGCGAGGAACAGGTAGCCTTGGGAGGCGTCGATGACGAGGGACGAGAACTTGAGCCCCAGTCCGGTCATGGTGATGCTGCCGATGATGATGCCCGCCGCGGCGCAGGCGGCGGCGACCTGGACGGAGCCCACGGCCCCGTCGCGCAGCGCCTCCAGGATGCCGAGCCCGAAGGCCTTCAGGGACTCCTTCCGGACGACGGCCATGAAGAACGAGGTCAGGACCGTCACGGCGATGGCCCAGAAAACGGCCCGCTCGGGGGAGTAGTCCTCCATGAGGAAGAAGATGAGGGCGCCGATGGAAAACAGATGGTGCCAACCCCGGGCGAATGTAT
Source organism: Syntrophaceae bacterium (assembly GCA_013177825.1). NCBI lineage: Bacteria > Pseudomonadati > Thermodesulfobacteriota > Syntrophia > Syntrophales > Syntrophaceae > Syntrophaceae bacterium. The sequence goes on from JABLXX010000002.1 coordinate 159,936, forward strand.
CGCGGATGACGGGAAGCTCGGATTTTTCAAGACCCCGGAGGCCGAGGGAGACCGCCCGGAAGTGGACCTGCATGAACGTGGCGAAGAAGGCGAGGGCGGCGGGGATGAAGGCGGCGACGCAGACCTTGAAATAGGGGATCGTCAGGAACTCGGCCATGATGAAGGCCGCCGCGCCCATGACGGGCGGCATGATCTGTCCCATCGTGGAGGCCGAGGCCTCGACGCCCGCCGCGAAGTGGGCGGGGTACCCTGTCCGCTTCATCAGGGGGATCGTGAAGGAGCCCGTGGTCACCGTATTGGCCACGGAGCTTCCCGAGATCATCCCGAAAAACGTGCTGGAAACAACCGCCGCCTTGGCGGGGCCACCTCTCGTCCATCCCGTGAGGGCGAAGGCGATGTCGGTGAAGAACTCGCCCGCTCCCGTCTTGCGCAGCAGGGTTCCGTAGAGGATGAAGAGGAGGATGAAGTTGGCCGAAACCCCGAGGGGCACCCCGAAGATCCCGTCCGTGGAGAGGGCAAGGTAGGTCGAGAGGCGCTTGATGCTGTATCCCTTGTGGGAGATGAAATCGGGCAGCCAGGGGCCCAGCAGGGCGTAGAGGATGAAAAACACGGCGATCAGCGTGACGGCCAGTCCCGTGGAACGCCGGGCGGCCTCCAGGACGATCAGGACCATCAGGCTCCCCATGACCACGTCCAGGGTCTCGTAGGTGCCGGCCCGGTTCATGATGGGCGTCGAGTAGAGGAAGAGCCAGATGCAGATGGCCGCCGAGGCAACCAGGAAGACCCCGTCGAAGATCGACATGCGGTGCCAGGGCGAACGCTTTTTCGAGAGGGGATACAGGGCGAAGACCAGGACGGACATGAAGAACCAGTGGAGCGCCCGGTGGTCCAAGGCAAAGAAGGGGTGGGCGTAGGCGTAGTAGAGGTGGTAGAGACTGGCCGCGACGGCGAAGACGGCAAGCAGGACCTTCGCGGTGCCCCGGTACGAGCGCACCCGCTCGTATTTCTCGAGGATTTCCCGGCCGCGCTGCTTTTCTTCCTCGAATTCCCGCTGGAGAGTCTTTTCGATTTCCGGCATGCGATCTCACGTCCCGCGTCGGGCGATCCGGATCCGGAGCAGGCATCCGCCCGGCGCGAGCTCGGCCAGGACGATCCTGTCGCCGCCCGCCAGGATCTCCTGGCGGGAGACGCGGCCGACCCGGAGCAGGAGCTCCTGCAGGCGCCGGTTCACCGTGACGCGCGTCCGGTCTCCCGTGAAGGATATGACGGCCCGGGGATGCGATTCCAGCCCCGCGCCGTACCACTCGTACTGCTCCTCCAGGAGGACGAAGCCCCCGTCCTCCTGGACCCGGAAAAGGTCCAGGACAGGCGTTCCATCGGAGGAGTGGGTGTATTTCAACTGAAAGACATCCCCCGGCCTGACGGGTATCTCCCGGAGTATGCCGCCTTCCGGATGGCGAAGGATCTGGAGGAAAAGCGAATCCGCACCCGCCTCCGTCCAGGAGGAAAGCAGCATCAGAACTGCCCCCAGGAGCCATGTCGTTATCTGCTTCATTGGAGGAAAAAAGCCCGGCCGGCGTGATTCCGGCCGGGTGAGGGATCTTACTTGAGGGCTTTGACTTCCCGGAAGTACCGGATTGCGCCCGGATGCAGCGGGATCGGGCTGTTGACGGCGTTTGCCGGCGTCAGCTGCGCGGCGACCGGGTGGATGTTGACAAGGGCGAATTTGCCTGTCTTGACGTTGCTGAAGATGGCCTTGGTGATCTTGTAGGCCACGTCGTCGGACATCTTTTGGTTGGCCACCAGGACGTTGGAGTCGCCGAGGCACAGGACCTCTTTATCCTGTCCGGGATAGGTTTTTGCCGGGATGGGGATCTTGATGTAGTAGGGATATTTCTTGACGATCCGGTCGGCCATGGACCGATCGACGGGGATCAGCACGATATCCCGGGAGGAGGCCAGGTCCAGGACCGCGGCGCCCGGGTAGGCGAAGTTGAAGAACACGGCGTCCACGACCCCGTCCTTCAGGGCCTGGACGGATTCGTTCTGCGAGAGGTTGGCGATGGTGATGTCCTTGTTGAGCTTGAATCCGTGCTCCTCGAGGATGATCTTCGCCATGTTGGCGCAGCCGCTGCCGGGGACGTCGATGGAGACCTTCTTTCCCTTCAGGTCTTTGATGGACCGGATTCCGGACTGCTTCGTCGTCACAATGTGCTCCGGCGCCGGGTACATCTGGAAAAGGGCCACGAGAGGGTACTTCTGCTTGAAGGGATCCTTGCCGAGGGTGGCGTTGTAGGCGATGCTGCCCATCACCATGCCCATGTCCGATTCGCCGCCGCCGACGAGACGAGTGTTCTCGACGGAGGCGCCCGTGGATTCCGAGGCACAGCGGAACCCGTCCACGGTCTTTTCGATGATGACGGCCATGCCGCCGCCGAGGGGATAGTAGGCGCCGCCGGGGCTTCCCGACGAAAGGGTGAGGAAGGTTTTTTTCTGTGCCAGGGCGTCGCCGCCGGGGACCAGCGCCAGGACCAGCATGAAGGCCGCGATACACAGGAAAGCTCTCTTCATGATTCCACCTCCTTCGATTTTTATGCGTTTTTCAATATCGTTTGTATTCAAATATGTCGAGCCTTTTCCGGTCCCGGAGGCATTCTAAGGATCGGGGCATGGCGGATGGCTTCGGCAGGGCATGGTGCCGTACACAGCTTTTGCCTTCCCCGCCGCCGCCGCCCCGTGCTATATAGACGCATCCTGAACGGGAGGTCGGACAATGAAGAGACGGTATGCATGGAAGGCCGCCATGATGTTGCTGTGCGCGGTGCTCGTTTCCGGGTGGAGCGGCGTCTCCCTTGCCCAGCCGCCGGTCGGGGGGACCCTGCCCGAATTCACGCTGTCCGCACCGAAGGACGGCGGCGAGAAAAGCTACCTGGGCCTGTCCTGGCTCAACCGGTCGTTCCGGATTCCCGAGCTGAAGGCCCAGGTCGTGATCGTCGAGATTTTCAGCATGTACTGCCCCTATTGCCAGGCGGAGGCGCCCAAGGTGAATCAGCTCTACGGGATGATCGAGGGCAACCCGGTCCTGAAGGGAAAGATCAAGATTCTCGGCATCGGGGTCGGCAATTCACCCTACGAAGTAGGCGTCTTCAAAAAGAAGTACAACATTCCCTTTCCCCTCTTCCCCGACGGGGACTTCCGGATCCACAAGCTCATGGGTGAGGTGCGGACTCCCTACTTCATCGGGGTGAAGATCGGTTCCGACGGCTCCCATTCGGTCTTTTACTCGAAACTGGGGGCTTTTGACAGCGCCGATTCTTTCCTTAAATCCGTGATCCGGCTGTCGGGACTCCAGTAGGAGGTGAACGCCATGCTGCAAAGAAAAACCGTCTGGATCTGGGTTGCCGCAGCCTTCGTGCTGCTTTTCTCCGCCCGGGAGGCGCCTGCACTGTCGGAGGCCTACAAGGGCAACATCTACAACCCCGGGATTCTCAAGCCCACCGACAGCAGGCTCAAGGTGAGCGTCGGCCGGGCGGCCCCGGATTTCACGCTGCCGTCGGTCGGAGGCGAACGGGTGACCCTCGGCTCCTATCGGGGAAAGAAGAACGTGGTCCTTTCCTTCGTTCCCGCCGCCTGGACCCCCGTGTGCTCCGACCAGTGGCCGGGGTACAACATCGTGAAGGATCTTTTCGACGGGCATGACGCGGTTCTCCTGGGCATCACCGTGGACAACATTCCCACCCTTTTCTCCTGGACGAACCAGATGGGGAAGCTGTGGTTCCCGGTCCTGTCGGACTTCTGGCCCCACGGGGCCGTGGCGGAACGCTACGGCGTCCTCCGCACCGATGGAACCACCGAGCGGGCCCTGTTTGTCATCGACAAACAGGGCGTCATCCGGTACATCGACGTCCATGACATCAACCAGAGGCCGTCCCTGGAGGCGCTGGTGACGGAGCTGGAGAAACTTCGCTGAAGTCCGGCCATGATGTGCGGCGAAGCGGGCGTTTTGTCCGCCGGCGCCGGGGAGGATCTTATGGGGGGCGAAAAGGTGACCCGCCGGCAGAAGGACGTCTCGCGGCTGCTGCGGGAAAAGAAGAAGGTCCAGCGCGACAAGATTACGAAGACAAAGAAGAAGTAGAATATCATGACGCATGCATCCTGGTCGGAGGCGGACCTGCGCCAGATGGCAGAGTCCGGTCTCTCCGTGGAGAAGATGGAAGAACAGCTGGCCCGGTTCCGAACGGGCACGTCGCCGCTTCGGCTGGACAGACCCTGCACCGCGGGAGACGGGATCCTCGTCCTTCCTCCCCAGGAGCGGGAACGGTGCGAGCGGGCTTTCGAAGAACCGGTCTGTGCGGGGCGCGTGATGAAGTTCGTTCCCGCCTCCGGGGCTGCGAGCCGCATGTTCCGGGACTGGCACCGGGCCTGTTCGGAGAGGGGATTTGCGGGAGAAGGGGAAGATGCGTCCTTTCTGGAATCGCTGCATGACTACGCCTTTTACGACGATCTCAAGTCCCGGGTCGCCGCCCGGGGCTGCTCGCTGGACGAATGGCGCGCCGGGGGGCAATGCCCGGAGATCCTCGACGTCATCCTCAAGCCGGAGGGGCTTGGTTACGGCTCCCTCCCCAAGGCCCTCCTGAAATTCCACGATTACCCCGAGGGAAGCCGCACGGCCCTGGAGGAACACCTGGCGGAGGCCGCCCTTTATGTCCGGGACGCCGCGTCCGTCTGCCGTATCCACTTCACCGTCTCGCCGGAGCACCGGACCCTCGTTGAAGATCACCTGAAAGAGGCCGTCGCCGCCTGCGAGCGCCGGTTCGGAGTCGGCCTGCAGGTGGGCCTGTCGGTTCAGGATCCCTCCACGGACACCATCGCCGTGGATCCGGAGAACCGGCCGTTCCGGGGAGACGACGGGCGCCTCGTATTCCGTCCCGGGGGCCACGGATCCTTGCTGAAGAACCTGGACTCCCTCGACGCAGACATCGTTATCCTGAAGAATATCGACAATGTGGTGCCCGATCGCCTCAAGGAGCCCACGGTCCGGTGGAAAAAGATCCTGGGCGGGTTTCTGGCGGACCTCGAGCGGGATCTGCACCGCCTTCTCCGCCGCATCGAGGAAGGCGCCCTGGGGCCCGCGGAGATGGAAGGCATGGTCCGCTTCTGCCGGGAGCGGCTCCATGCGCCGATGCCTCCGGAAGTGGCGGCAGCCCCGCCGGAGATTACGGAGGCGTGGCTGTTTGCGCGGATGAACCGCCCGCTTCGGGTCTGCGGCATGGTGAGGAATGAGGGCGAGCCGGGCGGGGGTCCCTTCTGGGTGTCCGGCGCAGGCGGTGCCCCGTCCCTGCAGATCGTCGAGGAATTCCAGGTGGATCGCTCGGACGCCGGACAGCGGGCCGTCTGGGAAGCCGCCACTCACTTCAATCCGGTGGATCTGGCGCTGACTTTACGCGATTTCCGGGGGGAGCGGTTCGAACTGAACCGGTTTGTGGATTCCGCAGCCGTATCCATCACGCGGAAGTCGGAGAAGGGAAGGGACCTGAAAGCCCTGGAGCTGCCCGGGCTCTGGAACGGTGCCATGGCCTTCTGGAACACGATCTTCGTGGAAGTCCCCCTGGAGACCTTCAATCCCGTCAAGGTCGTGGAGGATCTCCTCCGGCCCCAGCACCGCCGAACCTGAACGTTTTTTCACTTGATATTCATCGGTTTGTTTGCCATGTTTTCGCCGTTTTGGGGGGGAAGCCGGCGGTCCGCGCGGAGGATGGTCAGGAAACGCGATGTGGAGCCGGCGCCGCCCGGCAGCATCTCATCGCATGCGATATCCATGGAAATGAACGGATTCATGAAACGGAAGGGCAGTGGAAGACGAAATTTGCCGGGTCCCGGATGGCCGTCACGGTCGGCTTCCAGGTATTGAAAAGTAAGGAGGCATGATGGCCGAACAGGCAGGCGGGCGGATCCGGGTAGGGATTGTCATGGGGGGACTCTCCTCCGAGAAGGAGGTGTCCCTGGAGAGCGGGCGCAACATCTTCAGCAAGATCGACCGGAAAAAATACGACCCCACGGCGATCTTCATGGACGGCGAGGCCCGTTTCTGGGAGATCCCGGTCAAGCTGATCATGCGCAACAGTACGAAGGACATCGAGGAGGACCTAGCCGGGGAGGCGTCCCTCATTCCATATGAGACACTCCGGGAGCGCTTTGACGTCCTGTGCATCGGCCTTCACGGAAAATACGGGGAGGACGGGTGCCTCCAAGGACTTCTGGAACTGCTCCAGGTGCCGTACACGGGATCGGGTGTCCTGGCCTCCGCCCTGGGCATGGACAAGGGCGTCTGCCGGAGGCTTCTTGCGGCCGGCGGGATCGATGTCCCGCAAACCGTTGCCGTGACCGCGGCCCGCTGGGCGGCGGATTCCGAGGCGGTCATGAAAGAAATCGGCGAAACCGCTGGTTTCCCCTGCGTCGTCAAGCCCACCCGGGAAGGGTGCAGCACGGCCGTCAAGAAAGTGGTCTCGGCGGCAGGGATCCCGGACGCTCTCGCGGACGCCTTCACGTGGGACAACACGGCCCTGGTGGAGGAATTCCTTTCCGGCATCGAGGTCACCTGCGGCGTACTGGGGTCGGAAGCGCCCGAGGCGCTCGTTCCGTCCGAGACGATCCCCACGACGGAGATCCTCTCCCTGGAGGACAAGTTCCTGTATGGCCAGGGAGAGAACAAGACGCCCGCCCGGGTTCCCGACGATGTGCTCCAGCGGATCCGGGAGACGGCGGTCAGGGCCTTTCAGGTCCTGGACCTGAAGGGGTATGCCCGGATCGACATGTTCGTCCGTCCCGACGGCCGGGTGGCCGTCCTGGAACCCAACACCCTTCCGGGGATGACGCCTTCCACGGTTCTGTTCCACCAGGCGGCGGCGGCCGGAATCACCCAGGCCGGCGTCATCGACCGGATCATCCAGTCCGCCCTGCAGGATCACGCGGCCAAGCGAGGGCCCCTGTGAATGAACGGCCCGACCGCCACCGTTGAGCGCATCGGCCGGATCGTCCTGGAGAACGTCGAGGAACTGGGGAGGATCCTCCTCCTTTTCCTGTCGGCCCTGTCCTGGATGGTCCGCCCTCCCCTGAAGCCGCGCCACATCCTCAAGCAGATGGAATTCGTGGGTGTCAAGTCCATCTTCGTGGTGGTCCTGACGGGAACCTTCACGGGGATGGTCATGGCGCTCCAGGGATATCACGGATTCAGGATGTTTGCCGCGGAGAGCCTCGTCGGATCCACCGTGGCCCTCGGGATGACCCGCGAACTGGGACCGGTGCTGACGTCCCTCATGGTCACCGCCCGGGCCGGCTCCGCCATGGCGGCCGAGCTGGGCACCATGCGCGTCACGGAGCAGATCGACGCCCTGGCGGTCATGGCCGTCAATCCGGTGAAGCACCTAGTCGTACCCCGGCTCGTCGCCGGGGTCCTGATGGTTCCGCTCCTCACCGTCGTATCGGATTTCATGGGCATTCTCGGGGGATACTTCGTCGGGGTCCACATCCTGAACATCAACTCCGGCGCCTTCATGAAAAATATCTTCAAGTACGTAACCTTGGGTGATATCTACAACGGCCTGGTGAAAGCCGCGTGTTTCGGCCTACTGATGTCCCTCATCGGCTGTTACAAGGGTTTCAACACCCGGGGCGGCGCCGAAGGGGTAGGCCGGGCCACGACGGAAGCCGTGGTCCTGGCGTCCATTTCGATCCTGGTGAGCGACTACATCCTGACGGCGATCATGTTCTGAAATGATACAACTGGTTGATATTCATAAGTCCTTCGGAAAACAGAAGGTTCTCGACGGCCTGAACCTCACCGTCGAGGAGGGGAAGACGACCGTCATCATCGGCCGCAGCGGGGGTGGCAAGAGCGTCCTCCTGAAGCACATCATCGGCCTAATCCGCCCGGACCGGGGGCAGGTGCTTGTCGACGGGGAAGACATCACCATCCTGAACGACAAGGACCTCAACGAGGTCCGCAAGAAGTTCGGCATGCTCTTCCAGGAAGCGGCCCTCTTCGATTCCATGAACGTGGCGGAGAACGTGGCCTTTCCCCTCCGCGAGCACACAAAGATGTCCAACGGGGAAATCATGGACGTCGTTCGCGACCGGCTGGGCGCGGTGGGGCTGTCCGGGGTGGAGGAGAAGATGCCCTCGGAGCTGAGCGGCGGCATGAGGAAGCGCGTGGGGCTGGCCCGGGCGCTGGCGATGCGGCCGCAGATCATCCTCTTCGACGAGCCCACGACGGGACTGGACCCCGTCATGACGGAGGCCATCAACCAGCTCATTGTCGAGACCCAGCGGGCCTTCAATCTGACCTGCGTGGTCATCAGCCACGATATCCAGTCGGTCTTCGAGATCGGCCACCGCGTCGCCATGCTTTATGAAGGCCGGATCATCGAATTCGGGACACCGGAGGAAGTCCGGGCGTCCCGCAACCCCGTGATGGTCCAGTTCCTCACGGGAAGCACGGAAGGGCCCATTCAGATCCTGTAAAGGAGCGCCGGGCGGACCGCCGCGCGCGGGAGGTTTGCATGACATCCATCAGCACGGAAGCAAAAGTGGGGCTTTTCGTCCTCGCGGGCATCATCATCCTGGCCTTCATGTCCTTCCAGGTCTCCCAGCCGGGATTCGGACTGAAGCGGGGCTATACGATCAAGGTGGTCTTCGAGAACGCGGCGGGCCTTGACAAGGACGCCTCCATCCAGGTGGCCGGCGTCGAGGTGGGACGGGTCGAGTCCATCGCCCTCGAGGAAGGGAAAGCCCTCATCACCCTGCGAATCAAGTCGGACGTGAAGCTTCCCAAGGATGTGACGGCCTCCATCCGGACCCATGGACTCCTGGGGGATAAATACGTCGAGCTTTCCGCCGGGACCAAGGGAAACGGCAATCTTGAAGAGGGAGAGCAGATCGCCTACGTGGAGCGCCAGGCCGACGTGGACAAGCTGATCCATCAGATCTCCGGGATCTCCGAGGATATACGGGGCGTTACGACGACCCTGAACAAGGTCCTGGGCGGCAAGGCGGGCGAGGAAGCCGTGGGGGACATCGTCGGCAGCATCCGGCAGCTGGCCGTTAATCTCAACGCCGTCGTGAAGAACAATGAGCGGACCCTTCACGCCATGCTGGAAAACGGCCGCATGCTGAGCGAAAACCTCAACAAGGTGGTGACCCAGAACGATCAGAAAATCGCCCAGGTGGTGGAGAACCTCCAGAGCGCCTCCAAGGAGATGGAGAAGACCTTTGCGTCCCTGAGCGAGGTTACCGAGGGGATCAAGAAAGGGGAGGGGACCGTCGGGAAGCTCCTGAAAGACGATGAAATGGCGGACCGGCTCAACAAGACCGTGGCCTCCCTGCAGGACGTCTCGGACAAGCTCAGCCAGGGGAAAGGCACCCTGGGAAAACTCATCAACGAGGATGAGACCGTGACCAACCTGAACACGGGCCTCACCGGCATCAACCGCTACCTGGCCAAGCAGGAGCAGTACCGGACCCACCTGGGCTACCGGGGCGAATACCTTTTCGAGAGCAACAACTGGAAGAGTTACGTGGACCTCCGGATCCAGCCCCGGGAGGATTATTTTTACATCCTGGGACTCGTGGCCGATCCGCGGGGCCGGAAATACATCCGGGATTACACGGTTAACGGCGTCACAAGCCGGGTGGAGGAATGGGACAAGAACGGACTCCTGTTCAACGCCCAGGTGGCCAAGCGTTACCGGGACGTCGTCCTCCGGGGCGGCATCTTCGAATCCACCGGCGGGGCGGGTCTTGACTACCTGGCCTTCAACGACCGCCTCAAGCTGACCTTCGAGGCCTTCGACTTCACCGACGACAACCGTCGAGCCCACCTGAAAGGGTACGGCGAGTGGCGCCTCCTCAAGTACCTTTACCTGACCGCCGGCTGGGACGATTTCATCAATTCGGACAACCGTTCCCCCTTCGTGGGATTTTCGATCCGTTTCGAGGACGACGACCTGAAGTACCTGATGACCTCGGCGCCGATTCCGAAATAAGGGACGGCGATGCGGACGGAAGGGTACAGCCCTTCCATGGGGCGGGCAGGCAACGCCGGACCGTCGTCCGCGCTCTCGAAGTTGCTGAAAGAAAAGATCTTTAGCAGTGCTCAAAGACGGGATGGAATGCATCAAACCGCTTGACACGGATGGGGAAAGCACTATATTACGACCGGCTTTACAACCCTCGTCCGTATACGGGGTGACGCTTATGGGTCGGTTCTTCACTCCCTCACAGGTTCAGGTCGCCGACGGCGCCTTCACCCAGGCGGAAAGCCTGGTGGGTCGTCACTTCCGGCTGACCGCGGAGGACATGAAGGTCCACCGGTACGATGTGAAAACCCTGGCTTTTCTCGAAAGCCACGAGGTGCGGGACGAGGCCTTCGCCCATCTGTGCAAGTATCAGGTCGGGCGGGAAAAGGAAGGCGCCGGGCAAGCGGCGGGGATGCACTTCTACCGGGTGTGCCTCCAGGACCACCGGATTCTCGACGCCGTGGAGAGGGGTACCTCTTTCATCCGGCTAAACCCCCTTCTCCTATACATCGCCGCCCACGAACTGGTGCATATCATCCGTTTCGATCGGGGGGAAATCGCCTTTGACGCCCCGGAGACGGACAAAGAGAAGGAAGAGGAAAAGGTCCATGGAATCACCCGGACCATCCTCCAGGGCCTGCGGCAACCGGAAGTTGGGATCGTGGCCGAATGTTTTGACAGCCGGTACCGGCTGGGAGACTGGGTGAATTAAGATTTGGATGGAGGTTTGAGGAGATGCCGATTTACGAATACAAATGCAGGAAATGCGGAAAGGTGTTCGAGCTGTTCCAGCGGATTTCCGACGCCCCTGCGAAGTCTTGCCAATTCTGCAAGGGTCCGGTGAACAAGCTCATGTCCCAGACGACCTTTCACCTGAAGGGGTCGGGCTGGTACGTGACGGACTACGGCGGAAAGAAAGCCCCCAAGACCGAGTCGGCCGAGGCCGCAGAATCCGCTGCGTCTTCGTCTTCGGAGACGACCTCCACCAGTGAGTCTGCAAAAACCGAATCTTCCTCCTCCGACGCATAATTACGATAAAAAGAAGGACAGATTCAGTCTGTCCCTCCTGAAACGGCGCAGAAAAGGGGACCGATTGCAAATCCGTCCCCTTTTCTATTGCCGGGAGTTCAAACGCAAATCTGTTCCAGTTCCTTTTAACGCGACATCATGAATGCCCCCAAGCCTGCAACTCTGTCCGCCCGCTCCCTGGAGATGATAGCGGCCACACCCGATCTTCTTGCCGCCGAGGGTGAATCCCCAGAACGCCTTGCATCCCTGTTGAAAGCCCGGGTCGAACCGGGGTGGCCGCCGGGCGAATACGATCGGGACGCCCGGGAGTATTTCCGGGAACGCCTGGAGGAAGGCGGAGCGGGAGCCGCCGGATGGTACGTCTGGTATGCGCTTCAGCGGGGAGAAACCGGCGGGCCCGCGGTTCTGGTGGGTGCCGGCGGATACTTCGGACCTCCGGGCGACGACGGTTCCGTCGAGATTGGCTTTTCCGTCATGCCCGCCTGGCGGGAACTGGGTTATGCAACGGAAATGGCCGGGATGCTCGTCGGCCATGCATTTGCCGACGGGAGGGTGCAAAAGGTCGTCGCACACGCCTCGCCGGGCAACCCGACATCTTGCCGGGTGCTTGAAAAATGCGGGTTTTCGCTTGTTTCCAGGGACGAAACGTCCGGCAACAATCGTTTTGAAGTGCTTATACCACCCGGATCCGGCCCGGATTCTCAGCAGTCACTTCGCCGACAATGGAGGCGGCCGTGACGCCGGCGGCCCGGATCCGGCGGAGCAGACCATCCGCCTCCCCGGCCGCAACGGATACGAACAGTCCGCCTGAGCTCTGCGGGTCGTAGAGGATGTCCGCCAGCCATTCCGGGCAGGTGGCCTCGACGGACGCCATTCCCTTCCGGAATGCCCTGTTCCGGTGGAGCCCCGCCGGGAGGATCCCCGTCTCGGCCAGGTCGCGGACGCCTTTGAAAAAGGGGACATCCGACGAACGGATCAGGATTCCCTCTTTCGTTCCCTCAATCATCTCGCAGGCATGACCCAGCAACCCGAAACCCGTGATATCCGTGCAGGCATGGACTCCAGGGGTTTTCTCGATTTCCGCCGCCGCTGCGGCGTTCAGGGCGGCCATGGAGCGGATCGCCTCCTCCTCCAGTTCCGGACTCGCCATCTGAGCCTTGATGGCCGTTCCGGCAATGCCGGTTCCCAGGGGCTTCGTCAGGATCAGCCGGTCTCCCGGCCGGGCGCCGCGGTTCAGGAGCACCCGGTCGGGATGGACGACCCCGAGGACGGACAGGCCGTACTTCGGCTCGTCGTCCTCGACGCTGTGGCCGCCCACGAGGAGAACGCCCGCCTCCCGCATCTTGTCCAGTCCGCCCCGGAGAATCTCCCGCAGGATCGTATTGTCCAGCTTGCCCACGGGGAAGCAGACGATGTTCAGGGCCGTCAGGGGCCGCCCCCCCATGGCATAGACGTCGCTCAGTGCGTTGGCCGCGGCGATCTGCCCGAAGGTGTAGGGATCGTCGACGATGGGTGTGAAGAAGTCCACCGTCTGGATGACCGCCAGGTCCTCCCGGAGTTGATACACCCCTGCGTCCTCGCCGTGCTCCATGCCCACGATCAGGCTGGGATGAGAGGCGAGAGGAAGATCCTTCAGGACTTCATGCAGGTCGCCCGGACCGATCTTGCAGGCTCAACCGGCCCCGCGGACCGTTTCGGTCAGGCGGACTTTCTCCTCGGTCATTCTTCTCTCCAAAAGCAGGGTTAAGGATTATTTGTTACAGCCGGCCAGTTCTTGAAGGGCCTCCAGGGCTGCCGTCACGTCGTCCGCGGTGTTGAAGAAGCCGAAGGCGAAGCGGACGGCACCGACGGGGAAGGTCCCCAGGGTCCGGTGCGCCGCCGGGGCGCAGTGAAGGCCGGGGCGGGTCAGGATGCCGAACCGCTCGTCCAGGGCCAGGGCCGCCTCCGCCGGTGACAGATCTTTCACGTTCAGTGCGACGACAGGGATGCGCAGCGCTGCTGCCAGGGGGCCGTAAACGGTGATTCCGGGGATGGAGCGGATTCCGTCGAGAAAGGCCCCCGTCAGGATTTCCTCGTGCCGGCGGATCGTTTCCAAGCCCTGCTCCAGGAGGAATCCCGTCCCCGCTGCTAGGCCCGCCAGGCCCACGGTATTGGGCGTTCCCGACTCGAACTTGTCGGGCAGAAAATCGGGCTGCTCCTCGTGCTCCGAGCGGCTGCCGGTGCCGCCCCGGAGGAGGGGGTGGAGACGTCTTTCGAGGCCCGCCCCGATACAGATGCCGCCGGTTCCCTGGGGGCCGAACATGGATTTGTGGCCCGTGAAGGCCAGGAGGTCGATGCCCGCCTCCTCTACCGATAGAGGCATGGCGCCGGCGGTCTGGGCGGCATCGATGCCCAGGACGACGCCGCGCTCCCGGGTGATCCGCCCGATTTCTGCAATGGGCAGAATGGCACCCGCCACGTTGGAGGCATGGGTCAGGAAAACGGCCTTGGTGTTCTTCCGGAGGGCCGCAGCTACATCCGCCGGGTCGAGTTCGCCCCGGGGCGAGCAGCGGACGGCTGTGATCTCCACGCCGTTCTCCTCCAGGAACCGGAGGGGCCTCATGACCGAATTGTGCTCGATGGAGGACGTGACGACGTGGTCTCCCGGGGAAAGAAGTCCCAGAATGGCCAGGTTCAGGGCTTCCGTAGCGTTTTTCGTGAAGACGACCCGCATGGGATCGGAAACCCCGAGGAGGCGGGCCGTGTTCTCCCGGGCCTCCAGGATGATCCGCGCCGCGGCGACGGAGCGCCGGTGGGCCGAGCGGCCCGGGCTTCCGCCGATCTCGCGGCTGAACCGGTCCATGGCCCGATAGACTGCCTCCGGCTTGGGCCAGGAAGTGGCGGCGTTGTCGAGGTAATGGATGGTTGCGCGTTCGAAGTCCAAGACGTTTCTCAATCCTCATTTTTCCCGAAAGAGCCCGTGGTCGGCCTCCCGGCGGGCATTTCCGCCGGTTCCGCTATCTTACGGAAAGGACCTCGATTTGCAAGATAATTCCATTGGACGGGACGGGCCGTTGTGGTATGGGGACCGCGGTGGACCGCCATTCGGGACCGGCAGGTTCCGGGACGGCGCGGTCACCGCACGAAAGACGGTTGTCGTTGCGCCGATTGGTTCATGCTCCGCGGCTTCCCGAGGGTATGAGAGGTTGTCATGATTTCCAGCCATCGACTCCCCCTGCGGGATGTCCTCGAATTCGCCGGATTCTTCGCCGGCCGCCTCCTTCTTCGCCGGAAGGCCCCTCTCCTGGCGAGCTTCAAGATCACCTGGCGTTGCAACCTGGCCTGCAGGGGCTGCCCCTTCCACCGGCGGGCGAAGCGGCCCGGCAGTTCCATGGACTGGGATACGGTCCGCCGCTCCCTCGATACGCTGGCGGAGATGGGCACCCGGATCGTCGTCTTCGAGGGGGGAGAGCCCTTCCTCTGGGAAGACCACGGGCGGACCCTGGACGATGCCGTCGGGTATGCGAAAGGCCTCTTCACCCGGGTCGCCGTGACGACCAACGGGACCTTTCCCCTCCGGGGGCCGGCGGATATCCTCTGGGTGAGCCTGGACGGCCGGAAGGAAATGCAGGACCGGCTCCGGAGCGGCTCCTTCGACCGGGTCCTCTCGAACCTGCGGGAGACCCGGCACTCCCGGGTCCTCGTCCATGTAACCGTCCACAGGGAGAACCGGCGGGAGTTGGAGCCGCTGATGGCGATCCTCCGGGAGATCCCCACGGTCCGAGGCGTAACACTTCAGTTCTTTTACCCCTACGGCCAGGGGGAGGCGCCCCTGTCCATGACCCGGGCGGAGCGGCGGGAGACCGTCGAGGAGATCATCGCCCTGAAAAAACGGGGTTTTCCCGTCCTCAACGATGCCGGCCGCCTCCGCGCCATGGCGGAGGGTTCCTGGAACTGCCATGACGACATCCTGGTCAACGTGGACCCCGACGGTGCCATCAACCAGGGATGTTACGTGAAGAGCCGCGGCGAGGTCCGCTGCGGCGACTGCGGATTCACGCCCGTGGCGGAGGCCTCGGGTGCGCTGGACCTGCTCCCCGGATCCCTTCGGGCGGGCTGGTCCGTCTTTCTATCCCGGACGTAAAGGTTCCCCGAAATCAAATTGCCCAACCGGCTGTCCCGGACCTGTTCCCGTGGGGAAAGCGGTTGCCCGGGGAGCAGGGGATGCATATATTCTTCCTGCGGCGCAAATGTCCCTTCGGCGAGAGGCTCGAAGAAATCCTCAATCCCGGCGCCGCTGGGAGGAAACGATGAATGATTTCTGGATTGTCCTGCTTGTGATCGGCCTGTGGTTCTTTCTTCAGGCCTACCTGCTGCCCAAGTTGGGAGTCAATACGTGAATGCGTCCCGCCTGCAAGGGTGCAGGCAGGGATGAAGGATCGGCCGCGGAGAAGGACCCTCCGTCCCGATCCGGCTGAATGTCTTCCCCGACGGCGGCCTGCTTCCGGCCGCCGTTGGCTTTTTCGAAGCCCACGTCCAGCAGCCGTTCCGTCTCGCTCACCCGGAGTTTCGGTGTCCGGGCTCCCAGGACCACTGCCATCACCCGCACATTGTCTCGCTTCGCCGTGGCGATGATATTGTAGCCCGAGGCACACACGAATCCCGTCTTGATGCCGTCCGCCCCGGGGTAATGGGCCAGGAGCCGGTTCCGGTTGCGCTGGGTCTTGTTGTGGTAGCTGTATTCCCGCATGGAATGGATGGTCAGGCATTCGGGAAAGCGGTTCAGGTAGGCGCGGGAGAGCGTCATCATGTCCCGGGCCGTCGTGAGCTGCCCTTTTGCAGGAAGGCCGTGCGGATTCATGAAGCGGGTCCGGGTCATGCCCAGCTCCCGGGCCTTCCCGTTCATCCGGGCCACGAAGTCCGCAGCGCTGCCCGCACCCAGGTGCTCCGCCACGGCCTGGGCTGCGTCGTTGGCCGAGGCCACGGAGATTCCCTTGATCAGCTCGATCAGGGGAACCTTTTCCCCCTTTTCGAGGAACATGGTAGTGCCCTTCGTGGCATAGGCCTTTCCGCTGACGGTCACCAGATCGGCCGGGCGAACCCTGCCCTGCTGAATATCCTCGAACGTCAGATAGAGGGTCATGATTTTCGTCAGCGACGCCGGGGGAATCATCTGGTCGGGGTTCTCGGCAAAAAGCGTGGCGCCGGTGTTGTAGTCCACGACGACGGCCGACTTGAGAATCGGCGCCGGCGGCCCGGGCTTTGCCTTGACCCGCGCTTTCTTCGCCTTGGCCATGGCGGCCGGTGGGATGAGTAGAAGCAGGAGGATGATGACAACGGCAATGATTCTTCGATATGGCATGGGCTGTTTCCCCTTGCGTTTGAATGATTCATGGGCCGCCAGGGGGCGGCTGCGTGGAAACATACGGGATTGGGTGGCGCAACGCAAGTGAAAATCGGGCTCCGGAGAGGTCCCCGGGCGCCGGACTCTGGAACATGAAGGTTCCGGGCGTCTTATCCGAAGCGCTCCAGGTAGGGTCCCATGTCGAACTTCCGCTTGAGACCCGCGGCGTTCATGTAGCGGACCTTCCCGAAAATCGGACGTTCTCCCCAGGGCCGGTCGTGCTTCCCGAAGCACCAGGCCACGCCGGCGAAGCCGTTGGGATCCCGGCCGTCCAGTTCCCAGCGGTTGTTCAGGACCAGGGCCGTCCGGAAGGCCTCCGAGGGCGACACGCTCCATTCGAGGATCTTTTTCCCCCAGTACATCCGCATGTAGTTGTGCATCTTCCCCGTTCGGACCATCTCCCGCTGGGCCGCATTCCAGAAGGGATCGTGGGTGTGTCCCTCCTCCAGATCCCGGAGACCGTAAAGGTATTCCCGCCGGTCCCGGGCATGCTCCTCCAGGGTCCGCCGGGCCCAGGCCGGAACGGCCCCTTCATAGGCGTCGTAGGCCGGGTTGTAGTGGACGAAATTCAGGGCCAGCTCCCGCCGGACGATCAGTTCCTCCAGGAAGGACTCCTTCGCCGCCGGGTTCCCGTGCCGGGAGGCCCGGACGGCCAGGGCGACCTCCAGGGGCGAGAGGTGGCCGAAGTGCAGGTACGGGCTCAGGTCCGAGACGGCGTTGGAGCCGGGGACGTTCCGGTCCGTATGGTAGCGGTCCAGGGCGTGGGCGAGGAATCGCTCCAGGCGCCTCCGGCCCTCGCTGGAGCCCCCCCGCAAGGAATCGATGGGCGGCACGCTCCGGTTCAGAGGAAGGGCACGCAGGATGGCCTCCGGGTCCTCCAGGGAGAGGCCGGGCAGCCGAAGCCCCAGAGAGTCGCGCTTTGCCGGTGTTTCTTCCAGGGGATGCAGAAAGTCCGGGAGAAGGGCCCGGATCTTCGGCCGCAGCGTGGCGGCCGAAAACTCCTCCTTCGCCGAGGCCGACTCGACGGGAACGATCGCATCCGATTCCACCTGGAGGAGCGGGCAGGGGGCCTCCCGGGCGACGGCCTCCCGCCAGGCCTTCTGGATATGCAGGTAGCCTCGGTCCGTTACGGCCAAGGCGGCGTCCCCGCATAGCTCCAGGGCGCCCCTCTCCGGAGAGACGGCCCGGACGACCAGGGCGATGCCTCTTTTCCCCAGGTCATTCTGAACTTCCCGCAGTCCCTCCAGGAGAAAGCGGTAATGCCGCAGGTTCGCCTCGGGGAAGTCCGGCGTGAGGCCGAAGAAGACCACGACGGGAAGGTCCAACCCGTTCGCCTCCCGGAGGGCGAACTCCAGGGCGTGGTTCCAGGATGCCCGCTGGGACGCCTGCATCCAGTAGAGGACCCAGCGGCCCTTCCCGGGGGACTTGCGGTTCAGGGGTGTGATGCGCTCGGGGTGAATCATGGAGTTCGACTCTCCTGGGCCATGATAGACGGGATTGTCATGTCCGGTCCCCGAAATGTCAACAGGAAAGGAGGCTTACGCCTTGACACGCCCCGGCGTGTTTCCTATAGTGGCGACGCGCCGCCGGAAGCGGCCGATTCCGGGACGAACGGAGGATCTCATGACTGTCAAAGACATCATCGCCACGGATGCGGCGCCCAAGGCCATCGGCACCTACTCCCAGGCTGTCCGGGCGGGGGAATTCGTGTTCCTCTCCGGCCAGATCGGCCTCGATCCGGCAACCATGGCGCTGGAAGAGGGGATCGAGAAGCAGATCCACCGGGTCTTCTCCAATCTGAAGGCCGTGGCGGAGGCCGCCGGACTGTCTCTGGACGACGCGGTGAAGCTGACCATCTTTCTGACGGACCTGGGGCACTTTCCCCGGGTGAACGAGATCATGGCACAGTATTTCGAGGAACCTTATCCCGCCCGGGCCACTGTGGGCGTCGCGGCTTTGCCGAGGCAGGCCCTGGTGGAAGTGGAGGCAATCCTGGCGGGAAAGTGAGGGAGCACATGGCGGAGCGGATTCTTTACTACAGCACGAACCGGACCCTGGAACGGGCAGCGGGTATCGTCCCCTTTCGGGACCGGGTTTCCTTCCGGGAGGCCCTTCTGCAGGGGCAGGCCCCCGACGAGGGGCTCTTCATGCCCGACCGGATCCCGGCCCTGAAGCCGGAGGAGATCCGGGCCCTGAAGGGCAGACCCTATACCGAAGCCGCCCTGCTCGTGGGCCGGGCTTTTCTCCAGGGCGAGATCGGGATGGACGCCCTCCGTCGCATCGTCGAGGACGCCTACGACTACGATGTCCCCCTGGAGCCGGTGACGGGCCGCAAGTACGTGATGCGCCTCGACCGGGGACCCACCGCCTCCTTCAAGGACTTCGCCGCCCGCATGATGGCCCGCCTCATGAGCCATTTCCGGGATGCCGGCAGCCGCCTGAACATCCTGGTGGCCACCTCGGGCGACACGGGCAGCGCCGTGGGAGACGCCTACCGCGGCGTTCCGGGGATCGCGGTGACGATCCTCTATCCCCGGGGCGAGGTGAGCGGCCGCCAGAAGAAGCAGCTCGACACCATCGGCCGGAACGTCCAGGCCGTCTCGGTGGAGGGCAAGTTCGACGACTGCCAGGACCTGGTGAAGCAGGCCTTCGCCGACCCGTCGCTGGCGGGGTTGAACCTGACCTCGGCCAATTCCATCAACTTCGGCCGCATCCTGCCGCAGATCGTTTATTACGTGTATGCCTACGCCCAGCTGGCGGAGCCGGGGGAGGAGATCGTCTTTTCCGTCCCCTCGGGCAATTTCGGCGACGCCCTGGGGTGCGAGTACGCCCGCCGGATGGGCCTGCCCGTCCACACCCTGATCATGCCCACCAACGAGAACGACGAGTTCCCCCGCTTCCTCGAGACCGGTATCTACGCGAAAATCTCCCCCTCCCGGGCCTGCCTCTCCAATGCCATGAACGTGGGACACCCGAGCAACCTGGCGCGCTTCTTCGACCTCTACGGCGGAACCGTGGACCGGAGCGGACGCGTCTGGAAGCGGCCCGACCGGGAGGAGATGCAGCGGCGGATCTTCTCCGTCTCTGTCTCCGACGACGAGACCCGCCGGACGATCCGCCGGGTCTACGACGCCTGCGGGGTCATTCTGGAGCCCCATGGCGCCGTCGGCTGGAAAGGCCTGGAGACCTGGCTGGAACGTCAAGGCGACTTCCCCCTTTGCGTCTCCCTGGAAACGGCCCATCCGGCCAAGTTTCCCGAGGAGGTCCAGGCGGTCCTGGGCATCGACCCGGAGCTGCCCCCCAGCATGCGGGACCTGGACGGCCGGAAGGGGGAGCCTCATGAACTTTCCGGAGATTACGGAGACTTCAGCAAATATCTGAAGGAACGCCTGCGGGGAGAGGACTGACAAAGGTCCCGTCCCGACACCTCTGACGGAATAAGGAATACAAGAGGGAGGCCCATGGATCAGCCCGATCAGAAACTGGTGCAGCTCGAGCGCAAGCTGTTCGACTTGTCGAGCCTGCTGCAGGCGGGGAAGGCCTTTGACAACCTGCTGGGTGTGCGCGAGCTGTACAGCGTGTTCACCAGCATCGTCGGGGAGCGCTTCGGACTGGAGACCTATGCCCTGTTCATCGTGAACGACGACGGGAGCCGGTTTGAGCTGGTTCAGGGCATCGGCCTGTCGGAGGAGCTCCCGGCGGATTTTTCGTTTCCGGCCGATGAAGGACTGCTGTGGCAGGCAATCCTGCAGGGCCGTCCCTTTGCCACCGTCGACAGCCTGGGGGAGCCCCGTTTCGCGATTCCCTTCGACAAGCACCGGCTGTCGGGGCTCATGAGCCGGTATTTCATTCCCCTGGTGCACCGCGGGCGGGTCGTCGGGCTCCTGAGCATCGGCCCGCAGAAAAATACCAGGTCCTACATGGACGACGATCTGGAATTTCTGCACATCCTGGCCGAGCAGGCGGCCGTCAGCATCATTACGGCCAAGCTTTACGAGAAGAACGAGGCAGACATGGTCGAGTTGAACAAGACGGTCAAGAACCTGTCCATCCTGTACAACATCGGCCGTGCCATGAACCACATCGGCGACCTGAAGAATCTGCTGAAGTTCATCCTGCAGCAGGCCATAGAGACCACCGAGGCCCAGAAAGGGTCGCTGATGCTCTTTGATCAGCAGACGAGGCGCCTGGTAGTCCATGTCGTGAACGGCCTCCCGGACAAGAAAACGGAGGAAGCCATCAATACCGGCCTGATGAGCTGCCGGACCTTCGCCGTCGGTGAGGGCATCGCCGGCAAGGTGTTCGAGAAGAAGGAAGCGATTATCGTCAATGCGGCGGAGAAGGACGATCGATACCTTGAAAACCGGGAATCCAACGTCGAATCGATCCTGTGCATCCCGCTGGTGGTGGCCGACGAGGCCATTGGAGTCATCAACATCACGAACAAAAAGAGCAGCGAGGGGATCTTCACCTCGGAGGACCTGGAACTGCTCGATGCGCTCGGCAACCAGGCGGCCGTGGCGATCAACAACACGTCCCTGTACGAAATGGCCATCACCGATGAGCTGACCGGACTGTATATCCGGCGTTATTTCAACGTAAAGCTGGAATCGGAATTCCGGCGTGCCAGGCGCTACGGACACCGGCTTACGCTGGCCATGTGCGACCTGGATCACTTTAAAAGGGTGAACGACTCGTTCGGCCACCAGATGGGAGACACGGTCCTGCAGGCCGTGGCGGGTCTCTTCAAGATGCATGCCCGAGAAAGCGACATCCCGGCCCGGTTCGGCGGGGAGGAGTTCGCCGTTATCTTGCCGGAGACCGCCGGGGAAGGCGGTACGGTCTTCGGGGAGAGAATCCGCAACGCCGTGGCGGGGAAGAAGATAGAGGGGTTCCCGCATCAGATCACCATCAGCATCGGCCTGGCGACCTTTCCGGACGACGCCGATTCGATTCAGACCCTGATCCGCGCCGCGGACTCCGCCCTGTATGATGCCAAGGAGCGCGGGCGAAACCAGGTCCAGCGTTTCCAGGCGGCCGTCTCCGCGGGGTGACCGGCTGCGGATCACTCCCTCCCGGAGGGGTGAGAAAGGGGCGAATTCAGTCCAGCACCCCCCGGATTTTTCTGGAGAGTTGCTCGAGATAAAAGGGCTTCTGGAGGAATCCGTTGCAGCCGCGGTCCATTATGTCCTGGGCC
This sequence comes from Syntrophaceae bacterium, assembly GCA_013177825.1. NCBI lineage: Bacteria > Pseudomonadati > Thermodesulfobacteriota > Syntrophia > Syntrophales > Syntrophaceae > Syntrophaceae bacterium. The sequence continues at coordinate 181,618 of JABLXX010000002.1, forward strand.
TGGCCGTTGATGCTGTAACCGCTGGAAAGAATGATCCTGATTTCGGGATTGATCTCCCGGAGGAGGTCGAACGTCTCCCCTCCAGAGAGTCCCGGCATGATCATGTCCATGATCACCAGGTCGATTTCGTCTTTTTTTGCCTTGTAAGTGGCGATCGCCTCCCGGCCGTTCCCGGCCACATAAACCCGGTATCCCAGGGAAATCAGAAGATCACGGGTCACCTCGGCCACCGTCCGCTCGTCTTCGACCAAGAGAATCGTCTCCGTACCCCTTCTCGTGACCGTTTCGATTTCTTTCTTATCCAGGGCAACCGGCTTATCCGTTGCCGGCAGGTGGATGATGAACGTCGATCCTTGACCGGGCTCGCTTTCCACGCGGATGGTGCCGCTGTGCCCCTTGATGATTCCATAGACCATCGCCAGTCCCAAACCGGTCCCTCTTCCCATGGACTTGGTGGTGAAGAAGGGATCGAAGATTCGCTCCATGGTTTTCCGGTCCATCCCGGTACCCGTGTCGGTGACCTGAATCTTCACATATCTGCCGGGTTGAGCGGCACAGGAGATCGTCCGTTCTTCGTCCGGGAAAACATTCTCCGTTTCCAGGAAGATCTCGCCGCCTCCGGGCATGGCCTGCCAGGCGTTCACATAGAGATTCATGAGCACCTGCTCCATCTGCCCCCGGTCCACTTCCACGTTCCAGAGGTCTGCCGCGAATTTGCGGTGGATGGAGATTTCCTTTTTCGTTCTGCCGAACATGGAGGAGGTCCTGGTGAGGATATCGTTCATGTCGGAAGGCTTCACCTCGTATCGCCCCCCCCTGGCAAGCCCGAGGAGCTGCCCGGTCAGATCTGTGCCGCTTTTTACCTGCTCCTCGATCCGTTTGAGCCTGTCATAATGGGGGTGGGAAGGCTCCAGATCCAGCAGCGTCAGGGACGCATACCCCTGAATGCCCATGAGCAGGTTGTTGAAGTCGTGGGCAATTCCACCTGCCAGGGTGCCGATGGCCTCCATCTTCTGGGCCTGGTTGAGCTTCTTTTCCATATCCCGCAGTTCGGTGATGTCTTTCATCATGCCCAGAAAACCGTTGATGCGGTCTTCCGAATCGCGGATGATGGCGCTGTTCATGATGAAGGTTCGTTCCGCTCCATCGCTGGCCAGCATCACACCGATGTGATTGCTGAAGACTTCGCCGTCATCCCGGATGCCTTTGAACAGTTCCCGGAATGTTCTTTTTTCTTCCTCCTTGGCGAATTCCGTGAAGTAACGTCCCGGCAGCTCGTCTTCTCCATGGCCCAGGATGCGTTGCCAGGAGGGATTCGCGTACGTGACGGTCCCCGACAGATCCAGCGTGTAGATGATATCCGGGGCGTTTTCGCACAGGGCGCGAAAGCGTTTTTCGCTTTCCATCAGGTCTTTTTCCGCCCGTTTGCGGTCAGTGATGTCGAACATGGATCCCATGATCGTCGGCTTGCTCGTCAGATCAATGGTCGCGGCGGACAGCTCGATCCACTTCACGTCCCCGCTCTTGACGATGATTTTGAACTCGTACCTTTCCGGCGGTTCCGTCCCTCCCTGACGCCGGGTCCCTCTGCCCTTAACCAGTTCTCGGAAATCCGGATGGATGAAGTCCCAGAAGGGGATGCCGGCGAGTTCTGGCAGGGTGTAACCGGTGATGGCCTCGAAGGCCGGATTGACATAGATGAACATGTTATCCTGAATGAGATAGATGCCCGCCGAGGTGCTTTCCATCAGAGCCCGGTATTTGCCTTCGCTTTCTTTCAGCGCCTTTTCCGCCCGTTTGAGGCCCGATATGTCGAGAAGCGAGGCAATGGTTTTGGTCGTGCCCGGGATCAGATCCGCGTTGAGGGCGATATCCCGGATGCGGCCTTCTTTATCGACGAAACGGAATTCGTAATATCTGGAGGCGGAATTGGCTGTCTCCCGGCGCAGCCGATGCTGCTCCAGCATTCTTTCGATATCTTCCGGTGCAGTAAATTCCGTCCAATGCCGTTTCCCCTCGATCTCCTCTTTCGAATAGCCGGACAGTTTCTCGAATTCGGTGTTGGCCAGGCTGATGGTGGTGTCTTCCTCCACAACGATGATCGCCGTCCCGGTATTTTCGAAAACCGTCCGATACCAGGCTTCCGATTGTTTCAGCGCTTCCTCCGCCTTCTTGCGCTCCGTGACGTCCGTCAGCAGGTATAGCGTCGCCGTTTTGCCTTTCTCCCGCATCAGCAGGGTTGCCGACAGGGAGACCCAGATCGATCGGCCACCTGTCCCGACGATCCGGAACTCGTAGGAGTCGGGGACATGCTCTCCCCCGATGCGTTTCCTGTAGTTTGCCACGATGAGTTCCCGATCCGCGGGCCAGACGAAATCAGGGAAGGGGAGCCCTTCCAGCTCCTCCACCGGAACCCCCAGCAGATCCGACATCTTTCTGTTGGCGAAGGCAAAACAGCCGTTCTGTAGGATGAAAACCGCCTCGCTGGCCCGGTCGAACGTATTTCGGTATTTCTGAAACAGTTCAATACGAAACTCCTGCGCTGTTTTCCCGGCCGAAGGCGCCTCCTCGTTGACGGCCGTTGCCTGCTGGCACGGATCCTTGATTTTGCCGATGGTTTGTCGTCCGTTTGTCATTTCCCCACCCATACCCCTTGCTCAATCTGTTCAGAATCGCGATGCAAATGAAAACCCCGCCATCGGGAGGGCGGGGTCGTTGTGTATGTCGTTCAGATCCATGAGAAGAAATACCAATCCGGTTGCTTTCGGGTGCGCATGCTGGACCAGATGAGCCGATATGTCAAGGGGCAGAATAGGGGCACAATATTAGTCGGTTGCATGTCAGTCATGCAGGGTGCAGCTCGAAAACATTCATGTCTGCCTGCCTTGTACTGTTGGCCGGAAATCCGGGCGAGGGATTATCATGATGTGCAAAGGCAGGATCGTTTCTGAAGGTGAGGGATGGAGGGAAGGCGGTTGGTTCACCATGACGGATGTGACCGAGCCTTTGGTGTTCCGACGTCTCACGAAATTCCCCGGCATCCGGGGCCACTCATAATGCTGCGCCCTCCTGTCTCCGGAATGATCTGGATCTGAGTTCCGATGCGCTCCTTCAGTGCTGTCTCATGGGATATGACACCGATGAGTTTTCCGTCCTGCTGCAGTCCCGCCAGTGTCTCAAGTGCCGTTTCGAGGGCATCTTCGTCCAGAGTGCCGAATCCTTCGTCGAGAAAGAGCGAATCTACAGGTACGTTCAGGGCCGTACAGGGCATCGTTCTTCTCCAGGAACCACGGGAACAGGGCCGCGCCGATCCGCTTGTTGCCGTCCAAGAAGGGGTGATCCTTGATCAGGAAGTAAAGAAGACTGGCGGCCTTCTCTTCAATGCCGGGATAGACTTCCCTGCCGTCGAAGGTCTGCATGACGGCGCCGAGAGCGCCTTTGAGGCTGTTGTCTTTCTCCCGGCCGAAGAGGTTGCAAAATTCAATCTCCCGCTCGACGGAGCGCCGCCCCTCTTCTTGAACTGTTGCATAAAATGCAACGATTGAGTTCCGCTCCAGTTTCACGTCCACGCGGACGCCCTCAGGAGATTCATAGATCGCGACGGCCTGCCTGTAATCCACCGGGGGCTCGCGCAGGATGTTCGGCCCGGGTTTCCTTTGTTTCATGTCGATTCCACGTTAAGATTGTTTCGCATCACAGGTCACCGTTCCATCGGTTCCGCTTCCTGTCCCAGGGCTCTCTGCACGGTCTGGACGAGGTCGCTGAGTGAGACGGGCTTCATCAGGAAATCCCGGCAGCGCATTTTCAGTTCCCAAGGAAGTGAAGGGCTCCTCTTACGCGTACCCCATTTCGTTTCCGATCCGGTCGAACTCCTCTTCCAGTGTCAGGAAGGCGGTCACCACGACGGGGTCGAACTGAACGCCGCTGCCCTTTTCGATGAATCCGCAGGCCTGATCGCGGGTGCAAGGCCCCTTGTAGCAGCGGCAGGATCGGAGGGCGTCGTAAACGTCCGCAACGGCCATGATGCGTGCCGCCAGGGGGATCTCCTCTCCCTGGAGCCCGTCGGGATAACCTTTCCCGTCCCAGCGCTCGTGGTGGCTCCGCGCGATGGAGATGCCCATGTTGATGAACGTGTTTTTGGGGTACACGTCGCGGACCGCCTCCATGGTCGTGGCGCCCACAACGGCGTGCTGCTTCATGATGTCGAACTCCTCTTCGGTCAGCTCGCCTGATTTCAGCAGGACCCGGTCGGGGCTGGCAACTTTGCCGATGTCGTGCAGCGGGCTGGCGTTGAAGATATTGTGGATAAAGGCACTGTCGATCACGCGGTTGTACGGTTCCTCTCCGCCGAGTTTCTCCGCCAGCATCCGGCAGAAGATCTGGACCCGCTCCAGGTGCTTTCCCGTTTCTTTGTCTCTCGATTCTGACAGCTTGGAGAGGGCGAAGATCGTCGAAACCTGCGAGGCGGAGATTTCCTGAACCTGCTCTTCCACGAGGTCTTCCAGGTTGGCCTGGTAACGCCGCAGCTTGAGGTGGGTCTCCACCCGCGCCTCGACCTCTTCAAACTGGAACGGCTTGGTCACGTAATCAACGCCGCCGCTGCCGAAGGCCTTTACCTTGTCCAGCGTTTCCGTAAGGGCACTGATGAAGATGACGGGGATGTCGCGGAACCGCACGTCCTGCTTCAGCCTTCGGCAGACCTCGAAACCGTCCATCTCCGGCATGGTGATGTCGAGGAGGATCAGGTCGGGCTTCTCGTGCTCCACGGCCTTGATGGCCAGTTTCCCGCTGGGCACGGGTCGCACACGATGCCCCTTTTCCTTGAGCATGCCGGTGAGGAGGGTGAGGTTGGCGGGCACGTCGTCCACGACAAGGATATTGGCCTGGGCCGGATCCGTTTTGTAATCGTTTTTCATACATTATGCTCCGGTGGAAAAAAGCTCAATCATTGCTTCATATTCGTAACGGGCGGCCATTTGCTGCATCCGCTGTGTGAAATCCGGATGTTCCGCCGCCATTCGTCCGACCAGTTCGTTCAAGAGGTCCATGTCGGCACTCTCCACGGCATCCCGCATCCGGGAGACCAACTCCGGGGCAAGGGCGGCGATGATCCGGCGCATCTTCTCGGAATCGCCCGCTTCGCGCGGTGTTGATTCAAGAGCGCCCGTCTCATCGTACAGATACTCCACCCCGATGAGCCGGCGGATGTTTTCGAACAGTTCCTCTTCCTTGAACGGTTTCGACAGGTACCCGTCGGCCCCGGCGGCGAAGATCCGCTGCCGGTCTTCCTCGAAGGCGCTGGCCGTGACGGCGATGATCGCCGTATCCTTCAGTTCCGGCGACGCCTTGATGATGCGCGTGGCCTCATAGCCGTCCATGACGGGCATGGTCATGTCCATGAGGACCACCCGGGGCTTCCACTCCCGGATCGCCCGCAGGGCGTCCTCCCCGTTGACCGCCTCCCGCGTGGTGAATCCGACGGGGCCGAGCAGCCGGGAAAGCAGCCGGCGGTTCGTGTCCCTGTCGTCCGCCACGAGAACGCGGAACTCGCCCTGGCCGGGCTTTAGGCGAAGGACGCGCCGCTTCGCTTCCTTCGGCTTCACCTGTTCCTCTGCTCCTTCCCGGACGGGAATCTCGAAGTGGAAGGTCGTTCCCTTGCCGACGGCGCTGGTCACCGCGATGGTTCCCCCCATGACCTGGACGAATCCCCGGCTCAAGGCCAGTCCCAGTCCGGTTCCGCCGCTCTTGACCCCGGCCCGGGTCTGCTCGAAGGCTTGGAAGAGAAGGCTCGTTTCCTCCTCGGTCATGCCGGGCCCCGTATCCTCCACCTCGAAGCGGAGATTCACCGTGCCTTCCTTTCCGGTCCGGGCGGCGATGCGCAGGGCGATGCCGCCCTCCTCGGTGAATTTCACCGCGTTCCCCAGGAGGTTGATGAGGATCTGGCGGAGTTTCCCTTCGTCCGTGACCGCCCAGCGGGGGACGGGTCCTACCTCCTCCAGCAGGAAGCTCAGTTTTTTTGAGTCTGTCCGGATGCGGAACATCCGCTCGATGTCCCGGAGGAAGGCCTGCAGGTCGAAGGTGTTCGGCGTGAAGGTCGCGCGCCCGGCCTCGATCTTGGACATTTCCAGGATGTCGTTGATGAGCGCAAGCAGGTGCTCGCCGCTGCGGTTGATGATGTCGAGGTGCTCCCTCGACTGCGGCGAGAGGTCCGGGTCCCGATCCATGAGCTGGGCGAAGCCGATGATGGCGTTCATGGGCGTCCGGATCTCGTGGGACATGTTCGCCAGGAAGGCGCTCTTGGAGCGGTTGGCCGCGTCGGCCGCATCCTTGGCCTCTTTCAGGATGGTAATGTCCCGGACGGTTCCGCGGAAGCCGACAATCGCGTCCTGACCGTTTCTCACGGGATAGACGGAGGCGGCCGAGTAGGCGCTGGCTCCGTTTTTCCTGGTCAGCCGCCAGTAGAAGTCCCCGGAGGGTTTGCCGCTCAGGTAGACTTCGTGGAAAATCCCGTAAACGCGTTTGACTTCTTCGTCGTCCATGTAGGCGCTGAACGGGAGTCCCACCAGTTCCCTCTCCCCGTAACCCAGGAATTTCCGCAGGGCCTGATTGCAGAAGAGCATGTTGCCCTTCAGGTCGACCTCATAGTAGCCGCTGTCCATGGTCTCGAGAATGGTCCGGTATTTCTCCTCGGCCTCCTTCAACTCGGCCTCCATCCGCTTCCTCTCCGTGATGTCGCGGGACACGCCCACAATGCCGGTCATGCGTCCCATGTCGTCACGCATGGGACTCAACGTTACTTCCGTCCAGAAGGTGGAACCATCTTTTTTGTACTGCTCCAATTCGAGATGTGAAGTGGGATTGCCGCCCTTTTCGATTTCGGGAAGTGCCCGGAAATAATCCTCCATGAGCACATTCAGTGATTCAGGCGTCATGGCATCGGCAAAGGATTGCCCCATGGCCTCCTCGGGAGTCACGCCCCGCAATTTCTGTATTGCGGGACTTATGTAAGTCATACGGAGATTCGTGTCCGTTGTGTAGATCACGTCACCGCTGTTCTCCGTGAGGAGCCGGTACTTTTCCTCGCTCCGGCGGAGCGCCTCGGCGGCGGCTTCCCGCTCGGCCTCCGCTCTTTTTCGTTCCGAGATGTCGCGGGTCACGCCGTTGAAGGCGACGGGCCTGCCCTGTTCATCCCTTTTCAGGGCTGCGCTGATCTCCATCCACAGCCGGTCTCCATTCTTGGCGATGTGCTCCGCCTCCATCACGATCCGGTCCGAAGGCTCCTTGCCCGCAACACTCCTCCTGAAGCCGGCCGTCACGGCCTCCGTGGTCTCCGGGGAGAAAACATCCTCCAGTTTCATGCCCACCGTCTCCTCGGCAGTGTATCCGAGAATGCGTTCCACCGAGTTCGAGCAGAACGCGTAGCACATGTCCTTCAGGTCGAAGATCCAGATGATGTCGTTCGTGTTTTCCACCAGGAATTTGTAATTTTCCTCACTTCGGCGCAGCGCCTCGGCGGCCTCCTGCTTTTCCGCCTCCGCGCGCCTCCGCTCGCTGATGTCGCGGGAAACGCCGAGATAGCCGATCAGGCGCCCTTCGTCATCGCGCATGGTCATCATGGAGGCCTCAACCCATACGGTGGAGCCGTCCCTGCGGTACTGCTCGATTTCGATGCGCGCCGTCGGATTCTGTCCCTGCTCGATGTCGGGAAGGAAGCGGTCGTATGCGGCGAGGACCGTTTTCAGCGATTCCGGAGTCATCGCTTGGTCCAGCGTCTCGGCCAGGGCCTCCTCGACGGTGATTCCGCGCAATTTCCGGATGGAGGGGCTGATGTACGTGAAGCGCATTGCCGTGTCGGTGGTCCAGATCACGTCGTCACTGTTTTCGGCGAGAAGCCGGTACTTCTCCTCGCTTCGGCGCAGCGCCTCGGCGGCCTGCTGCTTTTCCGTCTCTGCCCTCCTCCGCTCGGTAATGTCCGTTGTCAGCATGACGATGCCGATCGGGGCACCCTTTGCATCGCGAAGAAACGTGATGGTGCTTTCCGTCGGGATGATGGAGCCGTCCTTGCGATAGGCCTCCAGCTCCAGGACTCGCACGTTTTGGCCCGGGAAATCCGGTGCCTGCTCCCTTGCCAGGTCCTCCTGGTAGGCCTTCGTGGCAAATCCCATCGATTCCGGGGTGAGCCATTGATTCAGCGACAGCGCCACCGCCTCCTCCTGCGTATATCCCAGCATTCGCCGGACCGCAGGACTCACGTAGGTGTTCTTTAGATTCATGTCCCAGGTCGAGAGGACGCGGGGGATCGTTTCGACGACCAGCCGGAGCTTCTCCTCGCTCTCGCGCAGGGCCTCTTCCGCTCGCTTGCGCTCGCTGATGTCGATCGCCAGTCCGTCGAACCGGATGATGCGGCCTTCCTCGTTCCGGACGGCCCGTGAATGCAGAGACAGCCAGACGGGGCTGCCGTCCTTGCGCTGATGCTGAACTTCGTAGGCCGGGAGGAAGCCCTCCCTGTCCATGATGCGCATGATCTCGCTGCGGTCGGCGGGATTCATGAAGATCTGTGTTGAAATATCCGTGACGGATCTGATCAGCTCCTCGGCGGAATCGTATCCGTAAATGCGGGCCAGGGCCGGATTTGCCGAAAGGAACCGGCCCTCCGGCGTGGACTGGTAAATACCCATCAGGGCGTTCTGGAAGAGGCCCCGGTACTTCTCCTCGCTCTCTCGCAGGGCCTCCTCGGCCTGCCTGCGCTCGCTGATGTCGCGAAGGATGTAGACCATGCCATAAGGGGTGCCGTCTTCCTGTTCGAGGACGCTTCCGTTCACCTCGTACAGAGACTTCCTGCCCCCTTCCAGGATCAGGTGGTATTCCTTCGGACCGAGGGGTCCTTCCATCATGAGGATCGTGTTCTGAATCGCCGCCTCGAGATCCTCGGGGGCAATGAAGGAGAGCATGTTCTGCTCGACGATCTCCTCTCTCCTGTACCCGCTCACTTCGAGCCCCTTATCGTTGATGTAGAGAACCTCGCCCTCGGTGTTTGTGCGGATCACGCTGTCGGGGATGGCCGCGATGAGCCGAGTGGAGAATTCCTCGCTCTCCCGGAGCGCCTGGTTCTGCTGCCAGATCTTCTTCGATTTTTCCCAGCTGTTGAACCGCAGCCGGTCCAGGAGAAAAATGAAGAACGCCACGACTGCGACGGCGACCAGGAGGTCGTTCAGGCTGTATCGCGCCCGGACGGAGTCGAAATACATCCCTTTCGCGAAGCAGGTACTGAAAAAAACCATGAACGATACAGCGAGGATCGACCAGGCCGCCCGCCGGGGGATCGGCAGGAGGGCCAGCAGCGTGGTGACCAGAAGATAGCCGCCGAGATAGGCGGGATCGGCCTTGGACAGGCCGGTGATCGCCGCCGTTGTGATCTCGAGATAGCCGCTGATGATGATGAGGAAAAGCAGGCTGTAGGGCTTGAATCGCTTGAAGCTCTGCAGGATCAGGACGGTCAGGCCCACCACCGAAAAGCCGATCCGGAAGGCGATGATGAGCGGTTCGTTCGGATAAAGCTGCCGGTCGATGGGAATATAGGGAAGCAAAGCGAAGGTTGCAATCAGTGCGACGAGGAAGAGAATCCGGCTGCACTGGTCGTTGAGTTCCTGGAAGAATGTCTCATTATACTCGGACGGACCATTCCAGGAAACATACGGAACGCGTAGGCGCTCCCGGACGGATTGCCGCATGTTCACATTGACCTCCGTGGCATGTTACGTGCGAAACGCAGCGAATGTAAACGGATTCCCCCAGTGATGCAACGATAAAAACCCGGTCTCCGGGCGGAGAACCCGAATATTTAGAAAAGGGGCGAAGCGATAAGGTCAGGTCGGCGGGCATGTTGTCTGCAATGAGGATGCAGGCCGGTGCGGGATCGGTTTTGCGGGCGATGGCCATGGCTCATGCTCCCGGAGAGAAAAGCTCGATCAGGGTGTCGTATTCGTATCGAGATGCCATTTCCCGTACAAGCCGGCAGAGGGCCGGGTGATCCGGGGCGACCTGCCCGACCAGTTCGTTCAAGAGGTCCATGTCGGCGCTTTCCACGGCTTCCCGCATCCGGGAGACCAACTCCGGGGCAAGGCCGGCGACGATCCGGCGCATCTCTCCGGAGTCATCCGCCCCGTGGGGCGCCGTCTCCGAAACCCCGGCGTCATCGTAAAGGAACTCGGTCCCGGTGAGCCGGCGGATGTTGTCGAACAGTTCCTCTTCCTTGAACGGTTTCGACAGGTACCCGTCGGCCCCGGCGGCGAAGATCCTCTGCCGGTCTTCCTCGAAGGCGCTGGCCGTGACGGCGATGACGGCCGTGTCCTTCAGTTCCGGCGACGCCTTGATGATGCGCGTGGCCTCATAGCCGTCCATGACGGGCATGGTCATGTCCATAAGGACCACCCGGGGCTTCCACTCCCGGATTGCCCGCAGGGCCTCCTCTCCGTTGACCGCCTCCCGGATGACGAATCCGACCGGGCCGAGCAGCTGCGACAGGAGCCGGCGGTTTGTGTCCCGGTCGTCGGCGACGAGGACGCGGATCTCGTCCTGGCCGGGCTTGAGGCGGAGGACGCGCCGCTTCATCTCCTTCATCCCCACCAGTTCCTCCGTTCCTTCCCGCACGGGGATCTCGAAGCGGAAGGTCGTTCCCTTGCCGACGGCGCTGGTCACCGCGATGGTTCCCCCCATGACCTGGACGAATCCCCGGCTCAGCGCCAGTCCCAGTCCGGTTCCGCCGCTCTTGACCCCGGCCCGGGCCTGCTCGAAGGCCTGGAAGAGGCGGCCGATTTCCTCATCGGTCATGCCGGGCCCCGTGTCCTCCACCTCGAACCGGAGATTCACCGTGCCTTCCTTTCCGGCCCTGGCGGCGAGGCGCAGCGCGATGCCGCCCTCCTCGGTGAATTTCACAGCGTTCCCCAAGAGGTTGATGAGGACCTGGCGGAGCTTCCCCTCGTCCGTGACCGCCCAGCGCGGGACGGGCCCGACCTCCTCCAGCAGGAATCGCAGTTTTTTTGCATCTGTCCGGAGGCGGAACATCCGTTCGATGTCCCGAAGGAAGGCGTACAGGTCGAAAGTGTTCGGTACGAAAATCGCCCGCCCGGCCTCGATCTTGGACATTTCCAGGATGTCGTTGATAAGCGCAAGCAGGTGCTCGCCGCTGCGGTTGATGATGTCGAGGTGCTCCCTCGACTGCGGCGAAAGGTCCGGGTCCCGATCCATGAGCTGGGCGAAGCCGATGATGGCATTCATGGGCGTTCGGATCTCGTGGGACATGTTCGCCAGGAACGCGCTCTTGGAGCGGTTGGCCGCTTCGGCCACCGTCTTTGCCTCTTTCAGGTCCTCCTCCACCCGCCGGATGTCGGTGATGTCGCGGATGGACTCGATGGCTCCGATGATGTTGCCGTCAACACCGTACAGCGCACTGGCATACCCGACCAGGATGATCCCCAGGCTCGGGATGAACGCCTCCGCCGAAAGGACGCTCCCCTCGCGGCGGATGTGGCTGTACCTGGCGGCGAGTTCCTCCTCCGGGGTGAACACCAGGTCGATCAGGATGGGCCTTCTCTCCCCGTAGAAGGGGAGGGAATATTCGTGGTCGCTTTTTCCGAGGATATCCTCCCTCTTTACGCCCGTGATCGCTTCCATCGCCCGGTTCCAGGCGGTGACCCGGCCCTCGCGGTCGATGACCATCGTGGCGATGGGGAGAAAATCGATGATGTCCGCCAACCGCCGCTCCGAGTCCCGGAGTGCCGCCTCCGCCTGCCTGCGCTCGGAGATGTCCCGGGACACACCCACGAAGCCCGTCATCCGTCCTTCGCCGTCCCGCATGGTTCTGACGGAGGCCTCGACCCACACGCTTGAACCGTCCTTGCGGTATTGCTCGACTTCCACCCGCACGGTCGGGTTGCCGCCCCGCTCGATTTCGGCGAGGTGGCGATTGTATGCGCTGAAGATGGCCTCAAACGATTCGGGGGACATCGTATCCGCTGCCTGTTCGTTTACCGCCTCCTCGGGGTCCACGCCCCGCAGTTTCCTGATCGAGGGGCTCACGTAGGTGAAACGGAATTCCGGGTCCACCGTCCAGATGACGTCTCCGCTGTTCTCGGTGAGGAGACGGTACTTTTCCTCGCTCCGGCGCAGCGCCTCTTCGGATTCCCGTTTTTCCTCCTCCGCACGCCTGCGTTCGGTAATGTCCTCGATCGTGCCTTCCAGGTAGGATGCTTCTCCCGAATCGTCGGACACCAGGAAGGCGCTGATGGAAACGGGAATCCGAGCGCCGTCGGCCCGTTGGAGGACGGTCTCGTATCCCGACACGGGTCCTTCCTGCACCCTTTCCCAGAGGGCGGTCTGGTCCATCCGGTCGATGTACAGGTTCGGGAGGCCCGCGGCGTTGAGCGCATCGACCGATTCGAATTTCAGGGACTCCAGCATCGCCCGGTTCGCCGCGAGCACCGTTCCCTCGGCCGTGGCGAGGAAGATGCCCGTCGGCGAGTGATCGAAGAGCTTGCGATACTTTGTTTCCGAGAGTCTCAGGTCGTGAAGCAGGTCGTCGATCCTTGCTTTGTCCGCCTGGAGTGTCTCGTTTTGCTGCCCGATCTGTTTCGATTTTTCCCAGCTCCTGAAGCGCAGCCGGTTGAGCAGGAAAATGAAAAAAGCCACGATGAACGCTGCGATCAGCAGGTCGTTCAGGCTGTAGCGCGCACGGTCGGAGTCGAAATGCATGCCGCCGGCGAATCCTGTGGTGAAAAAAGCCGCGAGGGAAACCGCCAGAATCGACCAGGCGGTCCACAGGGGGATAGGTACCAGGGCGAGCAGCGTCAGCACGAATAGATAGCCGCCGAGGTAAGCGGGATCGGCCCTGGTCAGACCCGTGATCAGCCCCGTGGCGATCCCGACGTAGGCGCTGAGGATGCAGAGGAAGAGCAGGTTGTATCGGTCGAATTGCCGGAAGGCCTGCAGGATCAGAATCGCGAGGCCGACCACGGACAGGCCGATCCGGAGCACGATGATGAAGGGCTCATGAGGGTGGAGCCTCTGATCGATCGGGATGTAGGCGAGCCAGGCAAAGGTTGTGATCAGGGCGACGAACAGGATGATCCTGCCGCACTGGTTGTTGAGCTCTTCCCGGAATGTCGCCGGGTCCTCAACCGGACCGCTTGCGGAAACGAGGGGGCTGCGGAGGCGCCGAAAAAGGGACTGCCGGACATTCATTCTTGCCCACCTCCGTGGGGTGCGCGGGGAACGATTTAAATATAAAGGGATTCTTCCCACCATGCAACTTAAAACAATCCGTGACGGCCCGGGAACGCGGCGAGCGGACGGTGCCGCCGGTCATGAGGCGGCACGGGAGCTGAAAAACGCCGAGGCCTACGGCCTGGGCCGGGAGTGCCGGAGGAGTGTTTCCACGAGCAGGTCCCTCTCCTCGTCGCTTGCCGTATCGAAGGCCAGCACTTCATCCGGCATGGCGATGCGGGAGGTGGGGCCGTAAATGGATTCCCGGCCGGTGATGCCGTCTGCAATCTCCTGCGCGTCTTCGATACAGGATACGCCGCCGGACAGGATGAAGGACTTGAATCCCCTCATGGCCGCTTCCCTGTACAGTGCAGGCTCCCTGACGCGAGGGTGCCGGAAGGCGTACAGCGCCGCGTCCAGAACGGAGACATCGCGGTCCGGCGTCCCCTGGAGAGTTGCGGCCTCGACGGCCTCGCGCCCCATCGGCAACGCGGCGCCGACGCACTCCGCGCCGGCGGGGCCGGGGGCTTCCGCCCGCCGGGTGGTCTCCAGCGCCCGGGAGATCTCCGCCGGACGCGAGGAGAGAAAGCGGGTGATCCGTTCCGCCACCTCCGCCATGCGTCCGGGGGGGATGGTCGTGGGGCCGTCCGGGAAAACACAGTACCCGAAAGGCGTGATAATCCGGTCGCAAATGTAGAGCTTCTCGAGGAACATGCGGCCGGAGCGTTCCCGGTCGCCTCCCGCGAGTTCGAGCCACGCTTGCCTGCTGAAAAACTCCCTTTTGGCGTTGAACATGTATCCTTCGTCGTCCGGGAAAAGATACAGCGTGTAGTGCAGCGGAGATCCCACGAAGACGACATCCTCCATCCTGCAGGAGCCGGAGGCCAGGGCCAGGGAGGCGATGAGCACGCATTCGTCGAGGCAGGAGGTCATGCCCAGCGGGTGTGTTTTCATCCCCTTCAGAAATCGGCCGTACGCCAGGATCACGTCCACGGTCGGGTAGACGTAGCGGGGGGCGGCGCCATTGTCGATCAGTTCGTTCAGGAGCCCGACGGCCGGGTCCTGAATGACCTCCATTCCCTTTTTGATGATGGACATGGCCCGGTCGCTGCTGAACAGCTCGTCGGGGTCCGTGATCGCCTCACGCTCGTAAAGTCCCCAGATCCGGAAGAATTCGATCGATTTGGTATGGTAGAAGTTCCTGTTCACGAATTGGTGGAGCTTCTTCATGGACGGCTCGATGCCGCCGGGGCCAGCCCCGCCGGAACGGATCCGGCCGGCCAGTTCCCAGAGCGTCGGCGACAGGAGGTTGGCGATCAGAAGGGCGACGATCAGGTCGGGATAGCGCGCTGCGGTGAAGAGCGACGGACTGACGGCCTTGATGAGATAATCCGCCTGTTTATTCCCTGTTTCCGGCATCGGTCGTTTCTGCCTTTCTTCCGTGAATGTTCAGGTTCGTGATGCGAATGATCGGCCGGACGAGGGCCCATGTCAAGCAGGACCATGCAAAGAACCGTGCGAATCCGTCCGGCAGGGCTCCCGGCGCAGTATCCGGTCCGGGTGCGGCGGCGTCTTTCACGGAGCCGCCGGTTTGGTCCCCCGGTTTCCCGGATGCGGCGACAGGTGCCGCCGGTTCGTATGCTTTTTCTCCGGGAAATGGTCACAGGCCGGTTGCAAAACGGAAATTTGTCTCTATAATGCCTCTGCGGCTTCCGCAGGATGTTTCGTATTTGCACGCGATTCCGAAAGGTTGTGGTAATGGCGTATAAGGACATGGACGACGGTCTGCTGGCCCGGCAGATTTTTTCCGGGGAAGACCGGCTGGGGGCTGATTTCGTGAAAGAGGTGAAGCGAAGACGGGAGGCGATGCTCCCGATGTTGTGCGAGGTGCTCTTTCACGAGGAGAATTACGACTGGGAGGACGGTCGGGGCTGGGGCGTCATCCATGCCGTTTACCTCCTGGGGATCCTCGCGGACCTGCGATCCGTCGATGCCCTGCTGGAGGCCTCCGGCTTTGCGGCGGACCGCCAGATCGACTGGATCGCCGAGGCCCTGCCGGAGTGTTACGCCCGCCTCGGTCCCGGGGCCATTCCGCGCCTTCAGGACCACATCCGGGCCAACGTCGCGCACGGCGAGCCTTATGTGGTCAATGAGATCCTGGGACTGTGGAACCTCTGGCACGATTTCATCGAGGGCCGGGAGGGGGTCGAGGCGTTTCTCCTGGAGCTCCTCATGGAAACCGCGGGGGATTTCATCATCCGGACGAACCTGATGGCTGATTTCGCCCAGGCGGGGCGGCGGGACCTGAAGACCCTGTTCCGGCAATACTACGAGCGGGGCGAGGCGGACCTGGAAACGGTCACCTGGGAGGATATGGAGTCGTTTTTCGAGGACAGGTCCAATCCACCGGCCTCCCGCAGGAATCTCGAGGATTTCTACGATCCCGACGCCATCCGGGAGCGGGAGCGCCACTGGGCGGTCCGGGAGGCCATGTTCCGCCAGCGGGACTGGGAGGACTGGCTCCTGGAGAACATGGGGCGCATCGGCCTGAAGGAGCCCTGCCCCTGCGGATCCGGCGGCCTCTTCGAACAGTGCCATCTTCCCTGGGCCGAGAAGGAAAAGGAACGGCTCCTCCAGGAGGACGAACTTGCCCAGGCCCGCCTTCAGGCCCGGAACTTCGTCAGCCAGGAACGGGCGGAAGAAACGGCCCTGCGCCGATTTCTCGCGGCCCGGGGCCAGGCGGACCTGTTTCCCCTCATCAAGCGCAGGGCCCTGGAGATCGCCCGGGCGACCACCAGCAAGTCGCGCAGCCGCGGGTTCACGGCGGCCTTCCAGACGTTCTTCGGCCAGGTGGAGTTCCGCTCGAAAGACGAGTTCAACGAATTCATGGAGCACCTGACCGCCTACTACAACGCCCTGACGGCCCAGTTCGCGGACCATCCGGGCAACGGTCGGCACCTGCACTGACAGGATCCACCCCCGGGAACAGGGAAGGAAAGGCGCCCGGTTCCGGTATTGCTCTCCGCACCGACGAACACGAACGATCCGTGTGCAGGTGTGGACGTTCTGCGATTCGACGACCGGCCGGAGATGTCGAGGGAGCCGCATATCGAGGAGTCAGGGCCTCGGGTGAACCGGGGATTCATATTCAACCCCACGGAAAGGAGACAGCCATGAAGGGAATCGAAGCGGAACGGCGGAAGAGGGGAAACATGTTCTGGACGGCATTCGCCGTTCTGTTCCTGGCGGGACTCGTGATGGCCATGCCGGCGCAGGCGCTGCCCGGGGGAAGCTACAGCAAGACCTGCAAGGACTGCATGGACGACGGCCAGGAACTGGTCTGCCAGTGCAGCTACAAGGGGAAGTTCTCCGGCACCTCCATTTACTATGGTCTCTGTGAATCCGGCAGCGTAACCAACACAAGGAGCAAACTGACCTGCACCGCGAAGGGAAGCTTCCGCAGGTCCTGCAAGGACATCTCCTGGAATGCGTCGCGCCTCCAGGCCGTCTGCAAGACGAAGAAGGGCAAGTGGAACGGCACGGTCCTGAGCAGCTGGTCTTCCTGCGAGAGCGACATTGCCAACTGCGACGGCGCCCTGACCTGCGGCGGATGCAAGTAGGCCGGAACGACCACCTGCGCCGGAACGTCTCCCGGCGTCGGATCATGGACAATGGACGTTTCATGTTGAAATCGAGCAATCAAACCGCCGGGACGGGAAGCGACTCCTGCCGCGGCAATGTTATGACGGCGCGCACCGGAACCGTGCGCCCCTGGCGCAACGGACCTGCCGGGCCGACAGCGCGCCGGCGGGGGGCCGCGTGAAACGGGGCGAACCGATCCTTGCCGCTCCGGACCCGGAGCGTATTTCCCGGGTTCGGGAGATGTTCGGGGACATCGAGGGCCGCTACGATTTCCTGAACCGCCTGCTCAGTCTCCGCCGCGATGTGGCCTGGCGGCGCTTCGCCGTCAGGCGTATGCGCTTCCTGCAAACCTGGCGGTTCCTCGACGTGGCCACCGGGACCGCCGACCTGGCCGTCGAGGCCGTGCGGCACCATCGGGAGATCCAGGCGACGGGCCTTGATTTCGTCCCCGGGATGATCGAGGGCGCCCGGCACAAGGTCGGCGGGGCCGGGCGGATCCGGCTGCTTCAGGGAGACGCTCTGGCTCTGCCCTTTGCCGACGGGTCTTTCGATGTCGCCGCCGTCGCTTTCGGCATCCGGAACATGCCCGACCGGCTCGGGGCTCTCCGGGAGATGGCCCGGGTGGTCGTCCCGGGCGGACAGGTCATGGTCCTGGAGATGCACCTTCCGGAGATTCCCGTGGTCCGTCCCTGCTACCGGTTTTACCTCTGCCGGATCCTTCCCCGCCTCGCCGGCGCCCTGTCGGGCAACCCGGAGGCCTATCAGTATCTCTCCGAATCCATCGTTGCCTTCCCCCCGCCCCGTGTCTTCTCCGGCATCATGCGGAGCGCCGGGCTGGAGGCGGTGGAGTGCCATTCCCTGACCCTCGGCGTCACCTGCCTTCACATCGGCAGAAAACCCCGTCGCTGAACTATCGCCCCCGTCCGTTCCCCCATTCGCCGGTGAAGATCCGGGTCCGTACATCCTTGCAGCACCCCGTTTCACTCCCAACCCTCTCACCATCAGGCGCCAGGTTTATGACTCGTGCTGATCGAAGGGGCACTATTATGCACATTATGAATTTGACATATGCCTTATCATTATATATCCCCTTACGTCCCGCCTGCGGAGACTCCTGGTTATGCAACGGTCCGCAATCGACAAGACGGGCACCGATAAGCCGGTTACCAGATGAACGCGTCCCAACTGTCCGATCGTCTGAAAAGAATCCTCGCGTCGCCCCTTCCGTATCATCTGCTCCGGGTGGCGATGGCGGCGCTGTTTCTGTACGCGGGCGGCGTCAAGCTCCTGGATCCGAAGGCCTTTGCCGTCACCATCTCGGCCTACAACCTGATACCGGAGCCGCTTCTCCCGGTGGTCGCCATCGGCCTGCCGCTGGTTGAGGTCATCGCGGGAATCGGCCTCCTGTTCCAGGTCCGGGGGAGCCTGACGGGCATCGCCGCCCTGATGGTCCTCTTCATCGCCGTCTTGGGCTATGGCATTTTGAGCGATCTGGACGTCGACTGCGGCTGCTTCGGCGCGGAAGAACTGGCCAGGAGGAGCAGCCTTCAGGATGCCTTTATCCGTGATCTCGTGATTACGGGGATCGTCATTCCCTACCTGTACTGGTACCAGCGTTTCCGGACCCGAGCGGGTCTCAACAGAATCCAGGAAGAGACGAAAGGAGAATAAGGAATCATGATGAAACGGAAAGCGGTTTTGGGTATGGCGCTGTGCCTGGCCCTGGTCTTCGGCTTCGCCGGGGCGGCGGTGGCGGCATGGGGCGCCAGGGAACTCGAGACGGAAAAGGTCGCCGTGACCTTCGCCGCCGAAGTGGCGCGAGGCGGCTACAAGGTCGTGGCCACTCCGGAACTGAAGGCCTGGATGGACCAGAAGAAACCCATGCTGATCATCGACACCATGCCCTTCGAGGCGAGCTACAAGAAGCAGCATGTCCCCGGGGCCGTCCAGATGGAGTTCCCCATCCCGGAGATGACGAAGCTGGACGACAAGACGAAGGCTGCCCTGGAAAAGCTCCTCGGTCCCGACAAAAACCGCCTGATCGTCTTCTACTGCGGGTTTGTGAAATGCACCCGCAGCCACAACGGCGCCATGTGGGCCGTGAAGCTGGGATACAAAAACGTCTATCGCCACCCGGGCGGAATCAAGGCCTGGGACGAGGCGGACTATCCCATTGAAAAGGTGAAATAGGGGAAAGGGCAACCCTCTTTTGACTCGTGAACGGCGACGCCGGCGGCTTCCTCCCCGGCGTCGCTCGTTTTGGGATCAATAATGGTGCGTTGAAGAATTCGGGGCCGGTGCGGAGGCGATTCCGAATCCATGAAAGAAATTCCTTTACTGCTGGAGCAAAGATGTTCACATCATCCTGAAGGTGGCATGTCCCGCCGGGATTTTCTCCTTTTTCTGCTCCTCACGACGGGGGCCGTGGTCATCGGTCCGCGGGGACGGCTCCTGGCCGCCCAGGTTCCGGGGGCGGCGGCTTGGCCGAGAGGCTGGCCCGTCCGGGGGACTCCCCTGGCGGCGGATCCGAAAACGGGGACCGTGGCGATGTACGCGGAAATCAGCCTGCGGCACCTCACCGAGACGACGACCCACTGGGGCATCGGCTGCGAAACGGGAAAATTCGCCGACCGGTTCATCCTGGTCTCGCCGGCGGAGCCCCCGGCGCTTTACGACGCCCTGATCCGAATCGGGGCGCGGCCCGGGAATAACCTGGCGCCGGACGGTTACGGAAAAACCGTGGAGGGTGACGTCCTAGCCCTGACCGCCGCGTGGCCGGGGCTTCCGCGGGAGGTGGACGCAGGCGGCCTTTTTTACGACTCCTCGGGAAAGGGGTTCCGGTTCCGCTTCGGCGGGAACCGGAGGGCGGCGGAGGAGCAGCGGACGGGCTGCCTGACCTGCTTGGAGTCCTGCCCCGTCGGCATCACGAGCAACGCCGTCTATCCGCACCTGAGCACGGCCCGGAGGATCTTCAGGCCCAACTCCCGGTTCCGGGGCCGTCCGGAGGTCCTGCCGGCCCGGGAGGCGTTTCCCCTGGTCGTCTTTTACCGGCTGGCCGGGAAGGGGTAAAGCCATTTCGGTTCGGGGACGGATGCAGTCTGAGGAGACCCGGCGGACAGGATTATGCTGAAGAGAATGAGTGATTCCCGGAAAAATGGATCTGCGAAGGAGGCTGTCGCGCCGGCGGCGCAGGCGGTCCGTCCCGCCCTGAGGGGACTCCTGGCCGCCATGGCGGCGGACTGCAAGGACTGCAACCTCTGTGTGGAGGAATGCGGGTTCCTGGAGAAATACGGGACGCCCGGCGAGATCGCCCGGCGTTACGACCCGTCGTCTGCGGAAGGGCAGATCCTTCCCTTCGAGTGCAGCCTCTGCAGCTTGTGCGACGCCGTCTGCCCCGCCGGCCTCGCTCCCCGGAACCTGTTTATGGAGATGCGCCGCGAGTCAGCGGATCGAGGGAAGGGCGCTTTTCCCGAACACGAAGGCCTCCTGGCCTACGAGCGCCGTGGCATGTCCCGCCGGTTCACCTGGTACGGCCTCCCCGAGGGCTGCCGGGCCGTTCTCTTTCCCGGGTGCGCCCTGCCCGGAACGAGGCCGGAGCGGACATGGGAACTGTTCGAAACGCTTCGCGGGAACGAACCCTCTCTGGGCATCGTCCTCGACTGCTGCGGCCGGATCTCCGGGGACCTCGGCCGGGAAGCCCAGTGCACCGCCATGTTCTCGGAAATGCGGGACTGGCTTTTGGAACGCGGTGTCCGGGAGGTCCTCGTCGCCTGCCCCAACTGCCACGACATGTTCCGGGAGCACGGCGGCGGGCTGGCGGTCCGGACGGTCTATGAGGTCCTGCCGGTGGCGGAGCCGCCTGCCATGGCAAGTAACAGCGGCGTGCTGGTCCACGATCCCTGCGGCATCCGCTTTCACGGGGCAGCCCACGACGCCGTGCGACGGCTCGTGGCCGGAGCGGGCATCCGGCCGGCCGACATGGAACACGCGAGGGAAAGGACGCTCTGCTGCGGCAATGGGGCGGGTGCGGACTGCCTTTCTCCGGAGCTGTCCGGCCGCTGGGCTGGCCGTGCGGCGGCGGAGATCGGAAACCGCACGGCCGTCACCTACTGCGCCGGTTGCGCCGGCCGGCTGGGCGAGCGCTCTCCTGCGGTTCACGTCCTCGATGTTCTGCGGGAGCCGGAACAGGCCCTGGCGGGGAAGATCCGGATCGCGAAGGCGCCCTTCACCTACCTGAACCGGCTCCGCCTCAAGAACCGCTTCCGGAAGGAGCTGCCGGTCGCCGCATCCCGGGAGCGGACCTTCCGGGCCGCTCCGGAAAAGAAGGGCGGGTGGGCCCTGCGGCTGCTCCTGCTGGCCGTTCTGGTGGGGGCCATCGCGGCGATTCGCCTGACCGGGGCGACCCGCTACCTGGACCAGGATGCCCTGCGGGGCCTCATCGCCGGGTACGGCATCCTCGCCCCGGCCCTTTACATGCTGATCTACACGGTGGCCCCGGCGCTGCTCCTGCCCGGCCTGCCGCTCACCATCGCCGGAGGCATTCTCTTCGGCCCCTTCTGGGGGGTCGTCTACACCATCACGAGCGCCACCGCCGGCGCCTGCCTCGCCTTTCTCGTCGCTCGCTACCTGGCCCGGGACTGGGTCGAGAAGAAGCTGAGAAGCCCGCGGTGGCGGCGACTCGACGAGGGGGTCGAGCGGCACGGCTGGAAAGTCGTGGCCTTCACCCGTCTGATCCCGCTGTTTCCGTTCAACCTCCTGAACTACGCCTTCGGGATGACGAAGATCCGCTTCTGGCCTTACGCCGTGGCGACGTTTCTATGCATGCTCCCGGCAACCGTCGCCTACATTGTTTTTTCGAGTTCGCTCCTGGACCTGATCCGGGGGAAGGTTTCCACCACGCTGGTAGTCGGCATCGGCCTCGTCGTCCTGGTGTCGCTGATTCCCGTTTTCTGGCGCCGCTGGCAGGCGGGAAGGGGAGGGCGGGACCCGCTGTAGCGACCGGCGGTTCCGTCCTGCGGGAAAGGATAGAACGGAAACAGGCTCCTGTGGTAGAAATGCCGGGCTCCTGTCGGGAAACGGGGGGCCGGCCGCAGGCGGCCAAGCGGCACAAGGAGGAATCGTTATGCGTGATATCATCGATGCCCGGGGCCTGGCATGCCCCCAGCCGGTGATCCTGGCCCGGAAGGCCCTGGAAACCAGTGAACGGATCGCAGTGATCGTGGACAATACAACAGCGGTGGAGAATATCCGCCGCCTCGGGGCGAAGATGGGCTGCGACATGGTCGTGGAGGAAAAAGGCGGGGGGATCGTCCACATCCACCTGACCCGCGGCTCCGCGCCGGCTGCGGAGGTGGACCTGGACGAACTGGCCGTCTGCACGCCCGCGGGCGGAGGTTCTTACATCGTAACCCTTCCGGAGAACCGGATGGGCCGGGGGAACGAGGCCCTGGGGGAGATCCTGATCAAGGCCTTCATCCATACCCTGACGCAGCTCGATCCCCTTCCGGCAAAGGTGGTCTGCTACAACACGGGGGTTTTCCTGGCCCTCGACGACTCCCCGGCTCTGGATGACCTGCGCCGGCTCAAGGATGCAGGCGTGGAGGTTCTCGTGTGCGGGACGTGCCTCAATTTCTTCAACGTCACGGACCGCCTGTCCGTCGGATCGGTGTCCAACATGTACGAGATCGCCGAATCCATGGCGGCGGCCCGGGTGGTCTCGCCGTGACGGAGGCGGTCGAGACCTGGTGGGTGGTCCTCTTCGACTCCGTCCATCACGCCATGCAGGCGGAGAAGCTGCTCATTGAGGAGGGCATTTCCCACAAGCTCATCCCGGTGCCCCGGCACATCAGCGCCGACTGCGGCGTCTGCATTCGTTTCGCCGCTGCGGAGCGGCCCCGCGTCGCCGATATCCTGGACCGTCGCGGCACGTACCGCGAGATCCGCCCCCTTTAACGGATTAGAGAATCGAACATGAACGCCAGACAGGACTACTCGCGCAGCATTACGTTTCAGCACCTGGAATCCCTGGCGGCCCTGGCCGAGACCGGCAGCTTCTCCCGGGCCGCCCAGCGGCTCCACCTCTCCCAGCCGTCCCTTACGCGGCACATCCAAAACCTGGAAGAACTGGCCGGCACACCGCTCGTGGTACGGCAGAGGGAGGGAGGAATCCTCACTTCGGAAGGTCTGGTTCTCCTCGACTACGCCCGACGGATCCTCCGCCTTCGGGAGGACGCGTGGGACAAGCTCTCCTACAGCCGGGACGGGGGAAGGGGACGCATGAACGTGGCCGCGAGCACGATCCCGGCCACCTACATCCTGCCCCGGGTGATCTCCGCCTGGCACCGCCTGCAGCCCGGCATCACGGTCAACGTCCAGACCCACGACAGCGAAGAGGCCCTGCAGGCCGTGCTTCACGATCAGGCCGAGATCGGCCTTGTCGGGAAGAAGACGGTTCACCGCGGGATCGTATCCGTTGCCCTCTGGAGCGACCGCATCGTCCTGGCGGTGTCGCCCGATCATCCCTGGGCCGGGGAGCGCGAGCTTCTCCCGGAGCAACTGTCGGAGGGAGCCTTCATCGGAAGGGAGCGGGGCTCGGCGACCCGGGCGACCGTGGAGGCGTATATCCGGGCGGAAACCGGCCTGGATCCGTCCTGCCTTCATGCCCTGTGCGAAGTGGGAAGCTCCGAGGCCGTCAAGGAGGCGGTCCTGGCGGGGGTGGGACCGGCTTTTATCTCCGTCCACGCTGTAAGGCGGGAGGTGGAGGCGGGAAGGTTACGTATTGTGCCAGTGAGAGGCTGGAACATCGAACGGTCCTTCCACCTGATCCATAAAAAGAACTTCCGGTTCAAGCCCCATCATGCGCTCTTTCTGGACTTTCTGAAGGAATTCCGGACGGGGGATGAGGCGGATCAGACGCAGAGCTCCACGACGTCGCCGTCCTGAAGCACATAGTCCCGCTGGACCATCTGGCCGTCCCGGACGGCCCGCCCCCAGATCCGGGCGTACCGGAGCTTGGCCACGAAGTCCTTGTGGATCATCTCCGCCAGTTCATCCACGGTGCAGCCCGTCGGGATCACGAAAGGGGCTGTCATGTCCGGGTCCTTCCCCGGCCGCCGGGTGTAGACCCGGGTCACGCCGGACATCCCGTAGAGCCGCTCCAGGAAGGCCATCAGGTTCCGCCCCGTCTTCGCCGAAATCCCCATGGCGGGGATATTCACCTCCGACAGCTCCAGGAACGTTTCATAGTCCGCCTCGTGTTCCGGACGGTCCGTCTTGTTGACCGCCACGAGCATCGTCTTGACGAAGGGGATCTTCTTCAGATCCGGCGGGAGCGGGCAGCCCTCCGGGAAGACCCGGAATCCGCCGAGGACGGCGAGGGTCTCTTCCAGCTGGGTCAGGGGATCCGCCTGGAGATCCAGGAGGACGACGACAATGTCGGACCGGCGGAGCAGGTCCCCCAGCTCCGGGTCGGTGTATTCGGGTGTGACGGGGGGCGTGTCTATGAGCTGGATCTGGACGTTTTCATAGGGCGCCATGCCCGGCGTGGGCCGGTGGGTCGTGTGCGGGAACTCGCCCACTTCCGCCGTCGCCTTGGTGAGCCGGTTGAGGAGGGAGGACTTGCCGGTGTTGGGCATCCCCGTGAGAACGACCTGAGCGATCCCCTCCCGCTCGATGCTGTAAGGGGTCTTCGCCTTCGCCCCCCCCGCCTTCTTCAGTCCCTGCTCCTTCAGCTTGGAGATCCGCTCCCGGAGCATCGCCTTGAGCTTGTCGGTGCCCTTGTGCTTGGGCATGATGGCGAGCATCTCCTCCAGGGCCTCGATCTTGGCCGCGGGGGTCCGGGCCTCCCGGAAGCGCTGCTCTGCATCGAAGTAATGGGGCGGTAAGTTGGCCGGCATGGTCGCTCGAATCGAAACAGGGATGACGGTTTTATAAATCCGATGATCCTGTCGATGCAATGACATTCTCTGCATACGTCTCCCGGGGCATATGCTGCGGATGGCATAAATAAATATTGAAAACGGGGACTTGCGTCCAACAAGCCGGCTTGACTTTCCGGCTGCCCGGCGGTAGCCTTTCGGGCAATCGGTCAGGCGATGGAGATCGTTTGATCGCTGTCGAGAAACGAGAAAGGAGAATCGAAAATGCGGATCTGGAAAAAGCTCGGTATCCTTGCCTGCGCAGTCCTGTTCCTCTGCGCCATGCTTGGCACCGCCGTGACCGCCGGAGGGCCGCCGCTGAAGGACAACGCGTGCGGTTCATGCCACAAGGACTACGGCAAAATCATGCCCAAACAGCATCCGGACGTCGGCAAGGGAGATGCCTGCCTGACCTGCCACGCCCCCGACCCGGCCAAGAGCGAACCGACGAAGTTTTCAACGGGTGTCCACAAGGTGCATCAGAACGGGAAGGCAAAGCTGGAATGCGCGGCTTGCCATAAGCTCTGAGCGGAAATGATGCGCGGAAGAGGAAAGGGCCGGTCGGGAGACCGGCCCTTTTTTCTGCGTTCGATCCGGAAGGTCTATCCCCCCATCTCCCGGTTCTTCAACCGTCGCATCCGTCGATGACGGAGGCGATTTCGGCGCGGAGGTTTCCCTCGATGGCCGCCCGCCGGCCCGTCTTCAGATCGACGGCGACGAACATGACATCCGCCTCCAGGATGGTCCGGTCGGTGCCCTGGAGGGTGACGGTCTGGTGGATGGTGCCGCTTGTCTCGCCCAGGCTGGAGATCCGGGTCCGGATGTCCAGAACGTCGTCCAGGAAGGCGGGCTTTCTGTAGTAGATGTGGATCTCGGTGACGGGGAGATAATGGCCGGTTTTCTGCACTCGCTCGAAGAACCCGGGAAACCGGTCGAAGAAGTCGTAGCGGGCTTCCTCCAGCATTTCGGGATACCGCACGTTGTTGACATGTCCGAACTGATCGAGATGGAATCCTCGAACCTTGATTTCCTTGTTTTTCATAGGTCCTCATTTCATCACCAGGGAATGGGGAAGGGCGTTGCACTGCCGGAACGCATGGCCTGTGCGCCGTCAACCACCCGGGCCGACAATAGATGGAAAGCGGGCCATCGTCAAGGGACCTGCTCCGGATCGTGGACGGCACGAAAAAAAGCAAAACGGGGGCATCCCCGAAAAGGGGCGGATGGATTGCTGCGCAGGAGACCGGTTTCAAACCGGTCCCTTCTTTTGCAAATCCCTTTTTCACCGGTAGGAAAAGTCCCGAAAGTGTGCTATGAACGCGCCGTTCAACGAGATCGAACGGAGCGGACGACCTTGAACGAACGGGCGACACAAGACAGTAAACGAGGGGCAGAGGGATACTCTGCCCCTTTTTTTAGTCAAAAAGGAGAGGAGACATGGTCAAGGTGAGTGAAATGAAACGGGCGGTTGTTGTCGGCGCGGGGACCATGGGGCATTCCATCGCCCAGGTCTTTGCCCAGCATGGGATCGAGACCGGGCTCGCGGACACGAAGGGCGAGCTCCTGGAGCGCGCCATGCGGCTCATCCGGGTCAATCTGGAGACCCTGGCGGCTCATGGATCGGTGAAGCGGAAAGAAATTCCGGCCATCCTCGGGCGGATCATTCCGTCGACGGACCTGGCTGTGGCGGCGGAAGGCGCCGATTTTGCCATTGAAGCCGTCGTGGAGGTGCCGGACGTCAAAAAAGTCGTCTTTCAGCAACTCGAGCGGATCTGTCCGGATGGGGCCATCCTCGCAAGCAACACGTCGTCCCTGGACATATTCTCCATCGTTGGTGAAATTCACCGGCCCGAGCGGCTGCTCATCACTCACTGGTTTGCGCCGCCCCACATCATTCCCCTGGTGGAGGTCGTTCCCGGGCCCCAGACGTCTCCCGCCGCCATGGACATCGCCGTGAAGCTCATGCAGCGCCTGGGGAAAAAGCCCGTGGTCCTCAAGCAGTTCGTCCCCAGCTTCATCGTCAACCGGATCCAGCAGATGATTTTTTTCGGCGTCCTGGAGATCCTGAAGAACGGCTGGGCCTCCCCGGAGGACATCGACCTGGCGGTCAAGACCAGCCTGGGGGTCCGGCTTCCCGTGGTCGGCGCTGTCCAGACCCTCGACTTCACGGGGTTGGACCTGGTGGACATCATGATCAAGAGCGCCCTGGGCCAGTCGCCGCCCTTCATCGCCGATCCCGTGGCCAGGGGAGAACTGGGCGTGAAGACCTCGAAGGGGCTTTTCGATTACGGCGGAAGGTCGGAGGAGGAGATCCTGCGGAAGCGGGACGAGCGCTACCTGGCGGTGCTGGACCAGCTGGAGAAGACGGGGGCGTTCGAGCCGGTGTGACAACGGGCAGAAGGGGCCTTCCGTCGGATCTGTTTTGAACCGCTTCAAATATCAATGGCAAGGGGGACGGATTGCATTCTGTTCCCCTTTGCCGTTTTTTGTTCAGTAGCGAATGCGGAAGTCCTGGAATTCGCCCGAATAGGGCTCTTCCCGGGCCTCCATGTTCGTGACCGTCGCCGCGGGAGGGCCCTGCCGGCACCAGGCGGCGACGGCGTCCACCGCCTCGTCCTCCCCCTCGACGAGGGCCTCGACCCGGCCGTCCGGCAGATTTCGGACCCATCCCGTCACGCCCCGGGCTCGGGCCGTCCGGACCGTCCAGGCCCGGAAGGCCACGCCCTGGACGATGCCCGACACGATGATGCGCATTCGTTTCATCGAAACGCCCTGTTCTAGAGACTGTGTCCCGCCGGATCGGGGACAGAGGGTGATCGGATCGTCCGGTCCCGAATGCCGGCAGCCGCGGGCCGTTCCCGCCGCCGGTGACGGCTGCGGCAGGTCTTTTATACCGCCGGCCGCGGCCGATTGCAACGGATCCCCATTTTTTCACCGGACCTCTGTTTTTTCGCCGCCGGCCGTGCTATCGTCGCCAGGGTGCGGCGATGTCCATTCCCGCCCCTGTTTTCACAAGATCATAAGGAGCGTTCCCCCCCGTTTCCCAGGCCCTTCGGGCCGAACCAAGAAAGGAGATTTCCGATGCAGGCACTCTTTACCCTTACCCCGGCGGAATCGAAGCGGCTGATCGGCAAGGGCGTGGCATCCCTCCCGAGCATCCAGGACGCGAAAAACAAAGGATACCTCCTCATCGGCCGGGGGTCGACCAACGCGTACATCCTCGAGGAGCTGCTGGGGCAGAAGGTCCGCAAGGAGGGTTACGTGGCCGGCCAGGTTATCCGCGGCGTCCTGTGCGTTCTGGGGGCGGAGGACCGGACGAAGCCCGTCACCTTCCACAAGGGAAAGATCCTTCCCGTGGAGCCGGGATCCGTCCTCGACAAGCTGGGTCCCGGAGACGTCATGCTCAAGGGGGCCAATGCGCTGGATGCCAACGGGAACGTCGGCGTCATCATGGTGAGCCCGGTCGGCGGGACGATGGGACAGTTCTACATGGCCATGAAGGCCCGGGGCCTGGAGATGATCTATCCCGTAGGGCTGGAGAAGATGGTTCCCTCGGTGCCGATGGCGGCCCAGTACGGAGGGACGCTGACGATGGACAAGGCGATCGGGCCTCCCGTCGGGATGGCCTGCGTTTCCGACGGGATCGTCTTCACGGAGATCGACGCCATCGAGAACCTGTTCGGCATCGACGCCGTGCACTTTGCCTCCGGCGGCTGGGGCGGCGCCGAGGGCTGCGTCACCCTCATCGTGGAGGGTCCCGACGCCCGGGTCAACAAGTGCTTGAAGTTCATCGAGCAGAAGATCAAGGGGGAACCCGCCTTGCTGGCGGCGAAGAGTCCGTGCAAGACCTGCACGATTGACTGCAGCTTCCGGAAGAAGGACGAGAAGAAGCTGCCGGCCTGGCTGCGATAAAGCATGAAGGGGGGCGGATTTCAAATCCGCCCCCCGTTGTTTTGTTCACCGCAAAAAAAAGATCTGTCATTCGTTGGGGTGGCTGAGGAGGGCGAGGAAAGCCGTTTCGTCCAGGACGGGGACGCCTAGAGCCTCCGCCTTCGTCAGCTTGCTTCCCGGGTCGGCGCCGGCCACGACGTAGTCGGTCTTCTTCGAGACGCTGCCGCTGACGCGTCCTCCCCGGCTCTCGATCATCTCCTTGGCCTCGTCGCGGGTGAACCCGGCCAGGGTCCCCGTCAGGACGAAGGTCTTTCCGAATACGGCGGACGATTCCGCTTCGCCGGCCTCGGGCCGGTCCTTTCCCGGGGCTTCGCCTGTCCAGGTGATCCCGCACTTCCGGAGTTGCCGGGTCACTTCCTGGAATCCTTGATCATTCAGAAGCTGTCGAACCCCCGCCGCCGCCCCGGGCGAGATTCCGGGGAACTCCCGGATGTCCCGCTCGTCCGCCGCCTGCAGGGCCTCCAGCGATCCGAACCGCCTTTCCAGGGCCTCCGCCCGGACGCCCCCCACCTCGGGGACCGCGAAGAAGGAGATCAGCCGGGAGAGGGGCATCGGCCGCGATCCCTCCGCCGCGGGCGTTTCCTCCCATTCGACGCCCTGCTCCCTCAGGTCCGCGATCACCTGCCGGTTGTGCTCCTCGGAGAAAAACGAGGAGATGGAGGCGGCCACCTCGACGCCGATGTTCGGGACGAAGCGCAGGGTCTCCGTCCGTGCCTCCATCAGGAGGTCCAGCGATCCGAAGAAAAGGGCCAGGTCCCGGGCCGTGGTCTCCCCCACGTCGGGAATTCCCAGGGCATAGATGAAGCGGGCGAGGGTTGTCAGGCGGCTCCGGGCGACGGCCTGCACCAGGTTCTCCGAGGAGAGGTCCGCCAGCCGGTCCAGCAGGACCAGATCCTCCCGCCGGAGCCGGAAGAGGTCGGCGGGTGTCTTCACCAGGTCCCGGTCCACGAGCTGGTCCACGAGCTTCTCCCCGAGTCCCTCGATGTCCAGGGCCCGGCGGCTCCCGAAATGCAGCAGGGCGCGCTTGCGCTGGGCCGGGCAGAAGAGGCCGCCGGTACAGCGGGTGGCTGCCTCCCCTGGAACGCGGACGGCGACGGAGCCGCAGACGGGACAGCGTTCCGGCATCCGGAATTCAATCGTTCCCGGCGGGCGCCTGTCCGGAAGGACCGATACGACCTCGGGAATGACCTCGCCGGCCCGGCGGACGACAACCGTGTCGCCGACGCGGACGTCCTTCCGGCGGATCTCGTCCTCGTTGTGGAGGGTGGCGTTCGTCACGGTGGCCCCGCCGACGAAGACGGGTTTCAGCCGGGCCACCGGGGTCAGCGTGCCCGTCCGGCCGACGGAGACCTCGATGTTCACAATCTCCGTCAGGGCCTCCTGGGCGGGGAACTTGTGGGCCAGGGCCCAGCGCGGGGCCCTGGCCACGGAGCCCACGGTCTCCTGGGCCGCCCGGTCGTTCAGTTTGTAGACGACGCCGTCGATGTCGTAGGGGAGGGAATCCCGCCGGGCCAGAATCTCCCGGTAATAGGCCAGGAGGCCGGAGGCACCGGACACGACCCGGCGCTCCGGACAGACGGAGAATCCCAGGCGGGAAAGGAGGTCCATCGCCCCTGCCTGCGTGGCGGGCAGATTGAGGCCGTCCGCCCAGTCGAGGGTATAGGCGAAGAAGGACAGGGGCCGGGAGGCGGTAACCCTCGAATCGAGCTGGCGGAGGGATCCCGCGGCGGCGTTCCGGGGATTCGCGAACTCCTTCTCCCCGCGCTCCTGCTGGGCCCGGTTGAGCTTCGCGAAGTCCTCCCGGAGGAGGATCACCTCTCCCCGGACTTCGAGGCCCTTCGGAACGGCTTCTCCCAGGAGCCGCAAGGGGATCGTGCGGACGGTGCGGACGTTGGCCGTCACCTCCTCGCCGGTGAAACCGTCCCCCCGGGTGGACCCGTGGGCGAGGACGCCGTTCTCGTAGATCAGGCTCACGGCGAGGCCGTCGAATTTCGGCTCCGCCGTGTAATCGATCGTTTCGACTCCGAGGCGCTCCCGGATCCGCCGGTCGAAGGCCTCCACTTCTCCGTCGTCGAAGGCGTTCGACAGGCTCAGCATGGGCGTGCGGTGGGCGTAGGCGGGGAATTTGTCGAGCGGCGGGGCGCCCACCCGCCGGGTCGGCGAGTCGGGGGTTGCCAGTTCGGGAAAGCGCTCCTCGATGTCCGTCAGCTCCCGGAGGAGCGCGTCGTACTCGGAATCGGGGATTTCCGGCGCGTCGAGCTGGTAGTAGAGCCGGTTGTGGCGGTCGATGACCCGGCGCAGGTCCGCGGCCCGCTTGTCCGCCGTTTCCCGGTTCATTTCACCCGTCTCAGGTTGGGGCTTGCCTTGGTGGTTTTCGGCGCCGCGGGCTTCTCGTCCTTCCGCTTCATGAGCTGGTCATTGAAGATCTGGTTCTTGGCCCGCACGGCATTGATGATGAAAAAGACGATGACGGCCCGCTCCCACTCGCGGCTGGGCTCGAAATGCTCCATCCGGTCCTTGTATTTTACCCAGAGGGAGGCGAGGGACGCCTCGTCCAGGGAGAGGATCGTCTCGGCGATTTTCTCGAGGGATTTCTCCAGCATGGTCCTGCCTTTTCCGGTTTTCCGAGGATGATGGCCATTCTATCGGGGCCGCCGGGGATTGTCAAAACAAAACCGGCCCCGCGGGCCGGCACCGCTTCGCTCACAAAGCCCCCGTCCACAGGGCCTTTTCAGGGACCGCCGTTTCCCTGCAGCAAATGATTCGGCAGTGAAGCATTTGCTGCACCCGGGAAAATCCGCCTGTTTTTTCCCCAAGCCGCAGGAAAACGGCCGTTTTCGGCCTGATCCCCGGGGCCGGATGCATCAAATGCACCAATGGGAACGTCCTGCAGCGATCTCGTCCGCTAAATAATCAAAAACAACAATGCGTTACGTATTGGCACGCATTCTGCGTTCCACCGGGGCGTTCAAGTTTCCACCGGATAAGGAACAAGGAGGAATAAGCGCGATGGATGTCATTCTGTACGAGAAGAACAACGCGATAGCTTCGATTACGTTCAACCGTCCGCAGGCGTTGAACGCCTTGAATTCCGAAGTGAACCTGAAACTGATCGAGGCATTGGACGCCGCGGAAAAGGATGAAGCGGTGAAGGTGGTCATTCTGACCGGCGCCGGCGACAAGGCCTTCGTCGCCGGGGCGGACATCAAGGAAATGCAGAGCCTCGATGCGATCGGGGCGAGGGATTTCGCCCTGAAGGCCAAGCGCGCCGCGGACAAAATCCACCATCTGAAGAAACCCGTCATCGCCGCGATCAACGGCTTCTGCCTCGGCGGCGGTCTGGAGTACGCCCTGGCCTGCGATTTCCGGGTGGCCTCCGAAAAAGCCCGGTTCGCCCTCCCGGAGATCACCCTCGGAATCATGCCCGGGTCAGCCGGGACGCAAAGGCTGCCCCGCTTGATCGGCGCGGGAAAGGCCAAGGAGCTGATTTACACCGGTGCGATCATCGGCGCCCAGGAGGCCTTGGCCCTGGGACTGGTCAACCACGTCTTCACAAAAGAAACACTGGTCGCGGAGGCGACGGCCATCGCCGGGCAGATTGCCGGCAGAAGCCCCGTCGCCCTGTCCCTCATCAAGTCGGCGATCAACAGGGGAACGGAGACCGATCTCGAAACGGCATCCATGTTCGAGATCGACTGCTTTGCCCTCTGCTTCACAACGGAGGAGCAGAAGCAGTTGATGACGGCGTTCGTGTCCAAGAAATAACGAATCCAACGAACCAGGAGCAAGGAGAAGAAAATGAGCAATAAAGTTGCGGTTATCGGTGCGGGGACCATGGGGTCCGGCATTGCGCAGGTCGCGGCCGAAGGCGGATTCGATGTTGTCATTATCGATACGGCGCAGGATTTTCTGGATCGTGGGCTGGGCGGCATCAAAAATTTCATCGGCCGCAAGGTCACCAAGGGATCGCTGACCCAGGCGCAGGGCGATGAAATCCTGTCCCGCCTCTCCACGGCGACGAATATGGAGGAGGCGGTGAAAGGCGCCGCCCTGGTCGTTGAGGCGGTGTTCGAGAAGGTCGAACTCAAGCAGGAGATTTTCAGGAAGCTCGACGCCCTCTGTCCGGCGGACGTCATTCTCGCCAGCAACACCTCCACCATCCCCATTTCCACCCTGGCCTCGGTGACCAGGGTGCCCGAGCGGGTCATCGGGACCCATTATTTCAGCCCGGTCCCCCTCATGCGGCTCGTCGAGGTGATCCGGGGAGAGAAGACCGGCGACGCGACCGCGGAGCAGACGGTCGATTTCTGCAGGAAATTCGGCAAGACGCCCATCGTCGTCAAGGACATCCCCGGCTTCATCGTGAACCGGTTCCTGTGCCTGATCTACAACGAATCCTGCAACATGATCCTGAACGGCAGCGCCCGGGCCGAAGACATCGATCAGGCCATGAAGCTGGGGTGCAACTGGCCCATGGGGCCCAACGAGATCATCGACCTCGCCGGCGTCGACGTCTGCGGTTTCGCCATGGACGCCATGTACGCCATGACGGGGGAGGAGCGGTACAAGCCGTCTCCGCTCTTCAAGCAGATGATGGACGAAAAGAAGCTGGGACGAAAGACCGGCCAGGGCTTCTACAACTACAAGAAATGACGGACGGAATGCACACAAACCAATGCTCCGGGGGATGACCATATGAGTAACACGGAAAATTCCAAAAAGAAGAAACTGCTCGAAGGCGTCAAGGTCGTCGACCTGACCAGGGTATACACCGGGCCGTTCTGCAGCCAGATCCTGGCCGACATGGGCGCGGACATCGTGAAGATCGAGGATGCGGGACCGAACACCAACGAACGGAGCTGGGCTCCCTTCGCCCCGGGAACGCAGGAATCCACTTATTTCATCGGCCTCAACCGCGGCAAGAAGAGCATCGAACTGAACCTGAAGGAGGCCAGGGCCCGGGAGATCTTTTTCAGGCTCGTTCGAGACGCCGATTTCGTCATGGAGAATTACGCTCCCGGCGTGGCCGACAAACTCTCCATCGGCTACGCGGAGTGCAGGAAGGTCAAGCCGGACATCATCTACCTGTCCATCTCCGCCTTCGGCCAGTACGGGCCCCTGAGCAGGCTGCCCGGGTACGACATGCTGGCCCAGGCCATGGGCGGCCTGATGAGCATTACCGGCTACCCGGACAAGCCCCTGCGGGTGGGGTCCTCCCTGGGCGACGTGATTGCCGGGCTGTACGGGGGGATCGCGCTCCTGGGCGCACTGAACTACCGAAATCTCACCGGCGAGGGCCAGTACATCGACATTGCGCTGGTGGATTGCATTTTCACCTGCCTGGAAAACAACGTCCCCGCCTACACGGTCACGGGAAGGCCCTCCAGGAGAATGGGCAGCCGGCATCCCGACGGCGGTCCTTACGACGTCTATGATTGCCGGGACGGGTACGTGGGCGTCGTGGCCTCCAACGAGAAGCTCTGGGGGAGCATGTGCGAAGCGATGGGCAGGCCGGAGTTGGCGAAGGATCCCAAGTTCGACAGCAATGTCCACCGGATGCAGAACATCGAGGAGATGACGGCCGTCATCAACAACTGGACGGGGAAGCAGTCCGTCGAGGACGTCGTGGCCAGGCTGCGCGAGGCGCGGGTGCCCGTCGCTCCGATCCTGGAGGTGCCGCAGATCTGTGCCAGCGAGAACACCGCCGCCCGGAACATGCTGGTCGAGTTCGACCACGCCACGGCGGGCAGGATCCGCCTGGCGGGCAATCCCGTGAAATACGGCGCTTACGATGCCATCGCCGAGCTGCCCCCGCCCTTCAAGGGACAGCACACGCCGGAGGTCCTGGCGTCGCTCGGCTACGGGGAAGACGAAATCAAGGAGCTGCTCAAGTCCGGCGTGATCGGCGACGGATTCATCAGCCGGGCGAAGAAATAAGTCCGGTGTTCATGCGGGCCGGCCCCCGGCGAACGGGGAAGCCGGCCGGACAAGGAGTTGCAACGATGAACGATCGATTCAGTCTGAAAGGAAAGACCGCTCTCGTCACGGGCGGCGGGAGAGGTCTGGGAAAATTCATTTCCGCGGGGCTGGCGGAGGCCGGGGCGGACATTGTCATTACGTCGCGCAAGATGAAGAACCTGGAGGCCGCCGCCCAGGAGATCATGAGCAAATACGGCGTCAAGGCGCTTCCCCTGGCCTGCGATCTGGCCAGCGAGCAGGAAATCGCGGCGATGGTTGAGGAAGCGTCCAAAACGTTTCCGAAGATCGACATCCTGGTGAACAATTCCGGTGCGACCTGGGGGGCCCCGACCCTCGAGTTCCCGCTGGAGCGATGGGACCAGCTCTTCAGCATCAACGTGCGGGGGGTCTGGATCCTGAGCCAGAAGATCGCGAACCGGATGAAAGAGCAGGGGGGAGGGACCATCATCAACATCTCCTCCGTCATGGGATTCCGGGGTTCCGAAGAATCCGTGCACCCCTCGGTGCCCTACAACTCCACGAAGGCCGCCGTAAACCTCCTGACCATGAACCTCGCGGTCAAGCTGGCCCCCTTCAAGATCCGGGTGAACGCGCTGGCCCTCGGCTATTTCCACACGGACATGACCTCCTACCTGGATAAAGACGATTTCAAAGAGGAATACGAGACGCTCTTGGGCATGACGCCCCTGCGCCGGTTCGGCGACGAGGAAGACATCAAGGGCGTGGCCGTCTTTCTGGCCTCGGACGCCTCGGCCTACGTGAACGGCCACGTCCTGGTCTGCGACGGCGGCTTCCTGGCCAGGTAGCGGGACGGCGGCGAACCCATATCAGAAGCCAACTTACAGGAGAGAACCATGGATTTCATATTGAACGATGACCAGAAAATGCTTCGGGACTCGGTCCGGCGGATCGCGGAAAGCGAGTTTGCGCCCCGGGCCGCCGAAGTCGACGCGACGGAAACCTTTCCCCGCGAGGCCTTCAGGATCTTAGGCGAAAACGGGCTCCTGGGCGTCCAGGTACCGGAGGAGTACGGCGGCGCCGGTGCCGGTATGCTCTCCCTCATCCTCACAGTCGAAGAGGTGGCCCGTGTGTGCGCCTCCACGTCCGTCATCCTGACCACCCAGGCCCTGGCGAGCGATCCGCTGCTCCTCGCCGGCACCGACGAGCAGAAAAAGGCCTGGCTCTATCGCATGGCCTCGGGACAGTGCCTGGGCGCCTGCGCCATCACGGAGCCCGGCGCCGGGTCCGATGTCTCGGGGATGAAGACCAACGCCAAAAAAGTGGACGGCGGCTACCTGTTGAACGGGTCGAAAATTTTCATCACCAACGGGGGCGAGTCCGAGATCGTGACCGTCCTGGCCTACACGGACCGGGCGAAGGGAAACAAGGGCATCAGCATGCTCCTCGTCGAAACGGGCGACAAAGGCTTCGCCGTGGGAAAACACGAGCATAAGCTGGGGATCCGCGGCTCCGATACGAGAGAGCTGACCTTCGAGGACGTCTTTCTTCCCGAGAACCGGCTCCTCGGCGGCGAAGGGAACGGCTTCAAGGTCCTCATGACGACCTTCAATTACACCCGGCCCGCTGTCGGCGCCCAGGCCCTGGGAATCGCCCAGGGCGCACTCGATGCGGCCATCAAGTACACCAAGGAGCGGGTCCAGTTCGGCAAGCCCCTGTCGTCCTTCCAGGGGCTGCAGTGGATGATGGCGGAGATGGCCCTGGGGGTTGAAACGGCAAGGACCATGATCTACCGGGCGGCCTCCACGATCGACATGGAGCCCGATTCCCCCGATATCCCCAAAATATCCTCCATGGCGAAATGGTACGCCTCCGACACGGCCATGAAGGTGACGACGGATGCCGTCCAGCTGTTCGGCGGATACGGCTACAGCAGGGAATATCCGGTCGAGCGGATGATGCGCGACGCCAAGATCACCCAGATCTACGAGGGGACGAACCAGATCCAGCGGGTCATCATCGCCGGCCAGATCCTCAAGTAGTGATCCCGGTCCCGGAGGCGTCTTCCGTCCGGTTCGGACGGGGCGCTTCCGGGAGGGGCCTTTCCGAAGATCCCGATGCCCCGGTTTTGATGGGCCCATCGGCAGAGAGAACAAGGAGCAGAAAATGAGCTTTCAGAAGACCAAAGACGACATCGTGTGCGTGAGTGCCGTCCGGACGCCCTTCGGACGGTTTGGCGGCGCCCTGCGCGATATTGACATCTATGACCTGGGCGCCATCCCGATGAGGAATGCCCTGGAACGGATCAAGCTCGACCCCGCCCGGATCGACGAGGTGTGGTGGGGGAACGGGGACACCACCAACACGAAGGATCCCTACACGCCGGTCGTGGCGAGGCAGACCATGATCAAGGCGGGCATCCCCCCGGAGCGGCCGTCCATCGCCTTCGACCAGGCCTGCATCTCCGGCATGGATGCCGCCAAGTACGGGGCCCGCAGCATTCTGCTGGGCGAGGCCGAGGTCATCATGGCCGGCGGCTCGACCAGTTTCAGCACGGTCCCCTTTCTGCTCCGGGGCATTCGCTGGGAAGGGAAAAGGCACAGCTCTTTTCCCGTCGAAGATCCTCTGATCCCGCTCGGATACAAGGATTATGCGCCGGTGGCGGTCGATTCGGGGAACGTGTCCATCGAATACGGCGTCTCGCGGGAGGAGCAGGACGAATTCGCGTACGCGAGCCATGTGAAATACGGGAAGGCTCTGCAGCGTGGCTTTTTCAAAAGCGAGATGGTGCCCCTGGAGCTGACCAAAAAGGACAGGAAGGGAAATGTCGTTTCCAGCAAGCTCTTGGAGATCGACGAGCAGTACCGCCCGGACATCAAGCTCGAGGAGCTGGCCCGGCTGAAGCCCGTATTCGGCAACCCTACCTGCACGGCGGGCAATTCCCCCGGCCTCAACGACGGTGCGACGGCCCAGATCCTGATGAAACGGGAAAAGGCGGAGGCCCTGGGGTTGAATGCCCTCTACACGATCGTGGCGATGTCGTCGATTGCCCTTCAGCCCCGCATCATGCCGGTCTCCCCGGCCTTCGCCATCAAGAAGTGCCTCGACACGGCGGGGCTCTCCATCGACGACCTGACCTTCATCGAAATCAACGAGGCCTTTGCCTGCGTTCCTCTCGTCTCGACGAAACTGCTGTCCAATCAGAGGTTTCTTGCGGGGCGCTATGACGAAATGGTCGGGGAAGCCTCCGAGCGGCCCATCCTCGACAACGACCCATCCCGGTATGAACTGCTGAAATCGAGGCTGAATGTCAACGGCAGCGCCATTGCGGTCGGGCACCCGAACACGTCCAGCGGGGCGCGCCTCATGATGACGGCTGCCTACAACCTGGCCGAAAACGGAGGCGGATACGCCGCCTGCGCCATCTGTGGCGGCCTGACCCAGGGAGCGGGATGCATCATCCATGTGGAATGAAAGGCCTTTGTATTCATCCGACCGATGAATGCTTTTATTCATAATTTGAAAGGAGGCAGTAATGGAAAACAGTTATGGCCAACGGTTCATCCCCATTCCCAAGGACGATGCGCCCATCGGAGCCACCCAGATTTTCGTCTGGATCTTTGCCTGGCTCGCGCTTGTCCTCGACGTCATGGACTGGCAGCTGCTCTCGGTTGCCGCGGGCAACATCCTGAAGGAATTCCAGTTCCCGAAGGCCTCGATGGGCCTGCTCCTGGGAGCCCCGCTTCTCGGCGCGGGCGTCGGGGGGCTGATCTCCGGCTGGCTTTCGGACAAGTTCGGCCGCGTCCGCGTCATGGTTTACTGCCTGGCGTGGTACTCCGTCTTCACCGTTGCCTTTGCCTTCGCGGGCAGCTTCGAATCCATGCTGGCCCTGAGAATTCTGGTCGGCATCGGGCTGGGCGCCCAGTGGGGGGTCGGGAATACCCTGGTAGCGGAGGTCATGCCCGCCCGGATGAGAATCATGTGCTCGGCGGTCATTCAGACAGGATTCGCCTTCGGGCCCATGCTGGCCGCTTTTTCGGCGAAGTTCATTCTTCCCAGTTACGGGTGGCGGCCCCTTTTCTATGTCGGTGCCGTCGGACTGGTCATGGCGATCATCGCAAAGTTTGCAATCCCGGAGCCGGAGGCTTGGCTGCAGAAGCGCCATGAAGCGAGATCCGGCATTGTCAAGCTGGGCAATATTCCCCAGCTTTTCTCTCCCGAACTCAGGGTCAACACGATCTGCGCCTTCGGACTGGTGTGGTTTACGCTGCTGGCCTACTGGGGCGCCATGAGCTGGATTCCCAACTGGCTGGTTTCGGAACGGGGCATGAATATCGTGAAATCCATGGATTACCTCATGTGGCTGAACGTCGGCGGCGTGATCGGCTACATCACCTTCGCGCTGGTTGCCGATCGCTGGGGACGCAAACCCCCCGCGTATGTTGCCCTGGTGGCCTCCTTCGTCGCCGTCATCGTCTTCGTCAATATCCAGGATGCAACGGCCATGCTGATTTTCGCTCCGATCTTCTCGTTCATCACCTATCCCATTTTCGGGCTGTACGGCGGATACATGTCCGAGCTTTTCCCCACCGAGGTGCGGGCCACGGCCGTGAACGGCATTTACAACCTGGCCAGGATGACGGCGTTCTTCGCTCCCGGGATTATGGGTGCCATTGCGGTCACGACCTCCATGACGTTCGCCATCGGCGTCAGTGCCGTCCTGTATCTGGGGTCCGTTGTCCCGCTGCTGTTCCTGCCGGAGACGATCAGGAGAAGGGCCCGGGCAAAGTGAGGCGGTTTCGAAGCGTGCATCCGGACGTTCGGGCGCTGGGAATTTGTTCTGGAGAGTTGATCCCGAATGTAATATGAAATGAGCGAAACGTTCGGATTGGGTATGAAGGGGGAACCTGGGGAGAGTTCGGTCCTACAGGTTCCCCTTTTTTTTGGGAAAACGGCGATGTACCGACGAGTGGTCCGATGAAAAACAATATGCCGTCGCAAAAGAAAATCGAGCAGCTCAAGTTCGAGCTGAAGACCAAGGACAGGATCCTGGCTTCCATCCACAACATCAGCCAACTGCTCACCCGCTCCATATCCCTGGACATGATTCTCAACGCCATTGTGAAGGAGACCCGGAGCATTTTCGGCCTGCAGCGGGTGGCCCTGTTCCTGATCAAACGCGATGCGGGTCTTCTGGAATGCAAATACATCGTGGGCTTCAATTACGAGGAGACCCAGAGAGCCCTGAATTTCCCGCTGGATCTCGAGCGCCACCGGTGCAGGGAAACACTGGCCGTAAGGACCGGGAAAACGATCTTCATCAAGGATGCCCAGACCGATCCGCAGATTACGGAGACGGACCGGAAGATGGACCGGTACTGGAAGCGCGTCTCCACGATCACGGCGCCTCTGAAAATCAGGAAGGACATCATCGGGGTACTGGAGGGGGACCGGACATACGAAACGCTCGATCTGAGCAAGGCGGAGATCAAGCTGTTTTCGATCTTTGCGAATCAGGCCAGCATCATCATCGAGAACGCCCGGCTGAACGAGCAGAACCAGAAAAAAATCAAGCAGCTGCTTTATCTTCAGGAAATTGTGAAGAACACGAGTTCCGTACTGGATTACCGGACGCTTCAGAACATCATCACCGGCAGCGCCATGAACATCACAAAGTCAACGGCGAGCTATATTTTCCTGAAGCATCGCGACGGGTTGAAAATGGCGGCCTACAAAGGCCCGGCAAAAGCGGGCAGGAAGAAATTCCATCTGGAAACGGGACAGGGTCTGATCGGTTATGCCGCGGAACACGAAACGCCCATTCTTGCAAACGATGTAACGTCCGATGACCGCTACGTCGAACTGGTTCCCGGCGTCCGATCGCAGATCTCCGTTCCCCTGGCCGGCGGCGACAAGGTGGCGGGCGTTCTGACCGTCGTCAGCGACAAGCCCGGTGCCTTCAGTCCCGATGACATGAGCCTGTTCACGCTCCTGGCCGGCCATGTCTCCGTCATCCTGAAAAACGTGAATCTGTACGAGCAGATCATTCAGGAGAGAAACATTGCGGAAAACATTCTGGAAAGTTCGCCCAACGGGATCATCACGCTCGACATTCGCAGGAGAATCATTTCCATCAACCGGAAAGCCGAGGAAATCCTGGATCTGAGCAGGTGGCATCTCCTCGGCAAGAGAATGGAATACGTGCTTCAGGAGGACATCGTCAGGGCAATCCATTCCGATAAGGAAACGGAAACGGAGGTGAGAATCAAAAGTAGGGAAGGGGGCGTCCTGATTCTCGGTGTATCCCACACGTCACTGCGGACGAATGAACGGAATTCAGCCGGCACGCTGATTTCCATTCAGGACCTGACGGAAGGCAAAAAAACGGAAGAATTCATCCGGAGGATGGACCGGCTGCTTTCGCTGGGACAGCTCTCCGCGGGGATTGCCCATGAAATCCGGAACCCCCTGGCGAGCATCAATTTCAACGTGCAGATGCTGGCCAAGAAAATCGTCGGCCAGAAAGAGCAGAGCATTGTCAACGATACCCTGATCGGCATCGAGAGAATCAAGAATCTGGTCAAGGGAATCCTCGATTTTGCAAAACCGGGGATCCCCGCTCTCAGCCGCGGAAACATCAACGGCGCAATTCTGGATGCCGTCATTCTGATGGACCTGCATTTCAAGAAGAAAAAGATCATCGTGAAACTGGAACTCGGAAGGGACATCCCGGAGATTATTTTTGACCCGCAGCAGATCCAGCAGGTGTTCGTAAACATCGTCATCAATGCCGTGGAAGCGATGCCGCAGGGGGGACGCCTTTTCATCAGGAGTGCCCTCGAGAATGAGGAAGGCGATTCAGGCCGCAGGATACTCGTTTCCGTGCGCGATAACGGATGCGGCATTGCGGATCCTCATGTCGCCAGAATATTCGATCCTTTCTTCACGACCAAGGCGGAAGGTACGGGGCTGGGCCTGTCCATCGTCCACAAGATCCTGGATCAGCACAATGCCGCCATCGATGTGGTCAGCCGGGAGGGTGAAGGAGCCGAATTTCTAATCAAATTCAACACAAACAGGGAATTGGCAAATGTACCGTTATAAAATTCTGATCGTAGACGACGACACGCTTTTGCAGAACTCGCTGAATTACATCATGGCGGACAAGTACGACACGCTGATCGCAGGGAGCGGAGAAAAGGCGATCCGGATCCTCGAAAACAACTCCATCGATCTGGTTCTCCTGGACATCCGGCTGCCCGGCATGGACGGCGTGGAGACGCTGGAAAAGATCAGGAAGCTGAACCAGGAGACGGTGGTCGTGATGATGACCGCCTACGAAGACGTGAAGACCGTCATCAAGTCAATGAAAATGGGTGCCTTCGACTATCTCGTGAAACCCCTCGATATCGACGAGCTGGACGTGATCATCGAGAAGGCGCTGGGCAATCTCAAGCTCAAGAGAGAAGTCGAGGAGCTTCGCCGTCAATACCTGAAGGAATTCGACATCGAAGACATTGTCGCCGAGAGCGGGGGGATGAAGCAGGCCTTGAAAACGGCCGGAATCATCGCGAAAAGCTACGACACGACCGTCCTGGTGGAGGGGGAGACCGGCTCCGGCAAGGAGGTGATCGCCAGGACCATCCAGTATCGAAGCTCGCGGTTCGGGAAACCCTTCATTTCCATAAACTGCGGCGCCATCAGCAGGGACCTGATCGAGAGCGAGCTTTTCGGCTATGAGAAAGGGAGCTTCACGGGCGGCCTGACGGAGGGGAAACGCGGGAAAATCGAGCTCGCCGACAAGGGTATTCTCTTTCTCGATGAAATCGGGGAGCTGCAGCCGTCGGCCCAGGTGAAGCTGCTGAGGTTTCTGGAAGACAAGGAATTCTACCGGGTCGGCGGAACGGAGAAAAAGAAGGCCGACGTGAGGATCATTGCCGCCACGAACCGGAACATCGAAAAAATGATCAAGGACGGCGGCTTTCGGGACGACCTTTACTACAGGCTGAACGTCGCCAAAATCCAGCTTCCTCCGCTCCGGGAGAGAATTGCCGACATCATTCCCCTCACGCTTTTTTTCATGAACAAATTCAATGATAAATTCGGGAAGAAGTTCCATGGGCTTTCGAAGGAAGCGGAAGAGAGGCTTCTCCGGTATTCATGGCCGGGCAACGTCCGGGAGCTGAAAAACGTGATCGAGCGCATCCTGCTGATGGAAGACGATGCCATGATCCGGGAGTCGCATCTTGCCTTCATGGAGAGCAACCATTCCGTGCCGGAATCGAATCACAACGGGGATTTTGTGATGCCTCCCTCCGGGATCAACCTGGACGAGCTGAACAAACGTCTGATCGTTCAGGCCCTGGAACTCAGCAGGGGCAACAGGACCAGGGCGGCCCGGCTGCTGGGCATGAGCCGCCCCACGATGATCTACCGGATCGAGAAATACGGCATCCGGATCAGCGGCGGGGATGACTGAACCCGATCAGACGTAATGATTTCGATAAGAACAGGTTATGACCGGATCGGCCAAATGGGCTTCCGATCCCCGAACCGCCCGTCCCGGCAGAGTCGGTCCGCCGCATTGCTTCCGCTTTGGTTTGTGCCGCCGGGTGTCATGATTGTCTGAACAAGATAGATGCCGGGGATGCGGAGTGGATGACCCGCAGCCCCGGACCGCAAGTGGTTGAGAGATGTCCGTTTAACCGCAGGAGGAACAGGAGCCGCAGCCGCCGCCGGCGCTGACGAAGCCGGACGACAGCTTGAATCCTGTCCCGTGAGGGGTCTCGATGTAGTCCACGGTGATG
Source organism: Syntrophaceae bacterium (assembly GCA_013177825.1). Classification (NCBI taxonomy): domain Bacteria; kingdom Pseudomonadati; phylum Thermodesulfobacteriota; class Syntrophia; order Syntrophales; family Syntrophaceae; species Syntrophaceae bacterium. The sequence goes on from JABLXX010000002.1 coordinate 225,131, forward strand.
GGCTGGATCTCGTTGAACAGGTCCTGGTTGATGACGAACGTGAGGCCGTTCTCCTCGAACACCTGATCATCCTGCTTCTGCTCGTCCAGAGCCATTCCCAGGGAGGTTCCCGAACAGCCGCCTTCGAAAACCATCACCCGGATCGGCAGGTTTTCCTTCCTGTTCTTCATGAATTCCTTAATCATTTCATTTGCTTTGTCCGTTATCGAGAACATGTATCTCCTGTCCTTTCCGACACTTCGGTGTCCTTTAAGCGGATGCCTTTCATCGTAGACAATCCTGGAATCCTTGATCGCAGCTTCCTGGCGCGCTGACTTCATGCGTCCGCCGTCGCACACATGCTCAGTGGGCGCCGCCGGCTTTCGCCTCGCTGTAGACCGCCAGCAACCCTGCGTCCACAACAGCATAAGACGAATTAAATCATCAGTTGAAGTTTGTCAACATACAAGGGATTGATATAATTATAAATAATTAGAATATTCCGTAACGTACTATTCGATATCCGCATTTCCAATATAGGCACAAAGAATGATAAGGAACCCGTCCCGGGACCGGGACGCTTATCGAAGCAGAAATGGGCGAACGATTCACACGCCTGAAGACTCACAGATCATAGGAGCTCCGGCGTGTGCGTTGCCGGCTCTGGAAGACATCTGGATGAAAAATGGAGAACAAACGGATGCAGGATAGTCCGGCAGATCCGCCCACCCCTGTCGACAATCCACACGCTTCAGACCCTCTCGGGCACTATCTCGAATTCCTGTTGAACAAAAGGGAACAGGGGGCTCGCATCATTGGCTTATACTGCAACTACGCTCCTGTGGAACTGATCCGGGCCATGGATGCCGTCCCCGTCTCCCTCTGCGCGTCTTCCCGCAGAACCATCCCTGCCGCGGAAGAGATATTGCCCGCAAACCTCTGTCCCATGATCAAATCCAGTTTCGGCTACATCCGCACCAATACGTGCCTCCTTTATGAGATATCCGACGCCATCATCGGCGAAACAACATGCGACGGGAAAAAGAAGATGTTCGAATTGATTGCCCATCTCAAGCCTACCCACATCATGGACCTTCCCCAGCTTCCCGACGAAGCGGGGGCTTTGGATCGCTGGGTCGAGATGGTCGGCAGGCTCAAGACCTTTCTGGAAAGGGAGTTTCAGGCAAGCATCACAGAAGATCGGATAGAAGCTGAGATCCTGGAGACAAACAAAAAGAACAGGATCATCAACCGTTTTTTTGATTCGGTCGCCTGCCATCCCCCTCTCGCTCACTGGCGGGAAATATACGATGTCATCGGCCTCGATTCTTTTTTGGAAAGCGAGAGGTTGAAGTTCGTGATCGAAAGGATCCTGCAGAGACTGGGTGAGCGGGCTGCGAAAGGAATCCGCTTTGGGAACGACCGTTCTCCCCGGGTCCTCGTGACAGGTTGTCCCATCGGCGGCGACGCAAGCAAGGTCTTGCAGATCATCGACGAAGCAGGAGGAGTAATCGTAGGGTTGGAGGCCTGCGGCGGTATGAAGGGTTATTCCATTGAGATGGAGGAGGGGACCGGGGATCCCCTGCGGGCCGTTGCGGAAGCCACCCTGAAGATTCCCTGCTCCTGCATGACTCCGAACAGGAGGCGTCTTGACGCACTGGATGAGATGATTGCGAGGTTCAAACCCGATGTGGTTGTCGATGTTGTTCTGCACGCCTGTCACGCATACAACATAGAATCACTGAAAATTCTCGGACATATGAAGGATCGGCACGGGCTGCCCGGTCTGAAAATAGAAACGGATTATTCCGACGGTGATGTGGAACGGATTCGGACGCGGGTTGAGGCCCTCTTTGAATGCTTGTGACTTCGATGGTTGCTTCTGCTGATCTGTTCAATGGATCGGGATCCGTCATCATCTCCCCCCGTTCACATCCGCTTGAGGCAACCGGCTGCAAGCCGGACATTGACGGATCCACCGCTCCTGCCGGGCAAAAGGTCTTTACTCCCGGGAATGGCTGTGGTTTAATCCCGGGCCGAAAGGGGGTCCCATGGTCAGGCTTTCCGACGGGAGCGAGCTCTGCCGCGTCTGCAATGCAAAACCTTCCGTGGTCCTGTGCGACGGCTGCGAGAAGGCTCTCTGCGTGAACTGTCGGAAATTCGACCTCTGGGGCTACGGCTGCGGCCACGTGGATACGAAGGTATTCTGCCAGGTCTGTGCCCGGGATCCCCGCATCAACCCGTACGGCGGCTGTATTGACTGAGGGAATGCGTACGCCCACGCCCGAAGAAGGACCCACCAACGGCGCACACCGCTCCCGGTCCATCCTGCACCGGATCCAGATGAAACTCGCCAGCGCCTGGGACGTTCTCGTGGATTCGGTGATCAACTACCAGAACAACGGGGACGTGAACCAGGCGGCGGCCATCGCCTTCTACGCCATCCTCTCCTTTCTGCCCCTGTTCATCCTCACCTTTCTGGTGGTGGGGTATGTCTTCAGCTCCCACCCGGAGGTGCAGCGGCAGCTCATCGAAGGCATCCAGCGCTTCCATCCCTATTTTACGGGAGACATCCTGATTCAGCTCGGACAACTGGACGAGAAAAGCCGGCTTCTGGGCTGGGTGGGCTTCATCACCCTCATCTGGTTCTCCTCGATGATCTTCGGCGCCGCAGAGACCGCCTTCAACCTGATCTACCGCACGAAGACAATCCGGAACTATGTGGTTTCGAAGCTGCTGTCCTTCGCCATGATCCCGGCAGCCTGGGCCGTCGGTGTCCTGAGCCTGGGGATCACGACCGTCGCGACCGTGGTGGCCAACCAGCCGGTCCTGGCGGACAGCCTCTTCACCCATCTTCCCATCCTGAAGGGTTTCCTGTTCCGCTATGTTCTCCCTTATATCGTTACGGTGATCTTTTTTACCATTGTCTACAAGGTCATTCCGGTGAACAAGATCACCCTGGGGCTGGCCTTCACGGGAAGCGCCGTTTTTTCGGCCCTGATGGAGGTGGCGAAACATTTCTTCGCCTGGTACATCGCGAACTACACGCGCTACCACATCATCTTCGGCTCTCTGGAGACCGTGGTCATCCTGATCATCTGGGTTTTCTACGTGGCCCTCATCTTCCTGTTCTGCGCGGAACTGATGGCCTCCTACCGGCGCCGTGACCTGATCCTTATCGAAAGGGCCCTCCTGAAACCCGGTGCGCCCGGGATGAAGGTCTGGGAGCGGCTCTTCCGCCGCTTCGGCATCATCTACCCGCCGGGGGGCACGATCTTCCAGGAAGGTGACGATGGGCGGGACATGTATTTCATCCTGGCCGGACGCATCCGGTTGGAGAGGAAGGCCGGACGGGTTCGCAAGATCCTGGCGGAGATGGGCCCCGGCGAGTACTTCGGCGAGATGGCCACCCTCCTCGAAGCGCCCCGGACCGCCACGGCCAGCGCTCTGGAGGAGAGCGATGTGGCCGTCATCGACGGCGGGACCCTCCGCCGCCTCCTCCGGGAGAACGACGAGATGTCCATGTTCATGCTGAAGGAGTTCTCCCAGCGGATCCGCCATACCGACGCGCTGGTGGACGAGCTGTCCCAGTGGTGGCTCCGCCTGGTGGCCATTCTTTATCTGAACCGCTCCTGGCCGCTGCCCGCGGACGCGGATCCGGTGGCGGAGATCGCCGCCTGCTGCGGCAGGGATCTCGAGGAGATCCGGGACGTCCTGGCCGATCTGGGCGAGCAGGGGGTCGTCGATTTCCGGGAAGGACGTTTGACCCGATTTGACCCGGAGCGGGCGTGGGAGGTCAGCAGAACGCATATCTATTAGGCTGTTGACAAACGCCCGTCTGCGGCGTTTCCCTTGTCCCTCGCCAATCGACGTACCAGGGGTACGCCTCATGGCTCGGGACTTCGGGGGCCTTGCATCCGGGCATTTTTGAACAGCCTGGAAATGTGTTTTTCTGACGGGCTGTTGAGGCGGTGTGAGAGAGGGCGTGCCGTTACAGTGAATGAGGAGGAACGGCGATGGAGACACCGGCGGAACGATGGCTTGACGTCAATGGACTTTCGTTTCGGTATCTCGACTGGGGGGGAGACGGACTGCCCTTCCTGGTTCTGCTTCATGGAATCGGCGACAGCGCCCATGTCTGGGATCTCTTTGCCCGGGAGGCCCGCCGTCATTTTCGGGTCGTCGCCCTTGACCAGCGAGGTCACGGCCGGAGTGGTTGGTCCAGGCCCGCGGCGTATCGTCTGGATGATTATGTGGGGGATCTGGAGGCGGTGGTCGAACGCCTCGCTCCCCGGAACCCGATCCTCATGGGGCACTCCATGGGAGCCCTTCACGCCACGGCCTTTGCGGCCCGGCATCCCGGCTGTGCGGCGGCCCTGGTCCATGTGGACATCGAGCCCTGCCCGCCGCCCTGGAACAAGAAATACCTGACGGGACTCTACCGCGATCTTCCCGAGTCGTACGAATCGGTCGATGCATTCGTGAGCCGGCGGATGGAAAACAGCGCCCATGCCGACCGGGACCGCCTCCTAGCGCTGTCTCCCCACAACCTGCGGGAGGAGAACGGCCGGTATTACGCCCTCAGCGACCGGGAGGTCTACGCCCACTTCGACCCGGACTACGACCTGCGCGCCGTGCTGCCCCGCATCGCCTGCCCGGTCCTGGTCGTGAGGGGCGAGGACAGCCTGGTCCTGCCTCGGGAACCGGCGGAGGAGATGTGCAGGAGCCTGCCGCTGGGTTCCCTGGCGGAGATCCCCCGGGCGGCCCACCCCGTTCACACGGACAACCCCGAGGCGTTCCGGGATGCGGTGTTCCGCTTTCTGGCGGATCACGGCCTGCTGGCCGGCTGAGCGAGTCCTTCCGGACCGGTCTCCTGAACTTTTGTTTCGATCGTTCCATCCTGTGCGATCCACCGAACAATTCGATGAGCCAGCTGTCAGGGATCCCTTTTATCGGATGAAAACCACCGACGTGAGAGCGCCCGGTTTCGTCTCCATTTCCTGCCGGGCGACCTGAAGGCCCATCAGGACGGCCTCCATGGCGTCGACGGGCAGGGAAGAATCGCCAGCCCGGATCATGAGGACACCGTCGGGAGTGACCGTCGCCGTCAGCCGGGAGGTCAGGCCGCTTGCCGCGGTCAGGGAGAAGGAAACCGATATCCCCGGGGCCGTGTCGGCAACCCCGGGTGCCGTCCCGGTCGGTGCCGATGCCGTCCGGGTCAGGGAGAGGGCGGTGCTGTTTTCCCGGACCTGGAACGCGCCTGCGAAGGCGGGTGCCGCTCTTCCGTCCTGCACAAAGACCGGAAGGGTAGCGGTCCCGGCCATGGAATCGGGTATGGCCGACCCGCCGGTAAGCAGGGTCGTGGTCGGTCCCGCCGTCCGGATGATCACCGGTGCCAGGAAGGAAGAGGATGCGAAGAAGATGCGCTCATCGCGGTGCCGGAGGTCGGCCGCATGCCCGACGTTCTCCCGCGCCGTCTCGATGACGGCCGCCAGCAGCATGGTCATGCCGGACGGGTTCACATCGGGCGGGGTCGCGGCGACAACGGTGAGGGTTCCGTTGACGAACCGGAGATGGTAGTTGCTCGACGTCAGGCCGGACGGATCGATGCTGTAGGTTCCGGCCCGGACGGCTCCCTGGCTCGATCCGCTGTAGGCGAGAAGGCCGCCCAGGACGTTGCTGTTTTCCCCGTTGACGAAACCGGCATAGGTGACGCCGTTGCCGCCGGAATAGGCAGTTCCGTCGTACAGCTTCCGGTCGTCGTTGGCCGTGACGGTCAGGAGGGCCGGGGTGATGTCCGCCGAGGCGGTGGCCGTGGAATTGTGGAGCCTGTAGTTGCCGCTGTCCGTGCCGTCCAGGGAGATGTCGGCAACGTGGATGGATTTTCCCGTTCCGGCATTCTTGTCGTCGAAGTCTGCTTTCTGGCTGAAGGTGACGGTGTCGCCGGTGATGATGTCCGATGACGATCCGGTGACCGCGGCCGCCGTGGTTCCGTCGTAGACCTTGTCTTTCCCCGTATAGCTGACGGTCACGTCCCTGGGGGTGATCGTGATGGCGGAGGTGCCGTCGCCCTTGATGTCGTATCCCTGCTGTCCGGAATAAAGGCCGCCGATGGTCACGGAGTATGTTCCGACGTCTTTGCCGTCGGTTGTGTAGACCGCGGTTCCGTAGACCTTGCTTTTGTCGAAATCGTCCGGCACGTTCGTCCACGCGTACGATCCGTTCTTGATGCCGGTGGTTCCGTCGTACACTCTCGTGCTGCTCGCATCGGACAGGATGATGGTGGCGGGCGTCATGAAATTCCGGAGGAGGGGATAGGTGCAGCCGTCATAGATGCGCCAGACCTTTCCGGTCTGGCCGGCGTCGTCGATATCCCAGCCGGCGGAGGCAAACGTGGCCAGGTTCTTCATCTCGGTGGTGGTCTTGCCGATACCGGCGGCGGATGCCGTCCGGCCCGAGGCTTCCATGTCCCAGAAGCTGCCGGTGACCGTGCCGCTGTTCGTTCCCACGAGCCCGCCGACTTCGGATGTTCCGCTCACCTTGCCGGTGCTGTAGCTGTTCCTGATGGTTCCGCCGGCAGCGTTCGTCCCCACGAGTCCTCCCACGGACGAATTTCCGGCAACCGTTCCGGTGCTGTAGGTGTTGGTTACCTCGCCACTGTTGAGTCCGACGAGCCCGCCGACGGACGATGTCCCGGTCACACTCCCATTGTTGAAAGAGCCGGTCACGGTGTTCATATTTGATCCGGCAACCCCTCCGACGTCGGAGGTTCCGGTCACAGTGCCGCTGTTGTAACTGTTTTCGATCCTGCCTCCATTCAATCCCGCGAGCCCGCCGGTTCTTTTGGAACCTATCACCGCGCCGGTGTTCCAGCTGTCTTCGATGGTGCCGCCCATGTCGTTTTTTCCTGCGAGTCCGCCGGCGTCGTCCAGGTCCGTACCGGGGAGATTTCGAACCTCCCCGCTGTTTCCGCTCCTGGTGATGGACCCGGAATTCGTGCCGACCAGCCCGCCGATACGGGCCAGGCCGTTCATCGTGCCGGTGTTTTCGCTGCTTGTGATGGCTCCTTCGTTCTGTCCCGCGATGCCGCCGCCGTCTCCCGTACGGACGGTCACCGTTCCGGAATTGCGGCTGTTGATGATTTTCGCCGTGTTCTTGTCTCTGCTGATTCCCGCGATGCCGCCGACAAACATGTCACCGCTCACCGGGCCGCTGTTGCTGCTGTCGCGGACCGTCCCCCGATTGTCTCCCACGAGGCCGCCGACGTACCCGACCCCCGTCACCTTGCCGTTGCCGTGACTGCTGCCGGTGATGGTTCCTTCGTTGTATCCCACCAGCCCGCCGGTTCCGTTGTATTCGGCATTCATTTCCACGGTGTTTTTTACCGTGGCCGTGCTGTGGCTGTTGATCACCTTCCCGAAGTTGCGCCCGACCAGCGCGCCCAGGGATCCCGATCCCGTGATGGTGCCGCCCGACAGTCGGACATTGCGGACCTCGCCGCTTGTCCCGACCGCGCCGAACAGGCCGCCGGACGATACCTGGCGATTCTTGATGTAGATGTTCGAGATGGTATGGCCCAGCCCTTCGAAGGTGCCGGTATAAGGATTCGCATTGTCTCCGATCGGTTCAAAGCCGTAACGGACAGGGGGTTTTTGTATGGTTTCGTTCCAGGTATCGGTTCCCTTGGCGTTGATGTCGGCTCCCAGGGCGTAGTTTTTCGTGAGATCTCCGTTCATGCCCTGGAGATCGGTCCCGGTGCGGCTTTTTTCGGCGCCCAGGCGGGTGATGACGGTGAAGATCTTCTCCTCGCCCACGAAGCCGAGGCGGGTGCGGAGGTTCTCGCCCTCAGGCAGGTTGACCCTGGCATTGATGAAATAATCCGCCGTGGTCCCGTTGATGACGCCGTCGCTTGCCCCCTGGCCGTACTCCAGGGTGAGCCTGGCCGTTCCGGAGCCGTAGAGATCCCGGTTGATCTCGATGTTGCGGTCGGCGGAGAGGGTGAGGGTGTTGCCGATCCAGGTGACGTGATCGTTGACGAAGATGTCGCCGTCGCCATCGGCGGCGCCGTTGGAGCTCCGGATCGTGAGGCTGGTGTTGGCCAGGGCCGCGGTTGCCGCGGCGCCGGTCATGTCGCCGCTGCTTTCGGCGATGGTGAAGTCCCGGGGATCGATGAGCCAGAGGCCCGTGGCGCCGCGTTCGGCCCGGGTGGTGACCCGGGCGTCGTCCCGGACGGTCACCGTGGCCGCGGAGGTCTCGATGAATCCGCCGTTGCCGCCGTCGGGGGCGGAGGCGTCGAGGGTTCCGCTGACGACCACGGTTCCCCGGTCCCCGTCGGCCAGGAGGAGGATCCGGCCGGACCGGTTCTCCAGGGTCCTGGCCTCGATGACGCCGGAGTGGTTCACCACGGCCCGGGTGAGCTCGCCGGCAGCCATGGCCGAGAGGATCACCGTCCCGCCGTCGGCCCGGATCAGCCCGCCGTTTTCGATCAGGGCGTCCACGGTCCCCTGGGGGATGGTGAAGTTGATGAGGCGGTCCCCGGCAAAGTCGAGGTTCACCCTGTCTCCGGCGGCCATGGCCACCATGCCGCCGGTGGCCTCAATCTCTCCGGTGTTGGAGATGGCCGGGGAGAGGAAGGCGACATGGCCGCCGTTCGCGGCGGTGATGGTTCCCTCGTTGACGATGCGGCCGGCGATCCCGGAAGCGGCAAAGGCATGGTTACCGGCCAGGAAGTCCTCGTCGGTGATGTTGAGGGTGGAGGCCACGAGCCCGCCGACGTTGACCTGGGCGGTGGGACTGAAGAAGATGCCCGCGGGATTTACGAGGAAGACCCGGCCGTTGGCGGAGAGGCGGCCGTAGATCTGGCTGGGGGTCCGGTCCAGGACCCGGTTGAGGGCGACGCTGGAGGACCCGGGCTGCCGGAAGGTGACGGAGGCGTCGCGGCCGATGTTGAAGGTGTTCCAGTAGGCGATGAGGCGGTCGGTCTGCTGGGTGACGGTCATGGAGGAGCCGGTCCGGGTGATGCCGCCCTGGCCGGAGACGATTCGTCCGCCCGCGGGGAGGGTGTTGGGATCGAGGGCACAGACCGGGGCGGGTCCCGCCAGGATCATGAAAAAAATCGATACCACAAGGAGCGATCCGGCACCGAGGCCCTGTCTCCTGCCGGCCGCGGGAACGACCGGCTTCTTCCTGCCGATGTGCATAAGATGTCGTTTCATATCGATTCCTTTAGAAAAAGAGCATGAACTCGAGGCCGAAGCGGCCGTTCGAGTCGAGATTCTCGGCATCCAGTCCGGTGGTGCTGCGCCCGTCGTTTTCGCCGATCCTGTGCGCGTAGTAGGCGCGCAGGCTGTACAGGCCGGATTTCCCCACCTGGATTCCGAGACCCGCGCCGGAGAGCCGGTATTCGTTTTTGCCGGTCGCGTTTGTGATGGCCCCCGGCCAGAGGTCCTTGTAGAGCCGGATCCAGCCGGTATCGATGAACCCGATGAGCTGTGCGGCGGCCCAGGGAGGCGTGAACGGCAGGGCCAGGCGGGTCTCGAAGGTGAGGATGTGCCCCTCCGATCCGCAGGCCTCCAGTCCCGAGTAGGCCCGGACGCCGGAATCGCCACCGAGATGAAACTGGTGCGCGGCATCGAGATTGTCCGAGGCGAATTGACCCCGAACCCATCCGAAAAGGGAGACCAGGCGGTTCAGGTTCTGGAGGCGCGACAGCGAATAGTTCAGCTTGAAGGCCCCGCCACTCACTCCGGGGCCCGCGTCATCGTCGGATTCGTCGTCGGCGTTTCCCGACAGGTCCGCACGGGTCGCCGACACCGAGAGCAGGGCGTCCGTCCGTCCGCCGCCCCGGAAGGCATCGGCGAGGTTGCCCGACAGGAAAAGGCCCGCCGAGGATACCCGCCTGTCGCTGATGTTGACGCCGGCGGCCTCCGATCCCAGGATCTGATACTCCAGCTCCAGGCCCGTCCGGACGTCGGCGCGGCGGGAGCGGAGCAGGGGATATTCGAACTTCGCACCGATGACGTCACCCCGGAATTTCATGTCGAGGGATGCAAATTCTTCCCCGGGCCTGCCGGCCAGACTGATATAGGACAGGGTCCCGTTCCATCCGGTCGATCCGAAAGGGATGCTGTAATAGACGGCGGCTCCGATCGAGCGTTCGGCACCCATCGCGAGGAGCCTGATCCTGTCGCCGATTCTCAGGGGATCGTTGGCGGCGATCATGCCGAATCCCTGCAACGCTCCGGTGTGCCGTGAGCCGAAGCTGTTGCCGATCAGCGACCCCTGGAAGATCGGCCCTTCGGAGGCATGGACGGCGATCCGGGTTGTGCCCGGCGTCTCCGCCGGCTCCAGGGAGACCCGGGCGCTGATGCCGGGCAGATCGTTCATGAGGAGGGCCGCCCGCTCGACGTCCTCCATCCGGGCGGAGCCGTCCGCCGGCAGGGCCCGTTCGACGATTCCCTTGAGGAGGGAGGGGCGGATCCGGTGGGGGCCCTGCATGTCGATCCGGACCTGCCCGTCGAATCGCCCGGCGAGGATGGCAATCTCGACGATTCCCTCCGTGATGTCCTGCCGGGGAAGGTAGGCCCGGGCCAGGAACAGGTCTTTCTTTTCCCGGAGGTAATTGGTGACGAGGGCTGCCGTCCGCTGCAGGTCGGCCATCCCCATCCGTTTCCCGATGCTGTCTTTAACCAGGGCCTGCAGTTCGGCCTCCCCGACGATCCCTGCGGCGCCGGTGAAGCGGAACTTCCTGACCGGGACCCTGATCCCCGAATCCTTCACGGGGCCTTCATCGGTTTTTTTCTCCCGGTCCATCGTGGGCGGCGGCAGGCGGTCAGGAACGGGTGAAACGGACTGCTTCCATTCCTTGAGCAGCGTTCCGGGATCGGGGGGAGAAACGGCGGCTGCCGTACCGCACAGCAGGATGGCGACCAGGACCGGGCACAGAAAAAGAAATGGCGTATGTTTCATAAAGGCTCCGTCTTTCCTGCAGGCAAACCCGCATCGGATGAAGTTCTCTTCGCGGGGCGCGGGCGCCGCGGATCTCAAGATGTCGAATGGTCGGGATGACAGGGAAGGGTGGAATATGTCGGGACGACAGATAGGGTGAAATCAACAGGGAGACAACGCCTGATAATCTTGTACGGAATTCTTATTTGCTTTAGGTGTTAAGAAGTTACCGTTACCTTGTAAAAGTGGATGAAATGCAGGGCCACTTTCGGTATCGTGGATGTGTTTCCGAAACCGCCGAAGATGAGGAGGCCGGACCCCGCCGATGCAATCGCGGTATTTCGAGATCTCTGCTCACAGCCGTCGCCTGGCCGTCCAGGCCGTCGGGACGGCCGGCACCCCGGCCCGACGGAACAGCCCTCCACTTGTTTTTCTCCACGAAGGACTCGGCAGCATCGGCCAGTGGCGGGATTTCCCCGAGACCCTCTGTGCCCGGACGGAAACGGCGGGATTCGTGTACGACCGGCTCGGACACGGCCGCTCCGATCCGCTTCCCGCTCCCCGGACGGTCCGCTATCTCCACGAAGAGGCCCTGGACGTCCTGCCGGCGGTGCTGGATGCGCTGGCTCTGGACCGGCCGGTCCTCGTGGGTCACAGTGACGGCGGAACCATCGCCCTCCTCTTCGCGGCGGAGTACCCGAACCGGGTCCGGGGGGTGATCACCGAGGCGGCCCATGTCTTCGTCGAAGAGGAGACCCTCCGGGGGATCCGGGAGGCCGTGGAGCTCTACCGGACCACGGATCTGCGGGAGCGGATGGCCCGCTACCACGGGGACAAGGTTGACGCCGTCTTCTCCGGCTGGGCCGATACCTGGCTGTCGGCGGAGTTCCGGCACTGGAACGTCGAGTCTTTCCTCCCCCGCGTCTCCTGCCCGCTCCTGGTCATCCAGGGAGCCGACGACCGGTACGGAACGCCGGGCCAGGTGGATGCCATCGTCTGTCAGGCCGCCGACCCGGCGGAGGCGCTCCTCCTTCCCGACTGCGGCCACATCCCCCATCAGCAGGCCCGCGACCGGGTCCTCGAGGCCATGACCCGGTTCATCCGGTCGCTTCCCGGGACGGCCTGATGCCCCGGGGAATGGCACAGACCCTCTTTGTCGGGAAGACAGTTGATCTTCATGAAAAACTGGTGATATAAGAAAATCTCCGAAGCCCTCTGCCTCGGAATCCCGTGTCGACGACAAAAGGAGTATCCCATGACCGGGTCGTCCCGAAAGCGCTGCAGTCTTCTCCTGGCCTGTCTGATCCTCCTCCTGGGGATGACGGCCTGCGCCGAGGTCAAGGTAAACACCCTCCCGACGCCGCCCCCGACCGCAAAGCTGCGGGTCTTCTTCCTGCCGGTTTCCGACGCCCTTTCCGGCAGGATGTATTGGGCGACGTCCCACAAGGATTACGCAGAGAGCATGGTCAAGCCGCTGGGGCGATTCCTGCAGGCCACGGGAATTTACGCAATTGTTCCTCAGAGTGATGTGGATGGCGTCCTGATGGGACAGGATCCCGAGCGCATATTATGGCAGCGCAACGGATGGGAGGCTGCCAGGAAAGTCGGACGGGCTCTGCACGCTGATTACGTTGTCGTAGCCCGCCGGGGCTTCCAGGGATTTTTCTTCTTCCAGACGCTCTGGATCAATCTCGAGACGGGCAAGGTCTTCGAGAGCAAGGACCATCCGGGGACCTTCCTGATGGGGACGGGCAGCCACAAGGAGGAATTCCGGAAAATCGTCCGCCAGACCTATTTCGAAGTCTTTCGTCAGGCCAAGGGGGATCTCCTGGCCACGGCGATCCGGAAGGGACGGACCATGGAGCGGATGGGGCCGCCGGGGATGCAGGCCTTGCCCGCGACCGAAGCGAGGCATGAGAAAGAGCAGCCCCCGAAAACGCCGGCGGTTGTGGCGGCGGCGCCCAAAAGAGTGCCGCCGGACAGGCCGGGAAAAGATGTGAGGAAAAGGGAGAAGGCGCCTTCATCCCCTGAACCGGTCGTCGATGTGAAGAAGCCGTCTCCGCCTTCCTCCGAAGTTCCCGCCATGACGGACCGGCGACAGGCGGCTATGCAGGACCGCGAGTGGATGCCCATGATGCAATCCGCCCCGGAGTTAGGAAAAACGCGCCTGGTCGTCTATGATCTGGAGACGACCCAGCCCATGCAGGTTGCGGGCCTGATCATTACGGAGGCACTCCGGGAGGAGATTTACAAGATCGGCTCCTTCGATCTGGTCAACCGGGAGGACCTGACCCGGGCCATGGACGAGTTGAAACTGCAGCAGTCCGGCCTGGTCCGGGAAAAGGACGCCGTGAAGATGGGCCGCTGGCTGGCGGCAAGGCAGTCCGTCACGGGTCGTCTGGGATCGCTCGGAAGCACAACGGTCCTGCAGACGAAACGGACCGACATCGAGACGATGGGGACGCTCTCCATCGGTTCCCTCAAGGCCCCGATCGGCCGTGAGGAGGATCTTCTCAACGAACTTCCGGATCTGGCAAAGAAACTCACACAGAAGTAGCCTGTAAAGAACCGTTGTCCGAAACCATTCCCGGGCCGTTGGCGGCCCGGGTGCAATTCGCGCTCGTCATCCCGCTCCCGTTGCCTCCTTCGCGCCCTCACCGCTCTGGTTTTGCAGCCGGCATCTCTCATTTATTCTCGGAGTTGTCTCAAAACGGATTTTCTGAGGGGGACTCCCGGCCGAAAATCCCGAATATCGCAGACAGAAAGGAGGTGAGCCCGCCCGGGCCGCATCAGGGCGGCCATCCGTGAAGCTCGGGTTGCCACCAGGGGAACCGGAAAAGAGGACGTCTTTTTTTCCGCAAAAGGAGGGATTATGGCAGCAGTCTTCAAGGATTACGTCAAGAACAAGTTTGCCCGGCCCGGCCCGCTGAAGGGCGTTCGGGTCCTGGAGGTCTGTACGCTTCTGTTCGGGCCTTCGGGGCCGTCGTTCCTGGCCGAAATGGGTGCCGAGGTCATCAAGATCGAACTTCCCCCGGTGGGGGACGTGACCCGTTCCCTGAACCCCTTCGGGTGGTTCTACAAGGAACAGTCCCCCATGTTCATGCACATCAACCCCAACAAGTATTACATGGCCCTGGACCTGCACATCGACATGGGCCAGCAGATCTTCAAGGAACTGGCCGCCAAGGCGGACATCATCGAGTTCAACCTGCGCCCCGGCGTCACCCGGCGCTGGAACATCGGCTACGAGCAGGTCAAGGAAGTCAATCCCGGCATCATCTTCATCGAGAAGAACGGCTTCGGACAGTGGGGCCTCTACGCGGAGCAGGACCGGCCCTCCAACGACGGCGCCGCCCAGGCCCTTTCGGGCTATGCCTGGATATCGAGCTTTCCCGGCCGGCCTCCCCTCAAGCAGGCCATCTGGATCTGCGACTACTACGGCGGGCTCATGGGGGAGGTGGCGGTTCTCGCGGCCCTGCACCACCGCCGGAAGACCGGCAAGGGGCAGTTCATCGAGATGTCCCAGAGCGAGAACATCATGCGGACCATGGGCTGGGTCTGGCCTTACCAGCAGCTGGCCCAGAAGGGCGTCGGGCCGGCGGGGAACCGGGACCAGTGCATCTGTCCCGCCGACACGTTCCTCTGCAAGGACAACCTGCTGGCCGCCATCGCCGCGCCGGCGCCGGACGAGTTCCAGGGCCTCTGCGAGGCCATGGGCAAACCGGAGCTGGCGAAGGATCCACGGTTCGCGGATCACGCCGTGCGTCTGCAGGACGAGAACGCCCTGGCAATCCTCAAGATCGTCGCCGACTGGGCACGGACGAAGAGCGCCGACGAAATCGAGAATCTCGGAAAACAGAAGGGGTTCGCCGCCACGCGCCTGCACAACGCAAAGGACGAGAACGAGGATCCCCACCGGCGCCAGCGGGGCTTCGTGAAGGAGATCGACGACCCCCTCTACGGCCGTTACCCGGAGCACGACTTTCCGGTCATGATGTCCCGGACGCCGCCGAAGATCAAGTGGACCGTCCGCCCCGTCGGCTTTGACAACGACTTCATCATGACGAAGATCCTCGGGAGAAACCAGACGCAGCTCGACGAGCTCTATCTCCACGGCGTGCTCGGAAAGTGGAAGGACCAGCAGGGACGCCGTCCGCCCCCGGACTGGGACGGCCAGTCCGGCGCCATCGTGAGGAGGTGATCGAACATGGCAGAACACAAGAGACCAAAATGGGCGGATTGGGCGGATCACATCCGGTCGCTGGACGACCCGGCGAAGAATTTCGAGA
This sequence comes from Syntrophaceae bacterium, assembly GCA_013177825.1. Taxonomy (NCBI): domain Bacteria; kingdom Pseudomonadati; phylum Thermodesulfobacteriota; class Syntrophia; order Syntrophales; family Syntrophaceae; species Syntrophaceae bacterium. The sequence goes on from JABLXX010000002.1 coordinate 240,346, forward strand.
AGCCGGAAGCCCTCGACGACCTCGTGGTCCTGGACCTGAGCTCCCGCAGCATGGCCGGGCCCTACTGCACGTCTCTCCTGGCGGAGCTGGGAGCCGAGACCATCCGGATCGAGCCCCCCGGGGGCGACCTGGTGCGGAGCTATTCCCCCAACGGCTTTCTCCATAAAGGGACGGGGATGGCCTACCTGCAGGAGGGAAGGAACAAGTACCACGTTACCCTTGACCTCGAGAAGGAGGAGGGGAGGGACATCCTCCGGAACCTGGTCGGGCAGGCGGACATCCTCGTGGAGACCTATCCCGCGGGGGTCATGGACGCCTGGGGGCTGGGCTACGAAGAGCTGGCGAAGCTCAACCCGCGGCTGATCTTCACATCCATCACCGGCTACGGCCAGTTCGGGCCGGAGAGCAGCCGGAAACAGTACGACTACGACAATGTGGCCCAGGCCCGTTCCGGCGTTCAGTATGCAACAGGGGAGGTCCTGCCGGAGGGAAAGACCCTGGCGGACATGCCCTACGCCACGTCCACCAAGGCGGGACCCTGGATCGCCTGGTCCACCTCGGGAACCTTCGCCGCCCTGGGCATTCTCGCGGCGGTCTACTACCGCGAGGCAACCGGCGAGGGGCAGGCCCTCGACATCTCCACTCCCGAGGCCTACGAGCGGCTGAACGACTACATGCTCCACTGGTACGCCGACAAGGGGGTCATCAACGAACGCTTCGGCAACCTGGACACCTGCCTGTGGCTCTACGGCTTCTATCCCACGAAGGACGGCGGTGTCTTCCTCGGTGGGCTGCGCCTGGAGATGTGGAAGGCCTTCGTCGACATCATCGGCAAGTACGATGCCTGGGAGGCCGACACCTGGACGACCCTGGCCCCCTTCATGAAGAAGGACTGGCAGCTCAAGTACCAGGCCATGATCAACCCCGAAACGGTAAAGTACACGAGCGAGGAGCTGACGCAGAAGTCCATCGACTACGCCAAGAGCGGGCGGCTGGCCCCCATCACGCCTGTGGTGGCGGAGATTGTCTCCCCATGGAAGACCATGCAGGACGAGGTCTGGCACGACCGCGGGGTCTTCACGCCCGTCCAGGACCCGGTCTACGGATCCATCCTCTGTGCCCAGGCCCAGTGGAAGTCCACGGAGACGCCGCCCCGGACGAAATGGGTCTGCCGGCCCGTTGGTTATGACAATGGATATGTCTATCTGAAGTATCTCGGGTACGGTCCCGTGAAGCTTCGGGAACTGCAGGAACAGGGTGTCGTCTGAACCTTAATAATTTCGTGGACAACCGGGAGAAGATCGGATATCTTCTCCCGGTCTTTTTATGAAGGGAAATTTTGCGGAAGAAAGGAGCGGATAGGATCATGAAGCGCATCGCTTGTTTCTGCCTTCTGGCTGCGGCATTGCTGGCGGCCGGCTGTGCCGGTCCGACCTATTATTACGGAGGTCTGAAGGACCAGCGCGACGCGAACGCCCAGTCGATCTACCGGGACGGCCTTGCACTTGCGGGAACACAGGATCATCGGGCGGCCATCTCGGAAATGAAAAAGGCCATCCTGGCGGATCCCAACCTCACGGAGGCCTATCTGGCTCTCAGCCGCTCCTCTTTCGCCGTGGGTGACTACGACATGGCTTTCTTCTACCGCGTGAAATATGCGGAGCAGCAGGCTTACCGGAACAGGGTTGAATCCTTCCCGATCTTTTGACGGCACAGGAATGAAACACTCGTCGGATCCGAAGCGTCGGGCGGCCATCGTCAGCCGGTTCCTGCTGGTCCTTCTCGTCTGCGCCCTTTCCTGGTCCTGTGCTCCCAAGGTTATCCCGCCGGCCGCCACGCCCGCGCGGGTCGCCGTCGTGCTCGGGGCGGGTGCCTCCAAGGGCTTCGCCCACGTGGGTGTCCTGAAAGTCCTGGAGATGAACCGGATCCCCGTGCACATGGTTGTGGGCACCAGCGTCGGCAGCTTTGTCGGCAGCCTCTACGCCTACGGCTACGACGCCTTCACCCTGCAGAAAATGGCCCTGATGCTGGAGCGGGACGAGGTTGTGGACCTGACCCTGCCGAGCAACGGTTTTGTCGAGGGGAAAAAACTCGAGAACTGGGTCAACCGGGCCGTTCAGAATAATCCCATCGAGCGCTTCCGAATTCCTTTCCATGCCGTGGCAACGAACATCCAGACAGGGGAGGAGATCGTTTTCGGAACGGGCAACGCGGGTATGGCCGTCCGGGCCAGCTGCTCCATCCCCGGGATCTTCAAGCCCGCGCGGATCGCCGGGCAGACCTACGTGGACGGTGGAACGGTGAATCCTCTAGCGGTGGATGTAGCGCGACGCTACGGAGCCGACGTGGTCATCGCCGTGGACATCTCCGGGGGGGTGGACCGGTCCGTTCCCGAGAGCACCATGGAGACGATCCTCAAGTCCATAGACATCATGTACAATCGCATCGCCCTGGCCCAGACCGCCAGGGCGGACGTCCTGATCCGCCCCAACGTGGCCGGCATCGGCTCCGCCGACTTCACGAAGCGCCACCAGGCCATCCTGGAAGGCGAGCGGGCCGCCCAGGCGGCCCTGCCGCAGATCCAGGCCATCCTGGTTCGGCTCCAGGCGGAGGGACGCCTGACGCTGCCGGGGGCGGCCCCTCCGGCGAAATAATCCAGGGATTCAATACGCCCTGCTGTTCGTCAGGATGGAAAGCACGGCGAACGGCCTTATCCGCTGTATTTCGTATCCTTGTCTGCCATCCCCAGGAGGCGGTGCAATCCGCCGCTGATTATCATGGGTTGAAGCGAGACCTTCCCTTTTATTCTTCCGTTTACAAGGCCAGTCCGACGGCTGGGCGATTCTCACCGACGACTTTTTTATTCTTTCCCGCCTTTCTTAACACCTTTTTAATATCCCCTCTGCCAGGCTGACAGCCATGAACAAGGGGGAAATACCATGGACGTTCTCTGCGTCGGCATCGTCATCCTGTTTTTCGGGTTCTGCGTACTCTCTCTCAGGTGGATCGAAAGACTGTGAGGAGGGGTGGGTAATGTTTCTCTTTCAACTGATCGGCTGCCTCACGGCCCTGGCGCTTGCGGCCTATCTTCTTATCGCCCTGCTCAAGCCGGAGTGGTTCTCATGAGCATGCCGGGACTGCTTTTTATTGTAATTTTTTTCGTCCTCCTGCTCTGCCTTGTGAAGCCGGTGGGCCTGTATGTGGCCCGCGTCTACACGGGACAGCCCTGTCCTCTGGACCGGATAACAGACCCCCTGGAGCGGCTGATCTACAGGATCTGCGGGATCCGGTTCGGGGAGGAGATGAGCTGGAAAGAGTATGCAGCGTCCCTGCTTCTCTTCAATGCCGCGGGATGCCTTGCCCTCTATGCACTTCAGCGCTGCCAGGCCTTTCTGCCGCTGAATCCGGGGCAGCTCCACCCTGTCCCTCCGGCACTGGCCTTCAACACCGCCGTCAGTTTTGTCACCAACACGAACTGGCAGGCCTATGCAGGAGAGACGACCATGGCAACACTGACCCAGATGGCGGGTCTGGCGGTCCAGAACTTCCTCTCCGCGGCCAGCGGCATGGCGAGTCTGGCGGCGCTCATTCGGGGGCTGACGCGCAGCCTTTCGAAAACCGTCGGCAATTTCTGGACGGACCTGGTGCGGACGGTCGTGCACATCCTGCTACCCCTATCCCTCGTCCTATCCCTGCTTCTTGTTTCACAGGGGGTCGTTCAGTCGCTGGCTCCGTCGGTTCACGTGCCGCTTCTCCAGCCCTTCCGGGACCATGGGGGAAGAATGGTCGCGGAGCAAGTGATTCCCCTCGGGCCGGCGGCGTCGCAGGTTGCCATCAAGCAGATCGGTACGAACGGCGGCGGGTTCTTCGGCGCCAACTCCGCTCATCCTCTGGAAAATCCTACACCGGTATCGAACTTCATGGAGCTCCTGGCCATTCTGCTGCTGCCTGCGGCGCTCTGCTACACCTTCGGCCGGATGGTGGGGGACACTCGCCAGGGATGGGCGATCCTGGCTGCCATGCTGATCATTTTCCTCCCGCTGCTTACCTTATCCATGTGGGGCGAGCAGGCGGGGAATCCCGCGCTATCCGGCCTCGGAGTCGACCAAGCCTGGAGCGGCCTTCAGGCCGGCGGGAACATGGAAGGAAAGGAGGCACGGTTCGGCATCACCGCATCCGCTCTATGGGCCACAGCGACCACAGCCGCCTCGAACGGATCGGTGAACGCCATGCATGATTCCTTCACACCCCTCGGGGGCCTTGCTTCCCTGTGGCTCATCCAGCTGGGGGAGGTCGTCTTCGGAGGCGTCGGTTCTGGGCTTTATGGAATGCTTGCCTTCGCCGTCATTGCCGTCTTCGCGGCGGGGCTCATGGTAGGCCGGACGCCGGAGTACCTGGGCAAGAAGATCGATGCCTTCGAAATGAAGATGGCGTCCCTGATCGTCCTGGCTCCCGCCGCGACCGTCCTCGTCGGCACGGCTGTCGCCGCCGTTACGCAGGCAGGGCTTTCGGGCATCGCCAACCCGGGCCCCCATGGGTTCACAGAGATCCTCTACGCCTTTTCATCGGCGGCGAACAACAACGGAAGCGCCTTCGCAGGGCTGAACGCGGACAGCGCCTTCTACAACCTTGCCCTGGGGATCGCCATGCTGGTCGGCCGCTACTCGGTCATGATCCCGATCCTGGCTATGGCGGGTTCCCTGGCGCGCAAGAAAACGGTTCCAGCAAGTTCCGGAACGCTGCCGACCCACACGCCGCTGTTTGTCGTTTTTCTTGCCGGAACGGTTCTTCTCGTCGGTGCACTGACCTTTCTTCCGGCCCTGGTCCTCGGTCCCATCGTGGAGTACCTGGCATCCTGAAGTCCCGCCGGGGGAGGCGATACCATGGCATATCCGAAGCGAGCCCAATCGTTGTTCCGCGGCCCCCTCATCCGCACCGCCGCGGCGGATGCATTCCGGAAGCTCCATCCGTTTCTCATGGCGCGCAAGCCGGTGATGTTCGTGGTGGAGGTCTGCGGCCTGTTCACGTCGTTTCTCTTCCTGTGGTCTCTCTGGGGAGGGGGAGAGGAGGATCCCTCCTTCGTCCTGGCCGTCTCTGCGTGGCTCTGGTTCACGGTTCTTTTCGGCAATTTCGCCGAGGCCCTGGCGGAGGGCCGTGGAAAGGCTCAGGCTCGGTCGCTGCGAAGCACTCGGACGGACGTGACGGCGAAGCGCCTCTCCTCGCCCGATCCGGCGGAGGCGTGGATTCCCGCTGCCGCTTCCGGACTTGTCCGGGGGGATCTCGTTCTCGCGGAGGCGGGGGATGTCATCCCCGGGGACGGCGAGGTCGTAAACGGTGTTGCCTCCGTCGACGAGAGTGCAATCACCGGCGAGAGCGCACCGGTCATCCGGGAAAGCGGCGGCGATCGTAGCGCCGTGACCGGCGGGACCCGCGTCCTGTCCGACTGGCTGATCATCCGCATCATGTCGAATCCCGGCGACACGTTTCTCGACCGGATGATTGCCATGGTAGAAGGGGCGAAAAGGCAGAAGACTCCGAACGAGATTGCCCTGGACATTTTCCTGGCCGGTCTGACGCTGCTGTTTCTGCTGGCCACGGCAACGCTCCTTCCTTATTCCATATTCGCTGTCAGGGTCGCCGGAACGGGATCCCCGGTCACCGTCACCATGCTGACGGCTCTGCTCGTATGTCTGATCCCGACGACCATCGGGGGGCTCCTGTCAGCCATCGGCATCGCCGGCATGGACCGGATGATCCGGGCCAATGTGATCGCCATGAGCGGCCGTGCTGTCGAGGCAGCCGGAGACGTGGACATCCTGCTCCTCGACAAGACGGGGACCATTACACTCGGGAATCGGGAGGCGACGGCCTTTCTTCCCGCTGCCGGCGTGGATGCCGGGGCCCTTGCCGACGCGGCCCAGCTTGCCTCCCTGGCCGACGAGACGCCCGAAGGGCGGAGCATCGTCATCCTGGCCAAGAATCAGTATGGCATCCGGGAACGGGACGTCCGGGGGCTCGGTGCCCGCTTCATCCCTTTTACGGCCAGAACCCGCATGAGCGGCGTTGACCTGGACGGCAGGAGAATCCGCAAGGGAGCTGCCGATGCCATTGAAGACCTGATGAAGGAACAGGGAGGCGATTATCCCCGGGAGGTCCGTGCCATGGCGGAAGAAGTCGCCCGGAGCGGAGGCACGCCGCTGGTGGTGGCCGACAGAGACCGGATCCTTGGCGTAATCCGGCTGACCGATGTCGTCAAGGGGGGGATCCGGGAGCGGTTTTCGGAGCTGAGGCGGATGGGAATCCGCACGGTGATGATCACGGGGGATAACCAGTTGACGGCTGCGGCCGTAGCCGCGGAGGCCGGCGTGGATGACTTCCTGGCCCAGGCGACGCCGGAGACGAAGCTGAAACTGATCCGGGATTACCAGGCAAAGGGACATCTGGTGGCCATGACGGGTGATGGAACCAACGACGCGCCGGCCCTGGCCCAGGCCGACGTGGCCGTGGCAATGAACACGGGCACCCAGGCCGCCAAGGAAGCGGGCAACCTGGTGGACCTCGATTCGAACCCGACGAAACTCATTGAAATTGTTGGAATCGGCAAGCAGCTCCTGATGACCCGGGGGACCCTGACCACGTTCAGCATTGCCAGCGACGCAGCGAAGTACTTCGCAATTCTTCCCGCCGCGTTCGCCGGCATGTATCCGCCCCTGGCGGCGCTCAATGTCATGGGCCTGGCCACGCCGCAGAGCGCGGTGATGTCGGCGGTCATCTTCAACGCTCTCATCATCATGGCCCTGATCCCCCTGGCCCTGAAAGGGGTCCGGTACCGGCCGGCGAGTGCCGCCGCGGTTCTCCGCCGCAACCTACTGGTGTATGGTGCGGGGGGGCTGATCGCACCCTTTGTGGGCATCAAGTTGATCGACCTGCTCCTGACAGCCCTGCATCTGATATGAGGAGAAAAAGGCCATGAAAGCCCTGCTCCGTCCTTCCGTAACCGTCCTGTTCGTGATGACGCTGCTCCTGGGGGTGGCGTATCCTCTGGCCGTGACCGGCCTTGCCCAACTGCTTTTTCCGCATCAGGCGAACGGGAGCCTGCTCCTGCGTGGCGGCCGTCCCGCCGGATCCGCCCTGGTGGGGCAGTTCTTCGACGATCCGCGCTATTTCCGGGGGCGGCCCTCGGCGACCGGTCCTATCCCGTACAATGCGGCCGCCTCGGGCGGTTCCAACCTGGGACCGTCGAATCCCGCGTTGGTAAAGGTCATCCGGGAGCGCATCGACGCGCTGCGCTGGGCCGATCCCGGCCAACAGGAAGCAATACCCGTGGACCTGGTCACAGCGTCGGCCAGCGGCCTCGATCCCCATATCAGTCCGGCGGCGGCTCTTTACCAGGTCTCGCGGGTGGCGAGGGCTCGGGGGCTGGACGAGGAAACCGTGCGGCAAATGGTCCTTGCCCGCGTCCGGAAGCGGGAACTCGGCATCCTCGGAGAACCCGTTGTCCCGGTGCTGGAGTTGAACATGGCGATGGATGCCCGTCGGTGATTCTGTTACACTACCGGCAGCATTCCGTAGCAGCGACGATCCCATTCAGGATGCACGGGCATGGAAGACCGGAGACCCGACCCTGATGCACTTCTCGATCAGGCGAAGCGGGAAGAGGAGCAGCGACGGCAGGGGAAACTGAAGATTTTCTTCGGTGCCGCCCCCGGCGTGGGGAAGACCTACGCCATGCTGGAAGCCGCGGGGAAAAAGCGGGAGGAAGGCATCGACATCGTGGCCGGGATCGTGGAGACCCACGGCCGCAGGGAGACGGAACAGCTCCTCGAAGGGATCGAGACGCTTCCCCGCCGGAACCATTCCTACAAGGGAAGCAACCTCCGGGAATTCGACCTCGATGCAGCTCTGGCCCGCCGTCCCGCCATCCTCCTGGTGGACGAACTCGCCCACACCAATGTTCCCGGTGCCCGCCACGGGAAGCGCTGGCAGGATGTCCGGGAACTGCTCCACGCCGGAATTTCCGTTTATACGACCGTCAACGTCCAGCACCTCGAGAGCCTCAACGACATCGTCTACCAGATCACCGGCGTCGTCGTCCGGGAGACCGTCCCGGACTCGTTCCTGGATAAAGCCGAGGAAATCGAATTGATCGATCTTCCTCCCGACGACCTGTTGCAGCGTCTGAAGGAAGGGAAGGTATATGTCCCCGAGCAGGCCCGGAAAGCCATGGATCACTTTTTCCGGAAGGGGAACCTGCTGGCCCTGAGGGAACTGGCCCTGCGCCGGACGGCTGAACGCGTCGACGAGCAGATGCAGCGCTACCGGCGGGACCAGGGGGTGCGGGCAATCTGGCCTGTGGCGGAGAGGATCCTGGTCTGCGTGGGACCCAATCCACGCTCCGTCCGGCTGATCCGGGCGGCCCGGCGAATGGCGGCCGGGCTCCGCGCCGAATGGCTGGCCGTGAACGTAGAAGCCCCGTCCCACGTCCGGGCCACGGCGGAAGACAAGAGGCTCCTGGCGGAACACCTCCGCCTGGCGGAAAGTCTTGGTGCGGAGGCGGTGACGCTGACGGGGAGGCGCGTCAGCGAGGAGATTCTCAGCTATGCGCGGTCGCGGAACGTCAGCCGGATCATCGTCGGCAAGCCGACCCATGCGCGATGGAAAGACAAAATCCTGGGATCCCCGCTGGATGAAATCGTCCGGGGCAGTGGCGACATAGACGTCTATGTCATCACCGGGGACGCGCCGGAGCAGGACTCCCGGCCGGCCGGCCGGAGGCCGCCGACGGCCTGGAAGGCCTCGGAATGGATCCGGGCGGCGGCCGCGGTCGCCGCGAGTACGGTTCTTTCGGCTATTCTTTTTCCCTACCTTGAACTTCTCGATCTGGCCATGATCTATCTCCTGGGCATCGTGGCAACGGCCGTTCGTACCAGCCGCTGGCCGACCCTGCTGGCCGCCTTTTTCAGCGTTGCGGCCTTCGATTTCTTTTTCGTTCCCCCCTACTATACCTTTGCTGTGGCCGATGCCCGATATATCGTAACGTTCGGGGTCATGTTCGTCGTGGCCCTGGTCATCAGTGGGCTGACCCTTCGGGTCCGCGAGCAGGCCGAGGCGGCGAGGGGGCGGGAAAGGAAGACAGCGGCCCTCTACGGCTTGAGCCGCGATCTCGCACGCCTGAGAAAGAAGGATGGAATCGGCGACGTTGCCGCAAGGCACATCGGCGGCGTGTTCCGCAGTTCCGTGGCCATCCTTCTTTCCGACGAAGAGGGACGGCTTGTCGCACTATCGGGAGGGGCCGACACCTACAGCCTGGATGAAAAGGAAATGGGCGTGGCGCAGTGGGTCCTGGAAAATCGCCAGGCTGCAGGCCTCGGGACCCAGACGCTGCCGGGGGCGCGGGCGCTGTACCTGCCCATGATCGCCTCGTCGGGCCCGGTTGGTGTCATCGGCATTCTGCCGGCGGATCCCTGGGAATGGTTCGACCCCGAGCAGGTCCATCTTCTCGAGACCTTCGCCAACCAGACGGCCATGACGATGGAGCGCGTCAATCTTGCCAAGGAAGCCCACCGGGAGCGGATGAATGCAGAGGCACAGGCCCTCCGGAACGTTTTCCTGAACGCTGTTTCCCATGACCTGAGAACCCCCCTGGCCGTCATCGGGGGGGCGGCCGATACACTGCTCCGGATGGGTGACCGCCTTCCGGCGGAAAAGAGGGAGGAACTGGCCGGGACCATTCAGGGCGAGGCGGAGCGCCTCCACCGGATCGTCAGAAACGTGCTCTCTCTGACACGCCTGGAGTCGGGCGCCGTCAAGGTGCGCAGGGACTGGCAGTCCATGGAGGAGATCGCCGGCGCCGTGATCGGGCGGCTTCAAACCCGCCTGAAAGGCCATCCCCTCTATGTACGGATTCCGGAAGACCTGCCGCTGATCCTCTTCGATCCGCTCTTGATGGAACAGATTCTGACGAACCTGCTGGAGAATGCCACCCAGCATACTCCGATGGGCACACCCGTCGAATTGTCGGTTCAGGCACGGGAAAAGGATGTCCTCGTGGAAGTCGCCGACCGGGGCCCCGGGATTCCCGCAGGCCAGGAGGAGCGGATTTTCGAGAAGTTCAGCCGAGTTCGGGACGTCGGATCCGGCGTGGGGCTGGGACTGGCCATCTGCCGGGCGGCGGTGGAAGCGCACGGCGGCCACATCTGGGTTGAAAACCGCCCCGGTGGAGGCGCCTCGTTCCGTTTCACCTTTCCCCTCGGGGAGAATCCCGAGTTGCCTGTGGCGGGACGGGACTCCTGAACCTCCGGTTGGGCGCTGCAGATCGTTAGAGCAAGGATCGAAGCGGTGGAAAAGGGACTCATTCTCCTGGTGGAAGATGAAGTGCAGATGAGGCGCTTCCTCAAGGTGGCCCTCGAAGGGGACGGCTATCGCCTGGTGGAGGCCGAGACGGGGACGATGGGGCTTTCACAGGCGGCGTCCCGGAACCCCGATGCCGTTCTCCTCGATCTCGGCCTGCCCGACGTGGACGGCCTGGAAGTGATCCGAAGACTCCGGGAATGGACTCTGGTGCCGATCATTGTCCTCTCTGCCCGGGAGCAGGAGCATGACAAGATCCGGGCTCTCGATGCCGGCGCCGACGATTACCTGACGAAACCGTTCGGTGTAGGCGAGTTGCTGGCCAGGATCCGCGTTGCAATCCGCCATGCCGACATGTGGAAAGGCGGATTGCAGGAAGCGGTGTTCATGACGGAGGGCCTGAAGGTAGACTTCACAAAACGGCAGGTCTGGCGGGACGACCGGGAAGTTCACCTGACGCCCCTGGAATACAAGCTTCTTGTCTATCTCGTGCGGAACGCCGGCAAAGTGGTGACCCACCGGCAGTTGCTCAAGGAAGTCTGGGGACCGAGCTGCGTCGAACACACCCAGTATCTGCGCGTGTACATGACCCAGTTGCGGCATAAGCTGGAGGAAGATCCCGCCCGCCCCGGCTATCTGATCAATGAGCCCGGGATCGGCTATCGCTTTCGATACGATCCCGGTTCATGAGAATTCGCGCATCGCAAAAGGAGGACGCAATGGACAGCCAGCAACGGATCGAAGCGGCGGAGTCCATCCGGAACACCCTGCGGCTCAGGACGTTTCCGGTGGCGGTTAAATTCCTCAAGGACAAAAAGGATTTTCCGGAAAAGACCCGCCGGCCCTCCACGGCGATGGGCAAGCGGGTGGCCGTCTGCCAGGCCGTTACCATGGCCCGGGTCTACGGCTGGACCGTCGGACTCGCAAAGGAGGACCTGGTCTGCGTCCCGGCGGCCATCGCCTTCGGATTCAGCGATGCGGAAGACTCCGCGTCCGCCCTGGCCCGGCTCTTCTGTGGCGGAAGCTATTCCCGGAGCGAGGAAATCGGACGCATGGAGGCCGAGACGATCGTCCGTCTCGGGAAGAACGAGTATGAGGCCATCCTGCTGGCCCCCCTGCAGCGGGCGGCGTTCGAGCCGGATACCGTGGCCTTCTACGGGAACCCGGCTCAGCTCATGCGGCTCGTCCACGCCTGGACGTACCGGAGCGGGAAGCGCGTTGCGGGCCATTTCGGGGGGAAGGTGGAGTGCACGGAATACCTGCTGGCGCCTTTCCGGACACAGGAGGCACGCATCGCCGTTCCGGGCACGGGGGATCGCGTCTTCTCCCTGACACAGGACGACGAGATGGTCTTCTCCATCCCGGGAACGGCGCTCACGGATTTGGCGGCGGATCTCCGGGAGGCCGGGAAAAAGGTGGGCGCTTCGTATCCGATTCCGGTGTTTCTGAACTTCCAGCCGGAGTTCCCGCCCTTGTTCAGGGAACTGGGGAAGGAACTGGGGATCTTCTAGGCGGCTGCTGAAAAAGGACCGTCTGGCGATCACGCAAAAGGACCCGGATCCTGCGTTGCGCCGCATCCTTCGTCGCTGCGGCGTACGGGGAGGGAAAACCACGGCGAAGTATATTCAGCAAATCGCTAATTCCCTGTTCAAGTAGTTGGAGATGGCTCTCAGGATTTGCGCGCCTTGTCTGCGGGCCTTTTTCGAGATCGCCGCGCACGTTTTTCATGGAGGGGCGGCAGAGAGTGGTACGCCTCGCGGCCCGGGACATAGGGGGTTCTTTGGGGACAGCTTGGGAACGGCCCCAAAGAAAACCGGATGCAGCGTTGCGCTGCATCCGGCGTCGCTGCGGCATACGTGAAAAGTATGCCGGGGGGGGAGGTTTAAATTCTGTCCCTTTCACCGATTCCGGGGCGGGGCGACCGTTCCGGAATTGCCGGCGCGAGGGGCAGGGCGGCCGATGTACCGCCCTGCTCCATGCAGCCGGTATCTCTTCCTCTCTCACCGCCGGGCCGTCTCCATTCGCAGGATCATTTCAGAAGCTGTAAGTAAAATTAACCCCGCCATAGAAGAACGAACTCTCCCTGTCGCTGAAGGACTGGTCCGTCATTCCGTTGGCCTTGATGTAATACTTTGCATCATTGCTGAGGGGGAGCGAATACGACACGCTCGGCGTGATCGTGATGTGGTCCGTCACCTTCACGGGCAGGCTGGCCGTCAGGATGCCGTCCAGGAGGTTGTTGTACCGCTCGCTCAGGACGTTTCCCTGGCTGTCGGTTCTGTTCCGGCTGGTCCGAAGCAGATCGGGATCGGCCAGGCCCACCATGTATCCGGCCGTCGCCTTCAATTTAAAGGAAACTCTCTGGGTCAGCGGGAAGCTGTGGGAAACGCCGAGGTTGAGATACAACCGTTTGTCCATGGAATTCCCGAACATGTAATAGACCTTCAGCGTGGGCTTCAGCAGAACATTCAACCCGGTCGTAATCCATGCCTCGTGCTGGTCGCGAAAATCGGACAGCCCGTTGTTGGAGGCGGCGTTCGCGTAGTAGCCGTAGTTCACGCTGCCGTTCACCAGTCCGAAGGAGCGGGAATACGACAGGATCACGTCCGTTTCCGTCCAGTTGCTCGATGTATTGGCCGTGGAGCTGCTCCAGGCATTCGATTGGTAGGGATTCGTATCCAGATTTCCCCAGATCGTGGTTGAGAATCCGTTGTACTCGAGGGTCATGGAAGGTTGGATGACAATGCTGTTGCGGGTTTGCTGCATACCCTTGACCATGTAGTTGCTCATGACGTCAACGGAAATTTCGCCTGTCGGTTTTACCGCGGCCTGCTGTTCGGCCGCCGCTTCCGCGGCTGAAGCGGGAAGGGCCGTGAAGACCAGGAGGCACAGCGACAATGTCGTAACCAATATTCTTTTCATCGTTATTTCCCTTTCTTTTGTCGGTTCACTCGAGAGTGGTGATCATCTGTAAAATTTGAACCCTTTTGAGAGAGATGGAAGATGCGTGTGATAGCGGATTCCTGCATGCCGGCTGCAGGCCCGGTCCTTTCGGACCGGTCATATGATCCCCTCTTCCTTCATGCCGGGCATTTCCTCCGGACGGATGCCGACGGACGCAAGCACCTCTTCCGTGTGCTCGCCCAGAATGGGGGAGGGCGTACGGACGCTGCCGGGCGTCTGGGACAGTTTGATCGGCACGCCCTGGACCTTCAGGGGCCCCATGACCGGGTGCCGGATCTCGACGAGCATTTCCCGGGCCTCGATCTGCGGGTGCCTGGCTATCTCTTCCACGGAGTAAATGGATGATACGGGCACTCCCTTCCCGGTAAGGCAGGACTCGATTTCTTCCTTGTCCCGGCCCGACGTCCATGCCCGGATGATGACGGACAAATCCTCCCTGTTGGTGCAGCGCAGGTCGTTGTTGGAGAATTTCCCGTTTTCGATGAGGTCCGTCCGGTTCATGGCTTCGCAGAGCCGGTTGAAGGTGTTGTTGTTCGCCGCGGCGATGACGACGTGCCCGTTCCTGCAGGGGAAAAGGTCATAAGGACTGGTTGCCGGATCGATGAACCCGTTCCTCTTGAGGCTCTCTCCCTTGACTGCCAGGACGGGAATGGCGTTCTCCAGGATGGAGAAGATCGTGTCGAGCATGGCGACGTCCACACACTGCCCGAGGCCCGTTTTTTCCCGATTGAAGAGGGCCATGCAGATTCCGAGGGCCAGGTATGTGCCGGTGTAGTTGTCGCCGATGGCCGTTCCCGGCTTCATCGGGGGTCCATCGGCATCCCCCGTGATATCGCAGAGCCCGCCCATCGCCTGGGCGATGACGTCGTAGGCGGCCCGGTCCTTCAGCGGTCCGTACTGGCCGAACCCGGAGCCTTCGGCCAGGATGATGCGGGGATTGATGCTTTTCAGCACGTCATATCCGAGACCCAGGCGGTCCATCGTGCCGGGCCGGAAATTGTTCACCACCACGTCGGCCGTTCTGACCAGCGTCTTGAAAATTTCCTTTCCCCTGTCTTTTGTGATGTCCAGGCTGATGCTTTTCTTGTTGCGGTTGATCGCCGCATAGTAGCCGCTCTCGCCGTTCCGGATGGGCGGCCACTCCCTCGTCATGTCCCCGACGCCGGGTTTTTCGATTTTCAGGATCTCGGCCCCGTGGTCCGCAAGGTGCATCGTGCAGAACGGGCCGTTGTAGGCATGAGTCAGATCAAGGATCCGGACTCCTTGTAATGCGCCACCCATGGCAACCTCCTTCGTGGGTGCATTGTCCCGGGCATCCCCTGCGGGACGCCCGGGATGTATGATCGATTCTCTATGGCTGCTTCAGGAAGCATTGGCCACTGCCAGTTCGTCCTTCCTGTCTTTCAGGTAATATCCGATCACCGCTCCGATGATCGTCGGAATGAGCCAGGCCAGTCCGAAATCGGCTCCGGGCATGAGAGTGTAAAGCGCCTTCATGCCCGTAAGATCGACTTTGGCGAGCTCAAGGTAACCGATGAGACAGTCCAGGCAGCCCCAGGCGAAGGCCACGATCGTCGCTCCTCCGATGATTCCGTAGCGCTTGTTCCCGAGAATGACGTAACCGAGCACGAGGGCGATACAGGGGGGATAGACAAGACTCAGAATCGGAGCGGTCAGCTTGATGATTGTTGTCAGGCCGAAGGAGCTGATCAGGGCGCTGATGACGAGCGTGATGACCGCCACGCTCTTGTAAGACCACTTCTTCTCGCTCGCCTCCTCGAAATAGGCGGCCGTGCCTGCGGCAAGGCCCACGGCACTGGTGAGGGCGGCAAGGAAGAGGGCGATGTTGAAGACGGTTCCGCCGACGACGCCCCAGAGCTTGAGGATGATGGTCGCGTACAGCTTGGCGTAGGTTACGTCTTTGAAGAGGTAACCCGTGGAGGCCCCGACGAACATCTGGAGGACGTGGCTCATGGCCAGTAGTCCGAAACCGATGGCGCCGACGATGAGAAGGTACTTGCTGAGCTTGCGTCCCTCCATCTTGTTGGCCTTCAGGTCGGCGATGATGATCACGCCGTAGATCAGCGCGGCGGGAAGGTCCATCGTCTGGTATCCGTTGATGAAACCATAGGCGAATCCGCTTTCCGGGTAGAGCTTGGGCATCCATTCGGACATGGGAGAGAGGAGAGACTTGGCCACCACGGCGATGATGGTGACCACGAGAACGGGAACCAGATACTTCCCGATTTTCGGAAGCACCTCATCCAGTTTGAACAGAAACCAGTAGGTGATGAGGTAATAGACGATGGCAAAGATCAGCGCGGGCAGCATCTGGTCGGAATTCCAGTTCCCGATCTTGCAGATGGCTTCCCAGGAAGCAGCGCTCATCCGGGGGATGACAAACAGCGGTCCCAGGACGGCCACCGTCAACCCCCCGAAGATGAAGGCAAACTTCTTGTTGATCCGGCTTGCCAGCGCATAGAAGGATCCTTCCCCGCGGACAATGGCCAGATAGCCGAGGAAGGGGAAAATGATCGCCGTGATGATGATGCCCAGGGCCGCGGGAATGACCGAGCTTCCGCTTTGCTGGCCCCAGGTTACCGGCCACAGCATGCAGGATGCGCCGAAATGCATGGAGAATACGGCGACACCGAACATGATAATGATCCAAAGGCTTGCGCCATTCTTGCTTTGCATAGGATTGAAGGCCTCCCTTCAGCAATTTTTTATGCTAATCCATGTTGTTCCACTTTTCGAGACGGAATCCGGGTCTTGTGGATCCATCCATTCACTGTTTCTTGCATGGCACCTCGATTGGATGGCTGAACGTACGTTATAACGAACGATCGGTAGGCTACGTTTCAAAAAAAATAGTGCCTTTCGATTGTCACTCTTTCTTCATCCCGTGTTCCTTCATCCTCTTTTCAAGGAACGTTTTTTCATTGCCCCCGCCGCCCACGGCCATCAGATGCGCGGCCTCGATCTCCAGAATCTGGTCGAAACCGCAGTTGAGACCGAGATCGATGGCGGAACGGGTCAGCCGGAGGGAAAGGGGAGAGCGCCTGCCGATTTTCTCGCATAATGCCAGCGTTTTCTCTTCCAGTTCGCCGGCACGGTAGACATAATTGACCATACCGATGCGGAGCGCTTCCTGGGCGTCGATGAATTCGCCTGTAAAGGCAAGTTCTTTTGCCTTTCCGAGGCCGACGATCTGGGAGAGCAGCTTGGTTCCCGCCTGGGTGATGGTCAGCCCGATTCCCGTTTCGGGAAATCCGAACTTGGCCGTCTCGTCGGCCACGCGGAAGTCGCAGCTCAGGGCGAATTCGCAGCCGCCGCCGACAGCGTACCCCCGCACCATGCCGATCAGCGGCTTGTTCAACCGCAGGGTCAGCCTCTGCACGTCCTGAAGCAGGTCCGCCTCCCGGATCCACTTCTCAAAACTCTTTCCGGACGATGTTTCCTTCAGGTCTTCCCCGGCACAGAACGACTTGCCGGCTCCCGTCATGATCACCGTGACGGCCTCTTCATCCTTCATCGCCTTGATCAGGGCGGCCATGAAATGATCGAGAAATCCCTCGTTGATTGCATTCAGCCGATGAGGCCTGTTGAACGTGATGATGCCCACGTTGCCTTTTCGACTGTACTGTACCGATTCTTCCATCTTACTAACCTCCTGAATCATTGATTGAAGCGACCCGGAAGCGGCCGGCCGATCCGGGGCGCGTGAAGCCCTGAAAAGCGTTGTGCCTTTTTGTGTTGAATGCCACGGCCGAGTCAATAGAACGAACGGCCGGTCTAAATATCGGTAAAAAAATTACTTCTTGATTTTCAACCCGTCAAAAATCATTTTCGTGTAAATATCAATAATCTCATCCTTGGATAGATTTCCCAGGGGATTGAACCAGGTGGATATCTGGGAGCACATGGTGACAATCGCGTTCGTCACAACCCTGGGATCCCTGTTAATGAAGATTCCTTCATCAATTCCTTTTTTTATGATCTCCTTGATTTTCTTGTCATAATCGTCGCGCATCCGGATCACGGATCTCAGGTTGTCAGCCGTGAGTCCGCGCAGTTCCGAGTCCGCAATGATGACTTCCTTCTGTCGTTCCATGTGAAAATGAAGATGATTCCCGATGATCGCCTTCAATTGACCTTCGGTGCCTTCAGTGTTTGTGATGATTTCGTGAAGACTCTTATTCAGGTCATCCATGGTTTTCTTCAGGATGTCGTACAGAAGTTCTTCCTTGTTCATGTAATGATAATAGATACTTGATTTCTGAATGCCGGCTCTCTCGGCAATGTTGCTGATGCTGCAGGCATGATAACCCTTCTGGTAGAACAGCTGAATGGCGATGGATTTGAGTTTATCCTTCATTGCAACACCGTTATCCTTGTCGGCATTTCTCTTCGTAAACCGACCGACCGTTAGACAGCCGGCTACACCTTCTTTTAGACATTGTCAATCTTTTTTTCTGAGCCGCTTGAAAGTCCGTTCGTCTCCAGGAGTTGGCCAAACCTGACAGCAAGGGAAGCGATGAAATGCCCTTGGAAGAATATGCTCTGGAAGACGGTGACGCTGTCTTGGTGCATGACTGCGCACGGCGGGGCGATTCGTCCTTTGCCGGCCGGTCAGGTCGAAACGGCATTCTCAGAGGTACTTCACCCGATAGGCCCTGCTGGATCCCGGCGGAACCTCGTCGATTTCCTCGAACCCGAGGCCCTGGATGTCTTTCGCACTTTCATAAACCGCCTGCGTCATCAGGATCTCCCAGGCCTTCGCGGTGTCCTCCCCGAGCTTGCTGGCGGCGTTGACTTCCGCGCCGAAGACGTCGGTGTCCCCGATCCTGAGGATCCGGCCGTAGCCCAGTCCGACGCAGAGGAGAATCCGCTCCTCCTCGGGCCGGTTTTCGTTGTACGTCATGAGTGTGTGCTGCATCGCGATCGAGCAATCCAACGCCTTCCGGACGTTCCGGAAGATCACCAGGAAACTGTCCCCCTCCACCTTCAGCAGGATGCCGTCGTGGTCCTCGATGATCGGGATCAGGATGCGCTGGGATTCAAAGATCGTCTGCAGGAAATGGATGATCCCGAATCGGGCGACGTTGCGGGAGAATCCCGAGAGATCGGTGAACATGACGCACCAGTGTTCCCCGAACAGATCCCAGATGCGGCTGTCGATTTTTTCCTTGTCCGCTCCCGGCTGCATCCGGTCTTCGATCAGCTTTTCCAGCCGGTCCTCCGACGCGCTGAGATAAATGGATTTCTTGTACGACATGAAGCACCTCCCTGTTCGGAGCGCTGGATGTCCGGGGAAACGGGGCTTTCCGGGCGGCCTGACGGTCATCCGCCCTGGATCGGGACGTCCTTCCGATGGACCTCTTTCAGCGCCTTCTCTTCTTCCGGGGATGCCTGGCCTTGCCGCTCTTGGACGGCTCGCTGGCCAGGAGTTCCGGCAATGCGGCCTTGAAGCGCTCCGCCTTGCCGCGCGGGACGTACAGGCTATGTCGGCCCGCGGGGAGAGCGTCTCCCCGTATCTCCGGGTTCATCTCCCGGATGTCCTTGTAGGTGGTGTCACAGGCCTTGGCCAGCAGGGTCACGGGGATCTCCCGGGGGGCATCGAACTCCACCCGGTCGAAGACAAGAGGCGGATAGAGGAGGCTGGCGGGGATCCGGTAGCCGAAGAACTGCGGATTCGAAAGGATGATTTTGGCGGCGAGGATGCGGAAGATGTACTGCTCCGTTTCGATGGGCAGGTTCAGGTTGAAATAGTCCTTCTGGCCCTGGGTGGCGATGGCGTTGGTGATCCGCTGCTCCCCGGAGTTGTACGCGGCGGCGGCGAGGGTCCAGGAGCCGAATTTCTTGTAAAGGACCTCAAAGTAACTCAGGGCGGCCTCGGTGGATCGCTCAAAACTGAGCCGGTCGTCGAACCAGGCGTTGACCCGGAGGCCATTTCGCTTTGCCGTGGCTTCGATGAACTGCCAGGGGCCCACGGCTCGCGCCGAGGAGTACGCATAGGTGCGGAGCGAGCTCTCCGCAACGGCGACGTACTTCAAATCGTCCGGGAGCCCGCGCTCGTGGAGCTTTTTCTCCAGGTACGGGAAATAGCGGGCGGCCCGCTTCATCAACAGGATGACCCGCTCGTAATTATAGGCGGTAATGACGAGCGATTCGTCCAGGATCTCCCGCAGATCCCGCCGCTCCAGGGGAACGGTCTCGCCGAAGAGGGTCGCCTGAGCCGGAATGTCGAAATAAGGGACCGATGGGGCGGGTCTGTTCTGGGCAAAAGCGACGACCGGCAACAGAAAGAGTGCAAGGGACAGGATCACCGCCAGCCGGGTCCAGGCCCGTCGAAGGGTTCTCATGAGGCCGCTCCTCCTCAGCCGTGGAGCTTTTTCAAGAGCCAGGCCATGTTCTGCCCCAGGTCTTTCATGGTTTGAACCCCTTCCTTGTCGTTCAGGACTTCGCCGGGATCCCGGCCGATCCCGAGGCTCCAGTAGCTCGAGCCGGGCATGACCGTCTGCATGTAATGGAGAAACAGGTTCATGGAATTGAAAGCGGGGACGGCACCGGCCCGGCGGACGGCCACCACGGAGGCGGCGACCTTGCGCTTGAACATGTAGTCGTTGGCCCGGCCGACGAATCCGCAGCGCTCGATGAAGGCCCGCATGCCCGCCGACACGTCGGAGAAATAGGTGGGCGAACCGAGCAGGATACCATCGGCATCGAGCATCTTCCCGATCACCTCGTTGACCATGTCCTTGTCGACGGAGCAGCGCCGGTCCTTGTTCTTGAAGCACTTGTAGCAGGCGAGGCATCCCTGGGGGGCCCGGCCGGCCATCTGAATCAGCTCCGTTCCGATGCCCTCCGCCTTCAGTTCGTCCAGGACCAGGTTGAGGAGGATGGCGGTGTTTCCGTCCTTGCGGGCGCTTCCGTTGAGTGCGACGACTTTCATGAGGTTTCTCCTTTGGCGGATTGTCGGCTCCGGCGGAGCAGCAGCCGGCAGCAGCCGATGATGTTTTCCTGCGAGTAGATGGTCAGTTCGTCCCGGTAACTCCGGTGATAGAGGTCCCGGAGGATGTCCTCGTCGGGCCGGGCATCGCCGAGGATTCGCGCCCGGGTTTCCCGGGCCGCACGGCGGGCCTCCGCGAAAGCCCGGGGTGTTTCCTCCTCTCCCGAAAAGCAGCCGTGATGGGGAAGGCCGATGAAGCGGGGCTTCAGGGTCTCGAACCGGTCGATGGTGGCCATGTAGTCGTCATAGCCGGTGAAGAAGATGGGAAAGAAACCCTGCCTCGGAAGGTGATAACCCAGGCTGTCGGAGGCCAGGAGGACACCGGTTTCCGGGACGTGAACGGCCAGGTTGCCCGGCGAGTGCCCCGGGGCGGCCAGGAATACCAGTGTCCGTCCGCCCAGGTCGATCCGCTCCCCATCGCGAACGATCCGGCATCCATCGAGCGACGGCGGCTCCTCGATCGGAGGACGCTTTGTCCTCAGGCCCTTGCCGGCGAGAAATTGAGTGATGAAACGGTCGTCCGCCACCAGGGAGGTCTTCGTCCCGGGATGGGCGAGGAACTCCGGTGCGCCCTCCCCGGCGATGACGGTGGCGTCCGGAAAGGCTGTGCGCAGGGCGGGGAGGCCGTTGATGTGGTCCACATGGGGGTGGCTGACGACAAGATAATCGGGACGGACTCCGAGAGACTCGAGCTGGCCGAGGACGAGATCCGCCGTGGCCGAGACACCGGCCTCCACCAGGGCTGTCCGCTCTCTGCCTTCCATAAGGTAATGGTGGAAATAGTCGTGTCCCAGGACGATGAGACCTTCCGAGAGGCGGGTCGGGTACTGCCGGTTTCCCTCCATGGGCCAGGCGTTTCCTCCGGATTCTTTGATGCGGCGCGGGGTTCCCGTTGACCTTGCCACAACCGACCCGGAAAATCAACCGCCGTCCGGTGTGTGGCCGATTCCCGCCCGGCCTATCCGGCCGGACCAGAAAGAATTCGGACCTGCTTCTCATGAGGATGGGCAAATTGCAGATCCATCCCCCTGCGCTCCAGCGGGACGTCCTGCAACGCGGCGATTGACAAGCCGTGCCTCTGCGGATAGATAGAAGACCATTCAACGATCGGGGGAGGTGGCGCAATATGGGAAGGAAGTCATTGCTTGTCCTGTCGGGTCTGATTCTCTTTCTGGCGGCTGGCTGCGCCCCGCCGGTGATCCACAAGATCAACGCCTCACGGGAATTTGACGCGGCCCGCATTCAGCGCATCGCCATCCTGAACTTCGACCGCGGATCGGGAACGAACCTGGCGCGGGAAGTCCTGGTCGACAAGTTCACCGCCGCCCTCGTGGACTCCAAGTTCCGGATCGTGGACCGGACGGACACGAGGAAAATCATGGAAGAGGCTAAGTTCCAGCAGGCCGGCGGGGCGATGATCGACGAAACGACCCGGGAAAAGCTGCGACAGCTGGGCGCCGACACCATCCTGACGGGAACGCTTCACACCTACCAGGAGGAACGGAAGGGGAACTTCGTCCTCTACTCGGAAGTCCACCTCACCGCCAAGCTCCTCAAGGTCGAGACGGGCGAGGTCCTCTGGTCCGGCGAGATCATGAAACGGTCCAAGGCCAAGAACCTGGGTGAGAAGAAACTCCTGAACGTGATCGACCGGGAGTCCGAGGCCGATTCTGCCGGAAAGCTCCTGGACGACATCATCTCCGACATGGCCGACTCCTTCAAGGAAAAGAAGCCCCTCCTGGAAAAAATCAAGATCTGGTAAGGAATCTCCCATGATCAGAATCCTCATCGTCTATGCCTCCCAGACGGGCAGCACGGAGCGGATGGCCCGTGCCGTGGCGGAGGGCGTAAGCCGGATCGAAGGCGCCGTCGCGGTCCTGAAGCGGGCCGGCGAGGCGACCCTGGACGACCTTCTGTCCGCCGACGGCCTGGCCGTCGGGACGCCGGAGAATTTCGGCTACATGGCCGGGGCCGTGAAGGACTTCTTCGACCGGACCTTCTATCCGGCGCAGGACAAGGTGTTCCGAAAGCCTTACGCGGTTTTCATCAGCGCCGGAAACGACGGGACGGGGGCCCTGGCGGCGGTCGAGCGAATCGCCCTGGGGTACAAGTTCAAGCGGGTCTTCGAGCCGGTGATCTCCAGGGGTGTCCTGAAGGAGGAGGTCCTGGAACAGTGTCGGGAGCTGGGAGGGGTCCTGGCCGGCGGATGCGAGGCGGGGATTTTCTGAAGAGCCGAGGGCGGCTCTGCCCCTCTTTTCTTTCCGCAGGATGTCGTGGCCTGGAGAGTCGAAAACCGGAGCGGGGCGCTTTCGGCCGGGCGGCGGAGGGCGGTCCGGTCAGGTCAGGCAGACCTGGGAAAGGCGCGCCACGTTTTCGTCCTCCCCCATGGCGATGAGCTTGTCTCCCCGTTCGATCCGGTAGGTCGCCAGGGGATTGAAGATCATCCGTCCGGATTCCTTCTTCACCGCCACGATGATGAGGCCGTACTGCAGGCGGATCTCCGATTCCTCCAGCGTTTTGCCGATGATGGGGGAGCCGTCGCAGACGGTCATCTCCTCCATGCGCAGCTCCAGGCTGGCCCGGCTGGTGGTGATCTCGATGAAGTCGAGCATCGCGGGCCGGAGAATGGCCATGGACATCCTCATTCCCCCGAATGTGTAGGGGGACATGACCCGGTTGGCCCCGGCCCGGAGAAGCCGGTGCTCCGAGACCTCGTCCTCGGAGCGGGAGAGGATCCAGATGTCCGGGTTGAGCTCCTTGGCGGTCAGGATTACGTAAAGATTCTCGGCGTCCGAGGGAAGGACGCAGACGATCCCCTTGGCCCGTTTTACCCCCGCCTCGACAAGGCACTTGTCGTGGGTGGCGTCTCCCTTGCAGTAGACGAAGCCCTCTTCGGCAATCCGCTCGATGACCTCCGTGTTGCTGTCGATCACCACAAAGGGGACTTTTTCCGTCTGCAGTTCCTTGCCGATGAGATGCCCGATCCGGCCGCAGCCGCAGATGATGTAGTGATTGCTCATTTTTTCGATCATTTTTTCCAGCCTTCCCCTCCCGAGAACGACCCGCAGCCTTCCTTCCACCATGTTCTGGGCCAGGAGGCCCACCGTGTAGAACATGGTTCCCACACCGAACAGAATCAGGATGATGGTGAACAGACGCCCCTGCAGGGTCCGGGGCATGAAATCGCCATAGCCTACCGTGGAGATCGTAACGATTGTCGCATAGAAAGAGTCCAGGGGAGCCCAGCCCTCGGTGAGATTGTAGCCGATCGTGCCCGCGACGATGAGGAAAACCAGACCCGTGGCCGCAATGCTGAGCTTGTTGGTGAACATCGTCCTGTGCATCCCCTCCCGAAAGGTCCGCCGTGTAGACAAGAATGCCGCCGGTGTCAAAGAATCCGGGACATCTCCTACTGCAGCGGGAAGACGTAAGGCAGAAGTTCCGATACCGTCACCGTCCGGTATCCGCCGCTCCCGTCCTCCACCAGGACCAGGGTTTCCCCGCCGAACTCATAGAGCAGCTGCCGTTCCTCTGCCGTCGGGGCGGCCATTTTGTCGCCCGGCTGGAGGTTGACCGCCGCCCGGAACCGGGTCTCTCCGGCGGCCACGGCATTGTGGACCGCCACCGACAGGGCCGTCTCCGTATAGGGGAAAATGCCGTTTTCGATGTTGCAGCCGGTGAAGATATTTCCCGAGGCCATCAGAACCGCCGCCCCCACGGGGAAGTTCGAGTAGGGCGCGTAGGCGAAGCGGGAGGCCTGCCGGGCGCTGTCCTTGAGAGCCTGGATCTCGGCGGCGGTGAGCTCCTCCACGAACCAGCGGCGGTAGATCTTTTCGTAGGTGCCGTCCGTACGGATCCGGAAGAGGCCTTCGTTGAGCCAGGAGAGGAGTTCCGTGTCGGTCTTCCGGACGGCGAAATAGAGGGAGGAGACCATCAGCGGTGTGCTCAGGGGGTGCAGGTTCTTGAGGCCGTGTTTCTTCATGTTGAAATAGGCCGTTTTTTCCGAGCCGACGAAGGCCTCCGCCACTCCCTTCGAGAGGGCCATAAGGGCATTGGCCTCCGTATCGAAAAGAACGGTCCGGATTCCCTTCTGTTCCGCCAGGCCGACGTAGAGGGAGCCCTTCTGCGTGGCGGCTGTGCGATCCTTGAGGTCGGCGGGAATCCGGTAGGGCTTTCCTGTCGTCGTGAAGAGACTGACCTTGAACTCCGTCAGGGGCAGGTTCGGAAAGACATATCGCCCCTTGCGCTCCTCCGTCTTCTTCATCCCCGAGGTCAGGTGTACTTCTCCGGAGGCTAGTCTCTTCTGCGCCTCATCCCACTGCATGGGCAGGAGGACCAGCTTTGCGTCCCGTCCCTGGAGGGCGGCCCTCAGGATGTCGATGTCGAATCCCGTCGGCTGGCCCTTTTCGAGGTAGGTATAAGGCGGATAGTCCTCGTCGAAGACATAGATGACGTCCCGGGGAGCCGCCCAGGCGGTGGAAATCCCGGCCAGGAAAATCCAGAGAACCATCAGGGGTGCCGCAATCAGCAGGGTGGCGGAGGGAACGGTGCAGCGGATGAGGAAGGGTGATCGCCGGAGCGGATATGCCATGGGTCTTCTCCTTCGGGGGCGGGGCGGTCTGGCAGGACTCGACCCGTCGGATTCGTGATTTTGGCTGGCGTTGCCCTATTGGTGAAGGGATTTGTTTTTCCTGTCAAGAACAAAGGCGCGTTCCGCCGGATGTATCGGCGGAGGAAGAGGTCCGGCCGGGAGGCGGGCCGGCGGCCCGACTCCGGTGCTCGCCTGCCGTGATTTTCCTCTGAAAAAATGTTTGACGGCGGGGGAAAAACTCCATATGCTTCCTGCGTTTCGTCCTTTCCCTCGGCGGGGACGCGGCGGGTCCGACGGAGCTGACCGGAACGGGTTGGTTCCTGTTCCGGTGAGCCTGCCGAACCGGGCGCACCATGCCTCTGGAATTTTTCGACGCCGTCAGGAAAAACAGCACGCCCGGCTTTTCATGTATCGTCACGGATCAAGGGCTGCCGGAACGGGCCGATGTTTCCCGTTGCGGCGGCAGTTATTTGGATATGGAAACGGCAACGCAGCGGAAAACCTTCTTTATCCGGACCTTCGGGTGCCAGATGAATGTCCATGACGCCGGGCGGATGGCGGACCTTCTGCGCGAGGCCGGATGGGAAGATGCGGCCGGCGAGCGTGATGCCCGCCTGATTCTCATCAACACGTGCAGCATCCGGGAAAAGGCCGCCCAGAAGGTATACAGCCTTCTGGGACGTCTCCAGGAAATGAAGCGGTGCCGGCCGGACCTGATTCTGGGAGTGGCGGGCTGCCTTGCCCAGCAGCTGGGAGGGCAACTGGTAAGGAAGATCCCCGCCGTGGACCTCGTCTTCGGGACGCACCAGGCCCACCGTCTGCCGGAATTCATCCGGACCGTGGAGGGGGGAGGCCGGGTGGTCGAGACGGCCTTCACCGAATCCGTCTGCTCCCTGCACCGGATCGTCCTGCCGCCGGCCGGGACGATCAGCGCCTTCGTGACCATCATGCAGGGCTGCGACAACTATTGCGCCTTCTGCGTGGTTCCGTACCTCCGGGGCCGGGAGGAAAGCAGGCCCTGCCGGGAGATCCTGGAGGAGATCCGCCTGCTTGCCGGCCGGGGCGTCCGCGAGGTGGTCCTCCTGGGACAGAATGTCAACTCCTACGGGCGGAACCTGGCGGAGGGGGCGGATTTCCCGGACCTGCTCCAGGCCGTATCGGGAGTGGAGGGGATCGAGCGGATCCGGTTTACCACGTCCCATCCGAAGGACCTGTCGGACAAGCTGATCCGGGCCTTCCGGGAGATCGGGCCGCTGTGCGGGCACATCCATCTCCCCGTGCAGTCCGGGTCGGACCGGATTCTTGCCCGGATGAACAGGGGATACACCCGGGACGATTACCTCGGGAAGGTGGCGCGCCTGCGGGACGCCTGCCCGGAAGTGGCCATCTCCTCGGACATGATCGCGGGTTTCCCGGGCGAGACCGAGGAGGATTTCGAAGACACGCTGGCCCTGATGGAAGAAGTTCGCTTTGACAGCCTCTTCTCCTTCAAGTATTCCGAGCGTGAAGGAACGGCGGCGCTTCTTCTGGACGGCAAGCTGGACGAGCGGGTCAAGGGCCGCCGGCTCCGGATCCTGCAGGATCTCCAGGACCGGCATACCCTGGAGAAGCATCGGCGGGACGTGGGACGCACCCTGGAAGTGCTGGTGGAGGGAACCAGCCGGAACAGCGACGCGGACCTGACGGGAAGGACCCGGACGAACCGGATCGTCAATTTCCCGGGCGACGGGGCCTGGATCGGCCGGACCGTCCGGGTGGCCATCCGGGAGGCCTTTCTCCATTCCCTCCGGGGCGAGGCGATTTTGCCCGGTCTGCGCTCACCGGCGCTGCCGGCGAACCCGAAAGCGGCATAAGCGGACGAGAACCGGGCGGGGGTGGCAAGCAATGATGATCGAAATGAAAGTGGCGGGCCTGACGATCGATCCAGTGACGAATACGCCCATCGTGATCCTGAAGGACCGGGAAGAAAAGAGAGTTCTGCCGATCTGGATCGGCCTGTTCGAGGCGAGCGCCATTGCCACGGAACTGGAGGGGATCAACTTCTCGCGGCCCATGACGCACGATCTGATCCGGGATATCCTGACGAACCTCGGAATCGAGGTGCTGAAGGTCGAGGTCCATGATCTCCGGAACAATACCTTCTTCGCGAACATTCATCTCCTGCGGGAGGGAAAGACGCAGGTCATCGATTCCCGTCCCAGCGACGCCCTGGCCCTGGCGCTTCGGGCAAGCGCCCCCATCTACGTGGAGGAACGGGTGATCGAGAAATCCCGGAGCATCGATGTGGGTGCGAAGATCACCGACCTGGAGAAGGAGAAGGAAGACAAACTCAAGGATTTCCTGGAAAACCTGGATCCCGACGACTTCGGGAAATACAAGATGTAAGGCCGGCGGACCGGGACTTTCCCGGGAAGCCGGATCGGGGTCCCGGTGGTGGATCCCTCCTGCCACGAAGGCCGAGCCTCTCCGGCGGCCGGTTTTTTCGTGGCCCTGTTTTTTTGCGGGGCATGGAATGACGGAGGAAGCCCTCGCGGCCTTCGAGCGGCACCTGCGGGTGGAGCGGAACCTCTCCCCCCAGACGGTTCGGGCATACCTGGCGGACCTGAGGCAGTTCCGCGGATTCCTGGCGCAGGGACCGTCGGGCCGGACGGTCGGCGGGGACCTCCTGGAGCAGGCCGATTCCCTGGCCCTCAGGAGCTATCTGGCGGACCTGTACCGGAAAAAGCTCCGGAAGACGTCGATCGGCCGGAAACTGGCGGCCCTGAAGACGTTTTATGCGTTCCTCCTGCGACAGGGAAGGATCCGGTCCAATCCGGCGGAGCTCATTCAGGCCCCGAAGGCGGAAACGTACGTGCCGAAGGTGTTGTCGGTGGACGACGTATTCGTCCTCCTGGGGGACCGGTTCGGAGCGGGGCCCGAGGGCCGGCGCGACCGGGCGATCCTGGAGCTGTTTTACGGGTCCGGTGTCCGGCTGAGCGAACTGGCGGGGCTGAACGTAACGGACGTGGACCTGGACGGGAGCCTGGTGAAGGTCCGGGGCAAGGGCGCCCGAGAACGCCTCATCCCGATGGGACCGCCCTGCCGCGAGGCCCTGGCCCGCTGGATCGAGGAGCGGAGCGCCCTTGTCCGGGAAGGGCATACGGAACCCGGGAACCCCCTGTTTCTCAATCGTTCGGGAGAACGGCTGTCGGGGCGGTCCGTAGCCCGCCTGTTGGACGATTACGTACGGAAGAGCGGGATCGGGCGGAAGATCAGCCCCCACTCGCTCAGGCACAGTTTCGCGACGCACCTCCTGGACGCCGGGGCGGATCTCCGGTCCATCCAGGAAATGCTGGGACACAAGAGCCTGTCGACGACGCAGAAATACACCGCCGTCAGCATCGGCAGGCTCATGGAAGTATACGACCGGGCCCATCCGAAGGCCCGGGAAGGAGAGGAGGAATCATGAAGATTCGCGGGACCACCATCGTGGCCGTCCGGCACAGGGGAAAAGTCGTCGTGGCCGGCGACGGTCAGGTGACCGTGGACATGACCGTTATGAAGCACGGGGCCCGCAAGGTCCGGCGTCTCTATCACGACGAGGTCGTCGTCGGTTTTGCCGGGGCCACGGCGGATGCCTTCACCCTCTTCGAGCGCTTCGACCAGAAGCTCGAGCAGTTCGGAGGCAATCTACTTCGGGCCGCCGTGGAACTGACCAAGGACTGGCGGACGGACCGGGTGCTCCGGCACCTGGAGGCCCTGATGATCGCCGTAAGCCGCGACGCGTTCCTGATGATTTCGGGAAACGGGGACGTCATCGAGTCGGACGACGAGGTGATGGCCATCGGCTCCGGAGGTCCTTACGCCCTGGCGGCCGCCCGGGCGATGGTCCGCCA
The DNA here is from genome assembly GCA_013177825.1 of Syntrophaceae bacterium. NCBI lineage: Bacteria > Pseudomonadati > Thermodesulfobacteriota > Syntrophia > Syntrophales > Syntrophaceae > Syntrophaceae bacterium. Next base: position 269,138 of record JABLXX010000002.1, read on the forward strand.
TGCCGCCGATCTGGATGCCGCCGAGATCGCCCGGGAGTCGGTTCGCATCGCCTCGGAAATCTGTATTTACACGAATGACCGGATCATCGTGGAAGAGCTGGACATGACGGAAGAGCCCGGAGAGGGGAACCGCATCCCCCGGGGCCGCAGGAAGGAGTAACCGTTTTCCTATGTCGGACAGACCGTTGACGCCCCGGATGATCGTGGAGAAGCTGGACCGCTACATCATCGGGCAGAAGGATGCCAAGCGCGCCGTGGCCATCGCCCTCCGGAACCGCTGGCGCCGCCAGAATGTGCCGGAAGAGCTCCGGGAGGAGATCGCCCCGAAGAACATCATCATGATCGGTCCCACCGGGGTCGGGAAGACGGAGATCGCCCGCCGCCTCGCCAAGATCGACAATGCGCCGTTCCTCAAGGTGGAGGCCTCCAAATTCACCGAGGTGGGCTACGTGGGGCGGGACGTGGAGTCCATGATCCGCGATCTCGTGGAGCTGGCGGTGAACATGGTAAGGACCGAGGAGCAGGAAAAGGTCCAGGCGAAGGCCGCCGAACTGGCGGAAGAGCGCCTCCTGGACATCCTCCTGCCGCTCCGGCCCGTGGAGAAGCGGCCGGAGGAGATCCTGGCGGACCACACCACCCCTGGAGACGCGGAGGTGCCCCAGAGAAGCGGCGCGACCCGGGAGCGATTCCGGCGGCTCCTCCGGGAAGGACACCTGAACGAGCGGCTGGTGGAAGTGGAGGTCCAGGAGACGCGGGCCGCTCCGATGGTCGAGATCTTTTCCAGCGCCGGCATGGAAGACGTGGGCATGAATCTGAAGGACGTCTTCGGGAGCATCTTCCCCCAGAAAAAGACGACGAAGAAGGTGACTGTGCCGGAGGCCCTGGAAATCCTCTCCCAGGAGGAGGCGGCCCGGCTGGTCGATATGGAAAAGGTCACCCGGACGGCCCTGGAGCGGGTCGAGCAGTCGGGCATCGTCTTCCTCGACGAGATCGACAAGATCGTCGGAAGCGACGCCCCCCACGGACCCGATGTCTCCCGGGAGGGAGTCCAGCGGGACCTCCTGCCCGTTGTGGAGGGGTCCAACGTGAACACCCGCTACGGCATGATCCGGACGGACCACATCCTGTTCATCGCCGCCGGCGCCTTCAGCATCGCAAAGCCGTCGGACCTGATCCCGGAGATGCAGGGGCGGTTTCCCATCCGGGTGGAGCTGGATTCGCTGGGTAAGGAGGAGTTCATCCGGATCCTGACGGAGCCCCACAATGCCCTGATCAAGCAGTACGTGGAGATGATCGCCACGGAAGGGGTGGCCCTCCGGTTCAGCGAGGATGCCATCGCGGAGATTGCCGAGACGGCGGCACTGGTGAACGAGCGGACCGAAAACATCGGCGCGCGGCGCCTGTATACGATCATGGAAACCCTCCTGGACGAGATCTCCTTCGACGCACCGGAAATGGAAGAAAAAGCGGTGGACATCACCGCCGAATACGTACGGGACAAACTGGAAGAAATCATTGAGGACGAGGACCTGAGCCGCTATATCCTTTGACGGGCCGCACCCCCGCGAACCCGGGCCGATCCGGACAAAGGGCGGTATGGGGACGGATTTTAATCTGTCCCCCGATCTGTACATGCGGGAGACGAGAGCGATGAACATGCTGGAAAAGTCGATGGAGCGGGCGGAAATCCTCATGGAGGCCCTGCCCTACATCCGGAGGTTCTACAACAAGACCGTCGTCATCAAGTACGGCGGCCACGCCATGCTGGACGAGGAGCTGAAGGACGGTTTCGCCCGGGACGTCCTCCTGATGAAGTATATCGGCATCAACCCCGTCGTGGTCCATGGCGGAGGACCCCAGATCGGAATGCTCCTGAAGAAGCTCGGGAAGGACTCGAAGTTCGTCCGGGGCCACCGCGTCACGGACGCGGAGACGATGAGCATCGTCGAAATGGTCCTGGTGGGGTCGGTGAACAAGGAGATCGTGGGCCTCATCAACCGCCATGGCGGCAGGGCGGTGGGCCTGAGCGGCAAGGACGGCAGCCTCATCCAAGCCGAGAAATACACCCTGAGCGAAGAGAAGTCCAAGGACACGCCTTCGGAGATTATCGACCTGGGCCTCGTGGGGAAGGTCAGGTCGATCAACGTGGAGCTTGTCCGGTCCCTGACCCGCGACGGGTTCATCCCGGTCATCGCCCCCACCGGGGCGGGAGATGCGGGGGAGACATACAACATCAACGCCGATGTCGTCGCCGGCGAAATGGCGGCGGCGTTGAAGGCGGAGAAGCTGGTCCTCCTGACCGACGTATCCGGCGTCCTCGACGAGCGGAAGGAACTCATCAACACGATGACGAACCGCCAGGCCCTCGACATGATCGACGCCGGCGTGGTGGAAGGGGGCATGTACCCCAAGGTCAAGTGCTGCCTGAAGGCCCTCAAGGGCGGCGCCGGCAAGGCCCATATCATCGACGGGCGGCTGAAGCACGCCATCCTCCTGGAGATCTTCACGGACTCGGGGATCGGCACGGAAATCGTCCAGTAAGAAAGGAAAGCAAACCAAGATGACTTCCCAGGAATGGATGGAGCGGTTCGATCGGTCCGTCATGGGGACCTACAAGCGGTATCCCCTGGTCCTGAGCCGGGGCGAAGGGTGCCGGGTCTGGGACCTGGAGGGAAAAGAGTACCTGGACTGCGTCGCCGGGATCGCCGTCTGCAGTCTCGGCCACAGCCACCCTCGGGTGGTCGAGGCCGTCCGGAAGCAGGCAGGAATCCTCACGCACATTTCGAACCTCTACTATACCGAGGCCCAGGCCCTGCTGGCGGAGCGTCTCGTCCGGGCGTCCTTCGCCGACAAGGTCTTTTTCTGCAACAGCGGCGCCGAGGCGAACGAGGCGGCCATCAAGCTGGCCCGGAAATACGGGAACGAGATCCTCGGCGGGAAGAACGAGATCATCACGATGGAAGGCTCCTTCCACGGCCGGACGCTGGCGACGATCACGGCGACGGGACAGGCGAAGTTCCAGGCGGGCTTCGAGCCCCTGCCGGCGGGCTTCCGCTATGTGCCCTACAACGACCTTTCCGCACTGGAGGCGGCCGTCGACGGGAAGACCTGCGCTATCCTCGTCGAGCCCGTCCAGGCCGAAGGGGGCGTCCGGGTGCCCGATCCGGGATACCTGAAGGGCGTGCGGGAGATCTGCGACCGGAAAGGAATCCTCCTGGTCCTCGACGAGGTCCAGACGGGAACGGGCCGGACGGGAACGTTTCTCGCCCATGAAGCGGAGGGAATCGAGCCGGACATCGCGACCCTGGCCAAGGCCCTGGGAAACGGTTTCCCCGTCGGGGCGATGCTGGCCACCGACAAAGCCGCCGCGGCCTTCGTTCCCGGAAACCATGCCTCCACCTTCGGCGGCAACCTGCTGGCCATGGCGGCGGGCCTGGCGGTCATGGATGTCCTCCTGGAGGGGGGCCTCCTGGAGAAGGGAGCGAAGGCAGGACGGTATTTTCTGGAGAAACTGCAGGCGCTCAGCGCGAAGCACGCCTCGATCCGGGACGTCCGGGGAAAGGGACTCCTACTCGGCGTGGAGATGGATCGGGAAGTCGCCGGGATCCTGGCCCGGTGCACGGAGAAGGGCCTTCTCGTCGCCACGGCGGGGACCCATGTCGTGCGGTTCGTTCCGCCCCTCGTCATCACCGAGGGGGAGATTGACCGGGCGGTGGAGATTCTGGGCGGCGTTCTGGAGGAGCGATGAAGAAAGACCTGCTGACGGAATTTGACCTGGCCATCGACGATTTCGACCGGCTCTTCGCCCGGAGTGCGGAAATGAAGGCGGAACTGCGGCAGGGCCGACTTTGCCCGTCCCTGGCCGGGAAGGTGCTGGGGATGATCTTCGAGAAGTCCTCGACCCGCACCAGGCTCTCCTTCGAGGTGGCCATGATCCAGCTCGGCGGGACGGCGATCTTTCTCTCCAGCAGGGACATCCAGATCGGCCGGGGGGAGACGGTGGCCGATACGGCCCGGATCCTCTCCCGCTACGTCAACGGCGTCATGATCCGGACTTTCGGCCAGGAGATGGTGGAGGAATTCGCCCGGTACGCGACGATCCCGGTCGTCAACGGCCTGACGGATCTCCTGCATCCCTGTCAGATCCTGAGCGACCTGTTCACCGTCATCGAAAAGCGGGGCCGCTATGAAGACCTGAAGATCGCCTATGTGGGAGACGGGAACAACATTGCCAACTCGTGGCTGAATGCGGCCGCACGGCTCCCCTTCCACTTGACCCTGGCCTGCCCGGAAGGGTATGAGCCGAATCGGGAGATCCTCGACCGGGCCCTCCGTGAGGCGCCCCGCTCGATAAGCCTTTATCGCAGCCCGAGGGAGGCCGTCCGGGAGGCCGACATCGTCTACACGGACGTCTGGGCCAGCATGGGGCAGGAGAGCGAGAAGGACGTCCGGGCCCGGGCGTTCCAGGGCTACTGCATCGATGACGCACTTCTGGAGCAGGCCGGGCCGGAGGTCCTCGTCATGCACTGCCTGCCGGCCCACCGCGGGGAGGAAATCTCCGCCGCCGTCATGGACGGGCCGCGTTCCATCGTTTTCGACCAGGCGGAGAACCGCCTGCATGTACAGAAAGCCATCCTGGAGATGCTCATGGGCCGCTGAAAGCGGCCCGGGCGAAACGTCAAGCGTTAAAAAATACTTCGGGATTGAGAAGACACACAGGAGGAAAACAGATCATGGTGCAATCGGTAAAAAAAGTGGTTCTTGCCTATTCGGGCGGGCTCGACACATCCGTGATCGTCCGCTGGCTCATCGAGACGTACGGCTGCGAGGTCATCGCCTTCGCCGCCGACGTGGGCCAGAAGGAGGAACTGGACGGGCTCAGGGAAAAGGCGATCAGCACGGGGGCGAGCCGATGCTACATCGACGATCTCCGGGACGAGTTCGCCCGGGACTTCATCTTCCCGGCGCTGAGGGCCAACGCCATCTACGAGGGGGTATACCTCCTGGGAACCTCCCTGGCGCGGCCGCTGATCGCGAAGCGGCAGCTCGAGATCGCCCTCCTCGAGGGGGCCGATGCCGTCTGCCATGGCGCCACCGGAAAGGGGAACGACCAGGTTCGCTTCGAGCTGACCTACATGGCGCTCAATCCGAACATCCGGATCATCTCCGCCTGGAAGGATCCCAACTGGACGTTCGATTCCCGGGAGTCGATGTTCGATTATGCCGAGAAGTACGGGATCCCGCTGCCGCTGACGAAGGACAAGCCCTATTCGAGCGACCGGAATTCGCTCCACATTTCCCATGAGGGGGCGATCCTGGAAGATCCCTGGGCGGAACCGCCGGAAGACATCTTCGTTCTCACCGTTTCGCCCGAGGCGGCGCCCGACCGGCCCACGTACGTGGAGATCGACTTCGTCAAGGGCGTTCCCGTGGCGGTCGATGGTGTCCGCATGTTCCCCGCGGAGCTGATGGACCACCTGAACGGGATCGCCGGCGCCAACAGTGTCGGGCGGGTCGACATGGTGGAGAACCGGTTTGTGGGCATGAAGTCCCGGGGCGTGTATGAGACCCCCGGCGGGACCGTGCTGTGGGCCGCCCACCGGGCCCTCGAGTCCATCACCATGGACCGGGAGGTCATGTTCCTCCGGGATTCCCTGATTCCCAAGTACTCCCAGCTTGTCTACAACGGTTTCTGGTATGCCCCAGAGATGCAGGCCCTGCAGCGCTTCATCGACGAGACCCAGGAGAACGTCACCGGCACCGCCAGGGTCAAGCTCTACAAGGGAAACTGCATTGTCGTCGGCAGGAAATCCCCCCTGTCCCTCTACCGTGAGGACTTCGCAACGTTCGAGAAGGACCAGGTCTACAACCAGATGGACGCCACGGGATTCATCCGCCTCAACGCCCTCCGGCTCCGCATCAAGGCCATGGTCGAACAGGAGAGGGTCCGGCAGGAGGGAAACCGGCGCAGCATGAACCGCCGGCTCAGCGAGCGCCGGGACGGCGACCGGCGGGGTGCGAAAGTACCGATCCAGTCGGAGAAGGAAATGCGCGCTTCGGAACGCCGCCGGCGCGATCGCCGCACAAAGGAACGCCGGCAGAAATAGGACGGAGAGCCATGGCGCGAAAGGAGAAACCCTGGGGAGGGCGTTTCAAGGGTGGGACGGACCGGGAGGTGGAAGCCTTCACGGCATCCATCGCCTTCGACCGCCGCCTCTGCCGCCACGACATCGAGGGCAGCATCGCCCATGCACGCATGCTGGCCCGGCAGGGCGTCCTCACGGCCCGGGAGGAAAAGTCCATCGTTGCGGGTCTCCGGGGTATCCGGAAGGACTTCGAACGGGGAGTCTTGGTCTTTGCCGACGCCGACGAGGACATCCACATGGCGGTGGAGAAGGAGCTCATCCGGCGTGTCGGAGAGGCCGGAGCCAAGCTCCACACGGGGAGGAGCCGCAACGATCAGGTGGCCCTGGACCTGCGGCTCTACCTGCGGGAGGAGATCGGCCACATCCTGGACGGCATCGGGGGTCTCAAGGATGCCCTGGCGGACCTGGCAGGCCGGGAACTGGACACGGTCCTGCCGGGATATACCCATCTCCAACGCGCCCAGCCGATCCTGCTGTCCCATTACCTCCTGGCCTACCGGGAGATGCTGGACCGCGACGAAAGCCGCTTCCGGGAATGCCGGGTCCGGGTCAACGTGATGCCCCTCGGGGCGGGCGCCCTGGCCGGGACCGGGATCCCCATCGACCGGCGCGTCACGGCGGAGATCCTGGGGTTCCCGGAGATGACCCGGAACAGCCTGGACGCCGTTTCGGACCGGGATTTCGCGGCGGAGTTTCTCTTCGACTGCGCCCTGCTGATGATGCACCTGAGCCGGTTCTGCGAGGACCTGATTCTCTGGTCCACCGAGGAGTTCCGCTTCATCGAGATCTCCGACGCCTTCACCACCGGCAGCAGCCTGATGCCCCAGAAGAAGAATCCCGACGTGGCGGAACTCGTGCGGGGAAAGACGGGTCGGATTTACGGGCACCTGATGGCGCTGCTCACGATCCTCAAGGGTCTGCCGATGACCTACAACCGCGACCTCCAGGAGGACAAGGAGCCGGTCTTCGACGCGGTGGATACCATCCGGGCCAGCCTGTCGGTGTTTACCCGGATGCTGGGGCAGGTCGCTTTCCACCGGGACGGGATGGAGAAGGCCGCCGCAGGGGGCTTTTCCACGGCGACGGATGTGGCCGAATACCTCGTGAAAGCGGGGGTTCCCTTCCGGGAGGCCCACGGCATCGCGGGCCGGATCGTCGCCTTCTGCCTGGAGAGGGGAAAGACCCTGTCGGAACTGACGCTGGAGGAATACAAGGACTTTCACAAGGCTTTCCGTGGGGACATCCATGAGGCAGTCACGGTCCGCAGCTCCATCGGCGTTCGGAACATCCCCGGCGGAACCTCCGGGAAAGCGGTCCGGCAGAGACTCCGGGAGATCGGGAGGCAGCGTGGGCGGACGAAGAGCTGACAGGCTGGTGATCCTGGTCCTGTCGCTGCTGATCGTGGCGGTCGGGACTGGGTGCGGCAAGAAGGGCGATCCCCTTCCGCCGGACGTGGTGCTGCCGGCGGCGGCCCACGATCTCCGCATCGGGAAGGACGCGGAGAGCATCCGCGTTTCCTGGCTCCTGCCGGAGAGAGAACGGGACATCCGCCGAATCGTCATCCAGCGAAGCGAGTTCCAGACGGTGCTGGATCGGTGCCCCGATTGCCCCCAGGACTTCCGGATTCTGGCGGATCTCCCGCCGGGGGACCCTCGCTTCGACCGGACGGAGGGACGCGGAATGGCTTATCTGGACCGGGACATCCGGAGCGGGCGGCTGTACATGTATCGGATTATCGTATGCAATGGCGGGGGAGCCTGCAGCGACCCATCCATGACGGTTGAACTCAAATATTGAAGGGCTGTTGAAAAGCGCCCGCCTGCTGCGTTTCCCTCATCCCTCGCCACTCAACGTACAATAAAGTACGACTCGTGGCTCGGGACTTCGGGGGCCTTGCATCCGGTCACGTTTGAACAGCCCTGGGAAGGGATTTTCTCTAAGGGAGCCATGAACGATTTCCACTACCGGAACAACGAGCTGTGGTGCGAGGAGGTGCCCCTGAGGACCGTTGCGCGGAAGGCAGGGACCCCATCTTACGTTTACAGCCGCCACACCCTGGAGCGGCATTTTTCCGTATTCGACAAGGCCTTCGAGAAGATCGACCACCTGGTCTGCTTCGCCGTGAAGTCGAACTCCAACACGGCGATTCTCCGGATCTTCGCCCGGCAGGGCGGCGGCGTGGACATCGTTTCCGGCGGGGAGCTGTACCGGGCCCTCCAGGCCGGCGTGGATCCGGGCAAGGTGGTTTACTCGGGCGTAGGGAAGCGGGTGGACGAAATCGAATTCGCCCTGGAAGCGGGCATCCTCCTGTTCAACATCGAATCCCTGCAGGAGCTCGAGGTGATCGACGCCTGCGCCGGCCGCTTCGGAAAGAAGGCGCCCATCGCCCTCCGGGTGAATCCCGACGTAGACCCCCAGACGCATCCTTACATCTCCACGGGTCTCAAGGAGAACAAGTTCGGCATCGACGTGAAAAAGTCGGTGGAGGCCTATCGGCAGGCCCGGAACCTGTCCAACGTCGAGATCCTGGGAGTCAGCTGCCACATCGGGTCCCAGCTGACGAAAATATCCCCCTTTGTGGATGCCCTCAAGCGCCTGAAACGGCTGATCGGGCTTCTCCGGAAGGAAGGGATCCGCATCCGCTACCTGGATCTGGGCGGGGGCCTGGGGATCACCTACCGCGAGGAGGAGCCGCCCCACCCGTCCGAGTACGCTCGCGCCATCATCAAGGCCGCGAAGGACCTGGACGTCACGTTCATCTTTGAGCCGGGCCGGGTCATTGTGGGGAATGCGGGGATTCTTCTCACGAAGGTCCTGTACACGAAGACAAATGATGACAAGCGGTTCATCGTGGTGGACGCAGGGATGAACGACCTCATCCGGCCCAGCCTGTATTCGTCGTACCACGGGATCAAGCCGGTGCTGAAGACCCCCCGGGAGACCGCGCCGGCGGATGTCGTGGGGCCCATTTGCGAGACGGGAGACTACCTGGCGAAGGGGAGGGATCTGCCGCTGTTCGAGCGGAATGAGCTGATGGCCGTCATGAGCGCCGGAGCCTACGGGTTCACCATGTCGTCGAACTACAATTCACGGCCCCGGGCGGCGGAGGTTCTCGTAGACGGGAACCGGATCGAAGTCATCCGGAAACGGGAGACGTACCGGGACCTCGTGAGGGGGGAACGGATACCGGAGTTTCTTGCGGAATAGGGATTAAAAAAACATCAAGAATGATGGAGGAGGAAGTTATGTTCAAGGGAGCAATCGTCGCCATTGTGACCCCTTTCCGGAACGGGAAGGTGGATGAGGAGGCGTACCGGAACCTGATCGAGTTCCAGATCGCCAACGGCACGGACGGCATCGTGCCCTGCGGGACGACGGGGGAATCGTCCACCCTGTCCCACGAGGAGCACGACCGGGTCATCGACATCTGTGTGGACGCGGTGAAGAAGCGCGTTCCCGTCATCGCCGGCACGGGGTCCAACAGCACCGAGGAGGCGATCCGGATGACGCGCCACGCCTACGAAGTGGGCGCCGACGGGGCCCTGATGGTCTGCCCATACTACAACCGGCCCACCCAGGAAGGCCTGTACCAGCACTACAAGGCGGTGGCGGAGGCCGTTCCGATCCCCATCATCGTCTACAACATTCCCAGCCGCACCGGCGTCAACCTGTTGCCGGACACGCTGGCCCGCCTGGCAAAGATCCCCAATATCGTGGGCGTCAAGGAGGCCTCGGGATTGATCAAGCAGATGAGCGACATCATCGCCCTCTGCGGGAAGGACTTCACGGTGCTCTCCGGAGACGACGGCTTTACGCTTCCGCTCATGGCCGTGGGCGGCCACGGGATCATCTCCGTTATCTCCAATGTCGCCCCGGCGGACATGGCAGGCATGGTGGACGCTTTCTTCGCCGGAGACCTCAAGAAGGCGCAGGAGCTGCATCACAAGATGGCGCCCCTCATCGACGCCATGTTCATCGAGACGAATCCGACGCCCGCCAAGGCGGCCCTCGCCATGATGGGCAAGATCGCCTACGAGGTCCGGCTGCCCCTCTGGAAGCTCTCCGAGGCCAACCACGAGAAGCTCCGGAAGGTCATGCAGAACTACGGGCTCATCAAGTAAGGAGGATGCCATGGTGAAAGCCGTCGTCACCGGTGCGGGCGGAAAGATGGGCGGTCGGATCATCAACATGATCCAGGCCGCCGAAGGGATCGAACTGGCCGGCGCCGTGGAGCGGAAGGACCACCCCTGGCAGGGCCGGGACATCGGCGAATGCCTGGGCCTGGCCATCCGGGGCATCCGGGTCGGCGACGACCTGACCGCCGCCCTGGCCGGCGCGGACGTGGTCATCGACTTCACCCACCACGAGGCGTCGATCCGGCACCTGGAAATCGCCCGGGACCTGGGGAAGGCCATCGTGATCGGCACGACGGGGTTTCCCGCCTCCGGGATGGAGAAGGCCCGGGAAATCGGCAAGGATGCCCGGTGTGTCCTGGCGCCGAACATGAGCGTCGGCGTGAACGTCCTCTTCAAGGTCCTGGATCTCGTGGCGGGGATCCTGGGGGATGACTACGACGTGGAGATCGTCGAGTCCCATCACAACCTGAAGAAGGATGCTCCCAGCGGGACGGCCATGAAGATGGCCCAGGTCATCGCCGCCCGGCTGGGCCGCGACCTGGACCAGGTGGGCGTCTACGAGCGGAAGGGGCTGATCGGCGAACGGACGAAGAAGGAAATCGGCATCCAGACCCTGCGGGGCGGAGACATCGTCGGGGAGCACACGGTGATGTTCGTCACCGGCGGCGAGCGGCTGGAGCTGATCCACCGCGCTCACAGCCGCGACAACTTCGCCCGGGGCGCCGTCCGGGCGGCCAAATGGATCGTCGACCGGCCCAAGGGCTTCTACGACATGCAGGACGTCCTGGGGCTTCGTTCCTGAGGGAAATGACCGGAGAAAATCCGTCGCGGGGGGACGAATCCGCCGTTTTCGGCGTCCTCTGCTTCATCGGGATCGGGTCCAACCTGGACCGGCCGCTGGAGCGCTGCCGGGAGGCCGTCCGCAGGCTGGCGAAAACGGACGGAATCGGATTCCTTCGCCGGGCGCCGTACTACAAGTCGGAGCCGGCGGGTTTGTCGGACCAGCCCTGGTTCGTCAACACCGTGGCGGAAGTCCGCACCTCCCTGCCGCCGCGGGAACTGCTGGTAAGGCTGAAAGAGATCGAGGAGGCCATGGGGCGGACGCCCGGCCCGCGGTGGGGGCCCCGGAGGATCGACCTGGACCTCCTCCTCTATGGCCAGGATGTAATCAGGGAGGAGGGCCTCGCCGTTCCCCACCCGGAAATGCACCGGCGGCGGTTTGTCCTGGCTCCCCTCAACGAGATCGCCCCCTGGGCGATCCATCCCGCCTTCGGAGTGTCCATGGCGGGACTCATGGAAAGGCTGGAAGATCCGCTCCGGGTCTTTCTGCTGGAGGAATAAAAGGCATGTTCGGACTGATACGGCTGGCGATCATTCTCCTGATCCTGTATCTTCTGTACCGGCTGTTCCGCTGGATTTTCCTGCCTGCGGGGAAGGTCGTGAAGCCCCTGCCCCGGGAGGGCGACGGATCGCCCCGGGAGGATCTGGTGGAGGATCCTGTCTGTCACACCTATCTGCCGGCCAGCCAGGCGCGAATGGCCCGGTTCGGCGAACGGGATCTGTATTTCTGCAGCGAGGAGTGCATCGAGAAGTACCGAAAGGAAATCGGAGGAGAGGAAAAGGAATGAAATTTTTCATCGACACGGCGAACATTCAGGAGATCAGGGAAGGGCTCAGCCTCGGGATGGTGGACGGGGTCACCACGAATCCGAGCCTGGTGGCGAAGGAGAAGCGCGGATTTCAGGAGGTGGTCAAGGAGATCCTGGAGATCGTCGACGGGCCGGTCAGCCTCGAGGTCGTCAGCCTGGACGCGCCGGGCATGGTCAAGGAAGGCCGGAAGCTGGCGAAGCTGGGAAAGAACGTCGTGGTCAAGGTGCCGATGACGACGGAGGGCTTGAAGGCAACGAAGATCTTCGCCGGCGAGGGAATTGCCGTCAACCAGACACTCATTTTCTCTCCCCTCCAGGCGCTGATGGCGGCCAAGGCCGGGGCGGCTTACGTGAGCCCGTTCGTGGGCCGGCTGGACGACGTCTCCGCGCGGGGCATGGAACTGGTGGAGCAGATCCTGACCATCTACGGAAATTACGGTTTCGAGACGGAGGTCATCGTGGCCAGTGTCCGCCATCCCATGCACGTGCTGGAGGCGGCCCTCATGGGTGCGGATATCGCAACGATCCCCTTCAAGGTCATTGCCCAGCTGGCCCGCCACCCCCTGACGGATCGGGGGATCGAGGCCTTCCTGGAGGACTGGAAAAAGGTTCCCAGGAAGTGACGGCCCCGGAGACGGTCCGGAGCAAGGGAATGGAATAAGGAAACGCAGATTCAACAGCCTGTCGAAACCGGCGCGCCAACGCGTGCATACCGCTCATGCTGATCGACGTCCTCAAGCAGTGGTTCGACCGACTGCCTCTCTCGCCGGCGGAGCGGAAGATCTTCAATCTTCCGAATACGCTGACGATGCTCCGCATCGCCGTCGTTCCCGTCCTCTTCTTCCTGCTCCTGTCGCCCGGAGAGACCTGGAGCCTCGTCATCGCCGGGCTCTTCGTCCTGGCCTCCTTCACGGACATGCTCGACGGCTGGGTCGCCCGCCGGTACGGGATCGTCACCACCATGGGGAAATTCCTGGACCCCATCGCCGACAAACTCGTGGTGAACACGGCCATGATCCTGATGATCCCCATCGGGCGCATTCCCGCCTGGGTGGCGGCGATCATCGTGATCCGCGACTTCGTCGTCGACGGGATCCGCTCCATTTCGTCGGCCGACGGGATCGTGATCTCCGCCAGTCCCCTGGGGAAGCAGAAGACCGTCTGCCAGGCCTTCGCCGTGACGGCCCTCATCATCCATTACCCGTTCCTGGGGGCGGACGCACACCTGGTCGGGACGGTCCTGGTCTATCTGGCCCTGATTCTGACCGTCTGGTCCGGTTTCGACTACCTGTTGAAATTCTACCGATCGGCCATCAGAAAGGACATAGGGAGCGAATGAACGCGCCTGCTGGGAAATCGTACGAGGCCCTGGATCGACCGGAAATCCTGCGAGTCCTGTTCTATCCACGCCCGGAGTGGGGCTATCCCGACCGGGGCGCCTTCGAGCCCGTCCTCATCCCCGTGGGAGGGGACATCGTCGTGGGAGGCCGGTTTCATCCGAGTCGGAAAGAGGGGCCGAATCTCCTCTTTTTCCACGGCAACGGCGAGATCGTGGCGGACTATGACGACATGGCGCCCCTGTTCACCCGGAGGGGCATGAACCTGCTCGCCGTGGACTACCGGGGATACGGCCGTTCCAACGGATTCCCGTCGCTGGCGTCGATGATGGCGGACAGCCACGCGGCCCTCGCGTTCGTCCGCGAATGGATGCAGCAAAACGGCCATACGGGGCCTCTCATCGTCATGGGCCGCTCCCTCGGCAGCGCCTCTGCCCTGGAACTGGCCTCCGGCCACCCCGACGAGATCGACGGCCTGATCATCGAGAGCGGCTTTGCCTGGATCGGGCCGCTCCTGGCCCTCATGGGATTCCGCCTTGAATTCTTCGGGCTTTCGGAAGAGGACGGGCCGGAAAACATCAAGAAGATCGAATCGTTCAAAAAGCCGACCCTGGTAATTCACGCCGAGTTCGACCACATCATTTCCCATACGGAGGGCCAGGCCCTCTACGATGCCTCCCCGGCAGCGGTCAAGCGGATGCTGACCATCGAAGGGGCCAACCACAACGACATCTTCTACCAGGGTATGGACCGATACCTCGATGCCGTCGAGTGGCTGGCAAAAGAGGCGGCGGCCGCTCGCTGAGAAAAAAAGGCAGAAATTTTTCAGGTCAGCCTTGACAGCCGTGCCAGGGTTACCTCGCAGCCGCGGGCGATCCAGCGGATGACGTCCCCGGCGGGGAGGATCTCCCGGACGGCGCCGACGGCCTGGCCGATTTGCAGTTCTCCCTCGGATAGATCCCCGTCGAACATCCCCAGCTTCGTCCGCTTTTCCCCGATGAGATCGAGAAGCTCCTGCTCGCCGGCACCGCGGGCCTCCGCATCGAGGACCCGGCGGGTCCACTCGTTCACGATGACCCGGGCGGGGACGAGCTTCTTGAGAACGAGGAACGTGCCCGTGGGGGAGGCGTCCACCATGGCCCGCTTGAAGTTTTCGTGGGCGCTCGACTCGACCGTGGCGGCCAGGCGGGTCCCGATCTGCACGCCCTCGGCTCCCAGGGCCAGTGCCGCCGCCATGCCCCGGCCGTCGTAGATGCCCCCGGCGGCGATCACGGGAATCCGGACGGCCGCAGCGGCCTGCGGAACCAGGACCATCGTGGTCAACTCATCCCGGCCGTTGTGGCCTCCCGCCTCGAACCCTTCCACCACCACCGCGTCGACCCCCGCCCCCTCGCACTTTCCCGCCAGCTCCGGCGTGGCGGTGACATGGACGACCTTCATCCCGGCGTCCTTGAAGCGGGGCGTGAATTTCTTCGGGCTGCCGCCGGAGGTGAAGACGATCCGGACCTTCTCCTCGACGAGAATCCGGGCCATCTCCTCGGCGTACTGGAAGAAGAGGGGCAGGTTCACCCCCCAGGGTTTGTCCGGGCAGGCATCACGCATCTTCCGGAGATGCTCCCGGAGCAGGTCCGGGGTCATGGAGCCGGCGCCGATGAGGCCCAGGGCTCCCGCTTCGGCGGAGGCCGACGCCAGCCGCCAGCCGCTGACCCAGATCATGCCCGCCTGGATGATGGGAAACTCGATGCCGAAAAGTTCCGTGATGCGCGTCCGGATCATGGCAGACCTCCTCCCGAATTGGTTGTCAAAGGCATTGTATCAGAAGTGACACATTGAAACTTCAAATGATCCGTGTATGTTAAAAGAAACACGACAACCGATATTCTCTGCAAACGAAGGGTTCGTCAATCTGATTTCTCGTGGGAACCCCCTGGTTCCGCCGGGGGCTCCCGGACTTGACGGCGTGCGGGCATGCTGCTGCCGTCTGGACGGGATGAGCCGGTTAAACGAACCTTGCGACATTTTACAAGAAAGGAGGCCATTGTTCAAAAGCAAATGAACGCTGAAATGTGAAAGGATTCATCCTGTCCGGAGAGGATTGGGGTTATCTGCCGGTTGGCGAAAGAGATGGGAATCGCCTTTGGTCTTCTCGCAGTCAGAGATCTTTCGGCAGCCTTCCAGATAACCGGAACGTCGGCAACCCATGTTTTCAGGAGCAAACCCGTTCAGAAAGGGGGGCTGAATATGGATAAACTGCTCCGAATCAATATGAGTGTCGAAGGGGGACCCAAGGCGATCGTGGATCCGATGGGGGAATACGCAGGGCTGGCAGGCAGGGCGTTGACGTCCGCCGTTGTCGCCCGGGAAGTGCCACCCCTGGCCCACCCCTTGAGTGAGGACAACAAACTGGTCATCGCCCCGGGGATGCTGAGCGGCTCCCTCGCGGCCATGTCCGGGCGCATGTCCGTTGGCTGCAAGAGCCCTCTCACCGGGGGGATCAAGGAGGCCAATTCGGGCGGCCAGGCCTCCCAGGTCCTGGCCCGGCTCGGCTATGCCGCGATCATCCTGGAGGGAAAGCCCCGGGACAGCGATCTCTACAGGATATTCATCAACAAGGACGGTGTGAACATCATCCCGGACAACAGTCTGAAACTGCTCGGCAACTACGACCTGGTCGAAAAAATGAAAAGGGAGTATGGGGACAAAATCGCCTGCATTTCCATCGGCCAGGCCGGGGAGATGAAGATGTCCGCCGCAACCGTGGCCTTTACGGACATGGAGCTCCGGCCCACCCGTCATGCCGGGCGCGGCGGGGTCGGGGCGGTCATGGGCGCCAAGGGGGTGAAGGTCATCGTCCTCGACGATACCGGGATGACGGCCCGTGCCCCGAAAGATCCGGAAAAATTCAGGGCCGCCAACAAAACGTTTGTCGAGGGGCTCCGGAAGCACCCGGTCACCGGTGAAGGTCTCCCCGCTTTCGGGACCAATGTGCTCGCGAATGTCATCAACGAGGCGGGCGGATATCCCACCCACAATTTCCTGTGGGGCCGCTTTGCGGGGGTGTCCAGGATCAGCGGAGAGACGGAAGCCGAGACGGAGGTTGCCCGCGGCGGCGTTGCAACCCATGGCTGCCATCGGGGCTGCACGATACAATGCTCCGGTATTTACATGGACAAGGACGGCCACTACTTGTCGAAGCAGCCGGAATATGAGACGGTCTGGGCTCACGGTGCGAACTGCGGGATCGACGACCTGGATGCGATTGCCATGCTGGACCGTCTGGACGACGATTTTGGCCTGGATACCATCGAGATGGGGGCGACCATCGGGGTGGCCATGGAGGCAGGCCTGGCCAGGTTTGGCGACGCCCAGGCGGCCATCCGCCTCATCCGGGAAGTCGGCAAGGGAACCCCATTGGGGCGCATCCTGGGGAATGGGGCCGCCGTGACGGGCAAGGTGTTCGGCGTGGAGCGGGTGCCCGTCGTCAAGGGCCAGGCCCTGCCGGCCTACGATCCCCGCGCTATCCAGGGCATGGGGGTTACCTATGCGACATCGACCATGGGCGCCGATCACACGGCGGGTTACGCGGTCACCGCAAACGTCCTTCAGGTGGGGGGATTTGTGGATCCTCTGAAGGCGGAAGGCCAGATCGAGCTTTCCCGAAATTTGCAGATTGCCACGGCGGCCATCGACTCGACGGGGATGTGCCTCTTCATCGCCTTTGCGGTTCTGGATCAGCCCCAGACCTTCCAGGCCCTGCTGGATCTGCTCAATTCGTTTTACGGGCTGGAGCTGACCGCAGACGACGTGACCGCGCTGGGCAAGAAGGTTCTGACCATGGAGCGGGACTTCAACCAGAGGGCCGGATTTACCAGCAAGCAGGATCGCCTGCCTGAGTTCTTCAAAAAAGAGCTCCTCCCGCCCCACAATGCCGTTTTTCAGGTCTCTGATGAAGAGCTGGACAAGGTTTTCAACTGGTAATGAACACGTTTCGTTTGGAAATGGGGAGAGCCGCGTGCGGCCTCCCCGTTCTCTTGTCCATTTGGGGTGCCGGCATGAGCCATGAGTCGTCGCATCAAATCCCTGCCAACGGATCGAACCGCCTCCACTTGACCGTGAAGCCGGGGTTTGTTCCGTTCTTCTTTCCGCTCCTGCAGAAGGGGTTCGTGTTGAAGACGGAGGTCGGCTGCAGCCTCCGGGAGCTCCTGGCCGAACGGTTCGGCATCTCCATTGAGTACATCGAAAACAGAATCCAGACGGTCTTTCTGGACGGCAAGCCCGTCGACGACGTGGATGCGGCTGTTGTGCGGGACGGGGCGGTCCTTGCGCTCTCCTCCGCCATGCCCGGCCTGCTGGGTGCGATCATGCGAAAGGGGGGATACTATTCCCGGTTGCGCAGTCCCGTCAGCCATGCGGAAAACGAGGAAGCGGCCCGGCGGATGGATGGACAGGTCACCGTGAAGCTCTTCAACCTCACCATCCCGGAACTGGGGCCCCTGTTTCTCAAACGGGGAATCTGGGTTGACGCGGAGGATTTAAGAAATCTCTTCAGGAGCCGGCCGCAGGATCTGGAGGAGGGCTGCGAGGAGGCCGCGGTGGACGGCCGACAGGTCGATCCGGCGATGCTCCCGTCCTGGGACTTTACAGCCGTACAGGCATATCTCAAGCTCCGAATGGTTTGAATCAGCCTCCCGCCACCGGCGGGAAAACGCCCACCCGGTCTCCCTCGTGCAGGATCTCGTCGCCACGGGCATGAAGCCCGTTCAGAAAGATGAGCTTGACTTTGTCCATGGGGACCTGGAGACTCCGGAGAAGTTCGAGGATGGTGGTTCCCTCGCTCACCTCACGGATTCTGTCGCCGGGCGCTCGTGTGTCACGGGGGAGGTAGCGGGCCAGGGAGGCGTAAAGGTTCAGCTCGATTTTCATGTCAGGATATCCCTCCATTCCTGCGAAATCCACCCCCGTTTCATACACCCTTTTGTTGTTTTTCTCCCAACAGGATTTCCTGCCCTGGGGGTGCCGGGTGACCGGCGGTCGTGAAGCAGGAAATGGGTATTTCCGATGATTTCGGACATTCAGCGGCAGATAAGGGAAAAGGCGGCACGGATCACCGACCCGGCGGGGCGTGAGGTTCACGTCATGGAGGATCGGGTCGCCCTGGAAATCGCCGGCCGGTATGGCCTGAGCCTGCCGGAGATCTATACGGAGGCCCTGAGGATCGCCGTTTATCCCTGCCGCTACGTCCGCAACCTGGACATCATCTCTCCGGCGGAGCAGTTAAAGCTCGCCGAGTCGCAAGTTGCCGTTGCCGGTGCGGGCGGGCTGGGCGGGCAGGTCATCCTGCTCCTGGCGCGGATCGGAGTCGGCCGGCTGGTTGTCGTCGATCACGACCGGTTTGACGAAACGAACCTGAACCGTCAGGCCCTGTGCAGCCTGGAATCCCTGCATAAGTCGAAAGCGGAGGCCGCCGTGGAGACCGTGGCCTCCATCAATCCCGGGATCCTGGTCATTCCTCACCGGGCGAGAATAGACGCCGCGAATGTCGATCCGATAGTAGCCGGCGCCGATGTGATTGTCGATGCCCTGGACAATGTGCCCGATCGTTTTGTACTGCAGGGGGCGGCCCGCCGGCTGGGGGTTCCCCTGGTGCACGGTGCGCTGGCGGGTTTTGAGGGCCGGGTCATGACGGTCTATCCGGGAGATCCGGGCCTGGAGCAGCTTTACGAACCTGCGGCTTCGGAAGCCGACCCGGAGCGGCCGGAGGACCTCCTGGGCGTTCCGGCGGTGACCGCCGCCGCCGTCGGCACCCTCCAGGCCATGGAGGTGCTCAAGATCCTCCTGCGCCGCGGGAAGGTATTCCGACACATCATGGCGCACATCGACCTGGAAAACGGCCGTTTCGAAGAGTTCCGCTTTTAATGGAACGGCGGAAGGAGCATCGCCGCATCGGGAATCGCCGGCCCACTCTATTCAATCATCATCGCAAAGGAACATGGAACCGATCTTCCTAAGTGGAATTGCATTCATCACCTGGTTGCAGGGGCTGGGTGAGTGGCTTGTCGTTCCCATGCAACTGTTTTCCTTCCTGGGGACGGAGGAATTCTTCCTGCTGGTCCTGCCGATCATCTATTGGAGCGTGGATGCCGATGCAGGCTTGCGGGTCGGGATGATCCTGCTGCTCTCCGGCGGCCTGAATGACACTCTGAAACTCGCCTTTCACGGCCCGCGGCCCTACTGGTTCAGCACACAGGTGAAAGCGCTCGCACCGGAAACCTCTTTCGGAATGCCGTCAGGGCATGCGCAGATTGCAGCCAGCCTCTGGGGTCTGGGGGCGTCACTGGTAAAGCGTCCGTGGGCATGGGGGGCGGCTGTTTTCATCATTCTCATGATCGGGCTTTCGCGCCTGTATCTGGCCGCCCATTTCCCGCACGATGTTCTCGTGGGCTGGATTACGGGTGCGCTGGTGCTGTGGGTTTTCCTGCAGGGGTGGGATGCCGTTGCGGCCTGGGCGAAAAGGAAGTCGCCCGGAGAGAAGGTTGGATTGGCCTTCGCCCTCTCGATGGCAATGCTCGCCTCCGGGGTGATCGCCTTTGTTTCCTGGAACGGATGGGTGCTGCCCGCCGACTGGGTGGCGAATGCCCGGCAGGCGGGAGCGAATCCGCTTCCGGCACCCGTGACGCTCAACGGGGCCGTTACATTCTCTGCGGCATTGTTCGGTATGCTGGCAGGCCTGGTCTGGATGGATTCGAAGGGGGGGTATGGTTCGGACGGGAGTTTCCGGGGGAGGTGCGGACGTCTTTTGCCCGGTTTCGCAGGGCTTCTGATGATCTATCTTGGCCTGCGGGCGATTTTCCCTCATGGAGAAACGGTGAGTTCCTATGCCTTGCGCTACCTGCGCTTTGCCCTCGTCGGTCTGTGGATTTCTGCGGGTGCGCCGTGGCTGTTCATGAAACTGAACATGGCCCGGAGCTTGAAAACCGAGTGACATCGCTGCAGTTCCTTCCCCAAACCATTCCGGTTTTGGGGGCGTATCCATTGCAATCGGGTGGACAAATTGTCTGAGCAAGAGACGGCCCGAGCGATGCCAGCCTATGCTGCCAGGCTGTTGGAGCCTCTTGAAGGAGTCCGCTACCTCACGCGGCCCCGCCTGCTGTCGCTGGGCATGCTTGTGGTTATGACCGCGGTGGTTCTCGGTCTGGTTGTATTCTCGATCGTCGTGGAACCGGGGTTCATCCGACTGCTGAGCCTTCCCGCATTTCCGCTTCTGGGCGGCCTTATCGCCTCCCTGATGCACGCTCCGGTGATTTTCGTGACGGACCGCCGCATCGTATTCGCACGCCGTTTTCTGAAACCGCTGTCCCTCGGACTCGAACGGCTGGAGGCAACTCAAGTCCGGCAGAACCCGCTGGGGCGCCTGCTCGGCTACGGCGAACTGAATCTGCTCTTCCAACCTCCCCAGGATCTCGGCGAAGGAATCTTCCTCCGGTTCACGCTGTCCAAGCTTCCCGATGCCGCCTCTCTCAACTCGGCAATATCCGTCTCCGCCGATGCCTTCAAGAAGAACGTGGCGGCGGATGGTTCGTTTCCTGCGGGCCTGTGAAGCCGCCGAGCAGGTGCGTCATATGAATCGGCTGAAGACTACACCCCTGCGGTGGAATCAATCTGATGCAGGTTCATGATGTCTCGCATCGGCGGTGCGCCGAACAGGCGGCTGTACTCACGGCTGAACGGGGAAGGACTCTCATAGCCGAGCTGGAACGCCGCAGACGCTGCATCCATTTGAATGAAAATCCGTAGAGCGGGAAAAATGATACGCTCCGGATTCGAGATGATGTGGGCCGATCCAAAAGAATGATCGGAGAAAGAAAGGAGGCAGGAAATGCAAAAGCGCATATTGGGAAAAAGCGGCCTGGAAGTATCAGCTGTCGGACTCGGCTGTATGGGAATGAGTTTTTCCTATGGTCCGCCCAAGGATAAGAAGGAGATGATCTCTCTTCTTCAGGCAGCCGTGGAGCGCGGCGTAACGTTCTTTGATACGGCGGAAGTCTATGGCCCGCTCGCGAACGAAGAACTCGTAGGCGAAGCCCTCGCTCCATTCCGCGGGCAGGTGGTCATTGCCACCAAGTTCGGGTTCGACCTGGATCCCGGGTTTGATCCCAGGGGGATGAAGGGCTCGCCGGGCCTGAACAGTCGGCCGGAGCACATCAGGCAGGCCGTCGAAGGATCGCTCGGGCGGCTCAAGGTCGAGACGATCGATTTGCTTTATCAGCATCGCGTTGATACGAACGTGCCGATTGAGGACGTGGCGGGGGCGGTGAAGGACCTGATTCAGGAAGGAAAAGTCAAGCACTTCGGCCTGTCCGAAGCGGGCGTGCAGACCATCCGTCGTGCGCACGCCGTTCAGCCGCTGACCGCCCTCCAGAGCGAATATTCGCTGTGGACGAGAGGCCCTGAGAAGGAGGTGCTGCCGGCCCTGGAGGAACTCGGCATCGGTTTCGTTCCCTACAGCCCGTTGGGCAGGGGCTTTCTCACGGGAAAGATCGACGAACACAGTACGTTCGACCGTTCCGACTTCCGCAACACGCTCCCTCGATTTACGCCGGAGGCGCGGAAAGCGAATCAGGCCCTGATCGATGTGATCGGCAGCATGGCGGAGCGGAAGAAGGCAACGTCTGCTCAGATAGCGCTCGCCTGGCTGCTCGCCCAGAAGCCGTGGATTGTTCCAATCCCGGGTACCACAAAGCTGGAGCGCCTGGACGAGAACATCGGGGCTGTGGCAGTCAAACTCACGTCCGACGATCTCTGCGAGATCGACGGCGCCACCGCAAAGATCATGGTGCAAGGGGCCCGGTACCCGGAAAAAATGGAGCAAATGACCGGTCGCTGAGCGGTATGCATGAGAGTCGCCATCCAATGATTGAGAGGCTCCTGCCCGAAAGCATTGTGCGGCAACATGAAGAAACATGTTCTGTATGACAGACTGATGATCAAGGAAACCGAGGCGCCGCAGGGTAGCATACGCGTGACCTGGCTCGGAACGGCCGGCGTTTTTATGACCGACGGGAAAACGGGAATCCTGATCGACCCTTATGTGAGCAGGTTCAGCCTCGGCAGGGTTGCGTTCCAATCGCCCCTGCGCCTTTTTTTTCCCCGATCATTCCATTTCTTCTGTAATCCTCCATTTTGCCAATCGCCTGCTGATGAAAATTTTCGCTAATGAACGTCCAGAATTCTCAGAAGGACGCCGGGCGGGGCAAATCCTTTAAAGTGCTGTACGGTGGAGTTCCGTTGACAGATTACATAAAGACGGCAATAGAAAGTGATTTCCAGAAGTTGAGCATTCCAAAAATCTACTGATAATAAATCTTTCTACTCATAATTGTTATTGTTCAGAAAGAAGATGGAGCGAACACATGCGCGCCTTCCGTTTATTATGTCTGTATGGGATTTTAAGATAACGTGACAGGCGAGGACGATTGTGATCTATGTCATTAATGTCATAATTGAATTCCCGTTGACGAAGTTGAAGAACTATGAAAATTCTCCGTGATATAAAGAATAAAATACCTAATTATTTAGTCTAGCTAATGGTTGGATTCTAGCAAAGCCTTGTTAAGCTGCTCAGACTTCTCCTTTTAATGGGTCCAGGTTTTTCCTGACCTGTAAATACAGCTCAAGGTACTTTCAGATGAACATGTACGATTTGACCACCAGACTGTTTTCCCACCGGAAGTGGCCGCTTTATCTGTTCTTTATCATTACCTTGATGTCCCAGTTATTTACGGCACTTATGAATGTCATCAACAGTGTGGTCTGGTGGGGACGCATCGATCTCGATCTTATTCTGATCGGATGCATCGATTCATTCGTCGTCACATCACTGATCGCCCCTGTGGCAATTTACTTGATTCGGCACTCCTTTAACCTCGAAGAGGTGAATCGAAGCCTGAAGTGGGAGATCGATGATCGAATCAGGGTTGAAGAGGCACTGAAGCAAGCCGAAAAGCATTTCAAAATCGTGACGGATAACTCGGCGGATGTCATCTGGATGATGGATACCGACCTTCGTTTTACTTATGTAAGTCCGGCAATCGAAAAACTGACGGGGTACCCCCTGGAGGAATACTTAACCAAGCCGCATCAGGAGATCATCGCACCCGCCGATTTCAACCTGCTCATGACCATCCTGGCCGAAGAGTCGGAAATTGAGAAATTGCCGGAAAAAGATTTGTTCCGCGCACGGACCATTGAAGTTGAAGAGATTCGCAAAGACGGCTCGAGAATATGGGTTGAACTGAGGATAACCGGCATTCGGGATGCCGATGGGACGCCCATCGGCTTGTTGGGTTTCTCTCGGGATATCACGGAACGCAAAAAAGTAGAGAATGAGTTGAAGGCGAGCGAAGAAAAATTCAGGTTTCTTGCCGAAAAAATGAGCGATGTCATCTGGACCGTCGATAATAATCTCCGTCTTGTCTACGTCAGCCCGTCCATCGAAGGAATGCTCGGATTTACCGTAGAAGAACACCTGGGCAGGAGCATCGACGAGCAGGTAACCCCGGCGTCCATGTCCATCATTCAGGGTACCATTGCCAGAGAGCTTGCCTTGGAAAAAGAGGGCAAAGAGGACCCGGACAGGACCGTTACCCTCGAGCTGGAATTCTACCATAAGAACGGCACAACACGATGGGTTGAGCAGGCGGTAAGCGGAATTCGTAACGAGAGAGGTGCTGTTACAGGGTTCTATGGCGTTGGCCGCGACATTACGGATCGCAAGCGCACAGAAGAAATCCTCAGGCAAAGCGAAGCGAAATATCGGCTGATCACGGAAAAAATGAATGACGCGATATGGACTTCCGATCTGGGGCTGCGTCTCACCTACGTAAGCCCGTCGGACGAGAGGCTTTACGGCTTCACCGCAGAGGAGAGGCTGAATCAGAGTTTTGATGAAATGCTTACCCCCGCTTCTATGGAAAAAGCCCTTGAAACGCTGTTGCAGGAGTTGGCCCGTGAAGAGGCGGGTCAGGCCGATCCCAACCGCACGATCTCCCTCGAATTGGAATATTACCGAAAAGACGGCTCGACGATCTGGGTGGAATCCATTGTCAGCGCGATGCGGGATGAAAAGGGGGTGGCCATCGGCCTGCACGGCGTGGATCGCGACATAACCGAACGCAGGCGGGCGGAACAGATTCTTCGGGAAAGCGAGGAGCGTTACAAGAACTTTGTCGAAAAATCATTTGCAGGCGTCTACCTCGTTCAAGATGGAATCTTCTTGTTTCTGAACGATACTGCAGCCGCAATTGCCGGCTATATGCCGCAAGAGTTGATCGGCAGAAAGTCGGACAGTCTGGTCCATCCGGAAGATCGGGCAACGATTAAGGAAAAAGTAAAGAAGATGCTCCGTGAAGAGGAGTTGTCTCCGTATGAATTCAGGATCGTAACGAAAGAGGGACAGGTCCGTTGGGTCATGGAGACGGTCACGTCCATTCAGTACGGCGGCAGGAGGGCCATCCTGGGCAATTCGATGGACATCACCGATCATAAGCGATCGGAGGCGGATCGGGACAAGGCTGAGTATCTTTACCGGACCCTGGCTATGCATGCACAGTCGGCGGTATTTATTATCCAGGAAGGGCGTTTTCGTTTCGTCAATCGTTACGTGAGTGCTTATTCCGGGTACGAAGAATCGGAATTGATGGGCATGGATCCCGTATGCCTGGTTCATCCGGACGATAGGGCGATTGCCAGAAGCAACGCTGTCCGAATGATCAAGGGAGAAATATTGGCGCCTTACGAGTTCAGAATTGTATCCAAAAACGGGGACATCCGGTGGATCCTCGAAGTGTGCACACCCATCGAACTCGATGGAAAGCCCGCTGTTCTCATGAATTCAATGGATTTTACGGAGCGCAGGTATGCCGAAGAGATGTCGCGCCAGTCCGAAGAGAAGTTTTCAACCATCTTCATGACGGCGCCGGACTGCATCGCCATTACGAGGATCGAGGATGGGCTGATCACGGAAGTCAACTTGGGATTCGAAGAAATTACGGGATGGGGCCGAAGCGAAGCCGTAGGAAAGACCTCCCTGGAAATCGAGTTCTGGGTTGAGGAGTCGGCAAGAGATTTCATGGTGGAAGAACTGAAGGCGGGCTGTGAGATCATGCACAGGGAATTCCTCTTCCGCCGAAAGGACGGATTGGTGCGGAACGGCATATATTCCGCCCGCCCCATCAATGTATCGGGCGAGCGATGCCTTGTCTTCATTCTGCAGGATATGACGGATCGGTTGCGATTGGAGGATGAGCGACAAAAGCTTGAACAGCAGCTGGCAAAAGCCCAGAAGCTGGAAGCAATCGGAACGCTGGCTGGCGGCATTGCCCACGACTTCAACAATCTGCTCATGGGCATACAGGGACATGCGTCGCTGATGAAAATCGACCTTGAATCCTCCAGCGGCCACCATGCACGCCTCAGGCACATCGAGGAACTGGTGATGAGCGGCTCGGATCTGACAAACCAGCTCCTCGGCTTTTCCCGGGGCGGCAGGTATGCGGTCAGGCCGACGGTCATGAATGACATCGTTGAGAAGACCTCGGGCATGTTTGGAAGGACCCGGAAGGAAATCATCATTCACAAAAAGTTCAGGGAAGATCTCTGGACTGTGGAAGTGGACTGGTCCCAGTTGGAGCAGGTTTTCATGAACCTCTACGTGAACGCCTGGCACGCCATGCCGGGAGGTGGGGAGATCCTCCTGGAGACAGACAACATACTCCTGAAGGAGAACGAAATCCTTGCCCTTCCTCCTGGAAAATATGTGAGGATAACTGTCAGTGACACGGGAACGGGAATGGACGCCCAAACCCGGGAACGGATCTTTGAGCCCTTTTTTACGACAAAGGGAATGGGGCGCGGGACCGGGCTGGGATTGGCCATGGTATACGGGATCATTTGCGGGCATGGCGGTTTTATCGATGTCATGAGCACGCCCGGCCAGGGGACGACGTTTCATATTTACCTGCCGGCGACGGAGAAAGCCGTCGTCAAGGAGCAGGCCACATCAGAGAAGGAGGCTCCCAGAGGAACCGGGACGGTGCTTCTGGTGGATGACGAAGCGATGGTTCTGGACGTTGCCGGGGAGATGCTGCAACACCTTGGATACCGGATCCATCGTGTGGGCAGCGGCCAGGAAGCCTTGGCCGTTTATCATGAAAAGAAGGATGAAATCGACCTGGTCATCCTGGACATGATCATGCCGGGAATGCAGGGCGGAGATACCTTTGATCGCTTGAGAGAAATCAATCCGCAGGTCAAAGTCATCCTGTCCAGCGGTTACAGCATCGACGGCCAGGCACAGGGAATCATTGAAAGGGGCTGCAACGGCTTTATCCAGAAACCCTTCATGCTGGAACAACTGGCCTCGAAGGTCAGGACCATTCTGGACCAGCCCGACCCGAGCAAGCCCTCCCATCTTCAGACTGTATAATCGGACAGGGACTTTCGGGATTTCGCGGGATCGTTCTCATAACACGACATGGGATTCGGGAAGCGGCTTTTTTCTTATCGCCACCATTGAATCCGTAGTCGTCAAATCTGAGTAATGCTTCTTCCTGTACGGTTGATTTTTTTCATCCGTCCACAACTCGCACATCACTTCACCCGGAAATCGTGTGTGAGCATCATCCCGACAACGGCATCTTGCACTCCGGCATCCCAACGAGATAAAGACCTCCACACCCTTCCCGCAATCATCATCATGGCATTCAACATGTGCCGTCCAGGTTTCCGTTGACACGAAATGTTGTCGTATCTTATGGTTCTGCCACAAAAAATACTTTTTGGAGGGCAACTAATTACAAGGAGGGAAAGACGGATGAAGAGATTGCTGTCATGCTTGATGATAGTGGTGTTCACCTTGGCCGGATCCGCATTTGCCATGGAAATCAAGTTTGCGCACGTGGTGAACGAGAAAGACGCTTTTCAAGTGGCGGCAGTGAAGTTCAAGGAACTCGTGGAGAGCCGCTCCCAGGGCGCTCTTACCGTCAACATCTTTCCCAACGCGAAACTCGGAGACGAACGCACGCTTCTGGAACGGATGAAGATGGGCATCGTCGATGCGGGAATCATCACCAGCGGTCCGATTATCAATTTCGTTCCTTCCTTTGGGGTGATCGATCTGCCTTTCCTTTTCCGGGATCCCAAACACGCTTACAAAGTCCTGGACGGAAGCATCGGACAGAAACTGATGGCTGATCTGGAATCCCAGGGCTGGAAGGGTCTGGCCTTCGGCGAGAGGGGATTCCGCAACCTGACGAACAGCAAGCACCCCGTGAATACCCCCAAGGACATCAATGGTTTGAAGATCCGGGTCATGCAGAATCCGGTCTATGTTGATTCTTTCAAGGCGCTGGGAGCCAATGCCGTGCCGATGGCCTGGACGGAGGTCCTCACGGCGCTTCAGCAGGGGACGGTGGACGGGCAGGAGAACCCCCTCAATGTCATCATGGCTTTCAAACTGTACGAAACGCAGAAATATTTGAGCATCACGCGCCACGCCTATGCTCCCGCCCCCATCATCATGAGCATGAGCACCTGGAAAAAGCTCACCCCCGCCCAGCAGGGAATCGTCAAGAAAGCCGCTCAGGAAGCGGCCGAGTACGAGCGAGCCTGGGACAACCGGATGGAGGCGGGCTGGCTGAAGGAGCTCAAGGCGAAAGGCATGGTCGTGGCGACGCCGGACTTGAAGCTCTTCCGCAAGGCCGTCAAGCCGGTCTATGACCAGTACACGCCCAAATATGGAAAAGGCCTGATCGAGTCCATCCAGAACACGAAGTGATGGAATCCGTGACGGCGTCGGAGCGGAAACGGGGAGAGGGGGCGGCAACCGCCTCCTCCCGCCTTTTGCAGTTGAGCGACCGGATCAACGGCTGGAGTGAAAAACTCCTGTTTGTGCTGATGCTGGCCATGATCTTTTTCACCACGATCCAGGTCGTCTTTCGGGTCCTCTTCACCGCATTTTCCTGGACCGAAGAGATCACCTGCTTCCTCCTGTTCTTCGCATCCCTGGTGGGAACCTCCGTGGCATTCAAGAGAGGCGCCCACATTGCCGTGACGTTCATCGTCCAGCGCCTTCCCGGAGCAGGGCAAAAGGCCCTGGCGATTGGGGTTCATCTCCTCGGGATCCTTTTCTTCGCTGTCATTGCAATTTACGGAACCCTGCTCATGGGGACCGAATCCCAACAGCTGTCTCCAGGCCTGCAAATTCCGATGCTCTGGATCTATATCGCATTTCCCGTCATGGGTGCGGTGATCATCCTCCACCTTCTGGCCGGGATCCGGCAGACAATCGGGAAGGCCTGAGTCATGGGCTGGATCCTGTTCGGAAGCTTTTTCTTCCTCCTGCTCGTCGGCGTTCCCGTCGGACTGGCGGTGGGCCTCTCCGCACTCATCATCTTTGTGGTTTCAGGCATTCCCCTGCAGATGGTGCCCCAGACCTTCTTTGAAGGAAGCAGCTCCTATGCCCTGGTTGCGGTTCCCTTTTTCATCCTTGCCGGAGACATTCTGGCCCGGGGAGGCATCTCGGAGCGGATTCTGGCCATCGCCGAAGCGACCATCGGGCGAATCCGGGGGGGCCTCGGAATCGTGGCCACATGTGCGTCCATGTTTATCGCCGCGATTTCCGGTTCGGGGGCGGCGACCACGGCGGCAGTGGGCGCATCGCTCCTGCCGGAGATGAACAAGAAAAAATACGACACGGATTTTTCCGCAGCCCTCATCGCTTCCTCCGGATCCATTGGTGTCGTCATCCCGCCCAGCGTCCCCATGGTACTTTATGCGGTCATCGCCGGGGAATCCGTAGCCAAGCTCTTCCTGGGAGGCTTTATTCCGGGAACACTGATGGGCACAGGCCTGATCGCCTATGCCGTCTGGTATTCGAACAGGCAGGGCTATCCCGCCAGCGAAAAGCTGCCGACCCGAATGGTCGTCCGGCGTTTTTTCGATTCCCTCTGGGGGCTTGTGACCCCCGTGATCATTCTGGGCGGGATTTTTGCGGGCTATTTCACCCCTTCGGAAGCGGCTGCCATCGCCGTTGATTATACGCTGCTCATCGCCTGGCTCGTCTACAGGACCCTGACCTTCCGGCGGTTTTATGAACTGGTGGTCGGCGCAGGGGTCACGTCCGCCCTGATCATGTTCATCATCGGCACCGCGAAAATTTTCGGTTGGGGGCTTGCCTTCTATGAAATCCCCGAAGCCGTTGCCAGATCCATGGTCGTCATTGCGGGAAACAGCTCTCTTCTGATCTACCTGATGATCAACGTCATTATCCTGATCGCCGGTTTTTTCATGGAGACGGCGTCCGCCCTGATCATTTTGACCCCCATCTTTCTTCCCCTGATTGCCGCCGTCGGCGGGGACGCCATCCATTTCGGCGTGATCATGACGATCGGCCTGGCCATCGGCATGGCGACCCCACCCATGGCCATCAACATTTTCGTGGCCAGTGCGATCAGCAGCCGCTCTCTGGAGCAGATCAGCAGGGCAATCTGGCCCATGGTCATCATTCTCATCGCCGTGCTTCTGATCTGCACCTATTTCCCCTGGTTTGTCATGGTCCTGCCGAAGGCCTTCATGGGCGTGCAATAAAAGACGCCTGTCCCTCCATGATCCGTGTTAAAAAATCTTTCGCTTTTTGCACTGCCGGAAGCCGTTCCGGCAGTGCATGGCGCACATCCACTTGGAGAATGGCCGTTTTGAAGAGTTCCGTTTCGATGGAACGACGGGGGCGACGACGATCCCGGTTCGGGACATGAACCCCACATGTCGATTCCATGCGGTGTCAATCCGCCGGACGGAACGGGAATTCCAGCCGCCATGACGTTATTGTCTCCGGTTTTCTAAAACCATGCAATCTCCGAATGGACGGGTGTCGACGCCGGCGACACGTCCTGCAGGGTGGACCGGCTTTCAGAATATTGGAGCTACCCTTTTAAGAGTGGTGCTTGAAGCCGTAGTTTTTTGTCATTTAGCAGACCGTCAAGACTCCTTCCTGAAAGCGCTGACTGGCCATACTTCATTTGTATCGTAGCTTTCTCAAGCAAATGATGGTACTCGGGAACTGGCATGAACAACGTTGACTGATCTAAGACCCATCTGACCCTGCCAGGTGGCGAAATGGGATGGTAAATGCAAACCCCGTTCCTCGTAAGAGTGCGGGGTTTATTATTTAAGATCAGACAGGAGATTATGATGCTGCCCGATTTATGGTCACTTTATGCGCTGATGTTGAAAAGCCGCTTGTTTGAAGAAGTTATCGCAAAACTCTGGCATGACGGCTTGATCTCGGGTGAGATGCACCTGGGCACGGGTGAAGAAGCGATTATTGCGGGTGTTGTTGCCCAGTTGCGTGAAGGTGACGCCATGGCCTTGGATCATCGCGGCACTGCGGCACTGCTCATTCGCGGTGTGGACCCTGTCCTGATTCTTCGCGAACTGCTTGGATGTCCGGACGGGCTGTGCGGAGGCATGGGCGGGCATATGCACCTGTTCTCTAAAGAGCATCTGGCTGCTTCTTCAGGGATTGTTGGTGCAGAAGGACCCACCGCAGCCGGGTTTGCAATCGCAGCACAATATTCGAATCCGGGTGCGGTCGCCGTTGCTTTCTTTGGGGACGGAGCGATGAACCAGGGCATGTTGATGGAATCGATGAACCTGGCTTCTGTGTGGAACTTGCCGGTTCTATTTGTCTGCAAGGACGACGGCTGGGCCATAACCACCCAGTCTGCCAATATGACCGGCGGTAATTTGAACGAACGCGCGCAAGGATTTGGCATTCCGGCTGTTGAAGTGGACGGTCGCGATGTATTTGCGGTATGGGCCGCCGCAAATGCCGCCATCGAACGCGCCCGTTCCGGTCAGGGACCAACGTTCTTGAAGGCCCGCTGTGTGCATTTCGAAGGACACTTTTTGGGCTTTCAACTGATACGGATCGCACGCAATCCGCTCAAAGAAATGCCCGAAATTGCCCTACCGCTGACAAAATCATTCTTGCGTTTGACGGGTGCCACCATGCGTGAACGCTCGGCAGGGCTGAAAACCGTTATGGCGTCCGTGCTCTCAACCCTACGCGACCCACGACGGGATCCAACCAATGATCCCGTGCCACGTGCCCGTGCCTCCTTACAGTCGGACCCGGAGCGTTTGCGGGAACTGGAAGACCAAATCGAGAAAGATGTGAGTGACATCGCAGCATCTGCGTTGGTGGAGGTGGCGTCATGAGAACAATGTTTTTCTCACAGGCCATAGATGACGCGCTTGCACAGGCCATGGCGGATGACCCGCGCATCATACTTTTTGGTGAGGATATCCCCTTGCTGAGACGTGACCTCCTTGTACGATTCGGACCCAGGCGCGTGCGAGGGACTCCTATCAGCGAAAGCGCATTCCTGGGGGCAGGCGTAGCCGCCGCGATGGCTGGATTGCGCCCGGTCGTTGAAATGTATATGGTGGATTTCCTGGGTGTATGCATGGATGCCCTGCTCAACCATGCGGCCAAAGTGGAAGCATTTTCAGGCGGAAAATGGACTGCGCCTGTGGTGGTCCGTGCTCCCTGTGGCGGCGGCTATGGAGATGGGGGGCAGCACGAGCAGTCTCTATGGGGATGGCTGGCTCACATCCCGGGGTTATCCGTAGTTGTTCCCTCCACTCCTGCTGACGCGGGGGGACTATTGCTGGCCGCTTTACAGCTTGATGGTCCTGTCATCTTTCTGGAACACAAGTTGCTCTCAGAGACCTGGCTGGAATTTTTGGGTTCCGGGGGACGACGTACCGTACAGTATGATGTGCCTGCAAATGGAGCGAAGGGAGTCGTGCCCAGAAGATGGGAGCCACTCCCCATTGGCAAAGCCATGGTCCGACGAACCGGAAACGATGTGACCATCGTGAGCGTGGGCGTGGGTGTACACCGTGCTCTCCAAGCAGCTGAGGCTGCAGAGCGGGAAGGAATATCAGCAGCGGTATTGGACTTGCGAACGATCTCTCCTCTTGACAGGACGACCTTATGTGAAATGGTCACCCAGACAGGACGTCTCCTGGTCGTGGATGAAGATTACGAGGGATTCGGCCTGTCGGGCGAACTGGGAGCAGTAGCACTGGAGGCGGGCATCTCATTCAAGTATGCCCGAGTGTGCACACAGACAACCATACCTTATACCCGCGAACGTGAAGACCAGGCTCTGCCAAACGTGAAACGGATCTGTTCTGCAATTGTTCAGCTTGCCGGGGAATGACGAGGGGGGTATCTGACGGGTGTGAACACCTATGAGAAACTGTTCAAACTATAAATTGCAGTGAGTATTTCAATCAGAAACCTGCAACCAGAGTGAAGATACGATTTCGTGGATAAATAGGTGAAATCAGATTAGGGACGTTCCCCCAAGAGATGTCACAGGAATCATCTCCCTTATGACTTGGACGACGCTGAAGCCACTTCAGGATCAATGATTTCTGGAGACCTTCACGGGCAGGTTCTATAGATCGCAACGTCACCGATATCCCGCCGCCCGGACCTGGCGGAGCGTCGGGATTCCCGCCCGGCCGCCGAGGCGGCGGCTCACCCGGGCGGCGGCCCAGGCGCCGAAGTCGAGGGAGCGTGCGTGCTCCCAGCCGTTCAGGAGGCCGTAGACGAATCCGGCGTGGAAGACGTCGCCGCAGCCCGTGGTGTCCACCGCCCTGGCCGGCCAGGCGGGCTTCCGGACGATCCGCCCGTCGAGAAGGGCGGCATATCC
The DNA here is from genome assembly GCA_013177825.1 of Syntrophaceae bacterium. Taxonomy (NCBI): domain Bacteria; kingdom Pseudomonadati; phylum Thermodesulfobacteriota; class Syntrophia; order Syntrophales; family Syntrophaceae; species Syntrophaceae bacterium. The sequence goes on from JABLXX010000002.1 coordinate 302,190, forward strand.
CTCTGCGCCCAGGGTGACGGCGACGAGACCCGGCCCCAGGGCCGACATCTGCTTCAGGGCCTCCCGGGGGAAGTCGTCCCCTGCCAGGGCGCGGCCGAAGGTCTCCGAGGCGATGAAGCAGTCGCTCCGTCTCGCCAGGTCCAGCATTCCCTCCCGGAGGGTCCCCGCATCGACCACGACCGGGATTCCCGCCTTCCGGGCCTCGTGCGAGGCGAAAAGGGCGGCCTCGATGAACAGGCCGTCGGTGTGGAAGGCGTGGGCCCGCCGGAGTTTCTCCATGTCCACCTCGTCGGGGAGGAGGGGATTGCCGGTGGGACGCTGCCAGAAGATGGTGCGGCGGCCTTCCCGGGCCGGTTCGGCGAAGATGAAGGCGTGCTGGGAGAGGGCGCCCAGGCGGGTGAGGAGTCCGGCCGTGTCGATGCCCTCGGCACGGAGGGACGCGCGGATGGCATCGCCGGCTGCATCGTCGCCGACGACCCCCGCGAAGGTGCAGGCGATTCTCCAGCGGGACAGGGCTGCCAGGGCCGTGGCGACGGGTCCGCCCCCCTGGACGGTCAGTCCGGAAAACTCGCATTTCACATCCGGCGGCGGGTAGGCTGCGATCCTTCCCAGGGCATCCAGGGAGCACTGCCCGAGGCCGAACACGCGATGCTGCGGGGAGGTCGTTTTCCGTCTCATCCGCGAACGGTCAGAGGGGCGGTTCCTGCCGGACCGGCGTTTCCCGGCCGTTGTTCACGGCGGACAGGGCAAGATCGCATTCCCGGCGGATGTGGTCCGGCATGGAGTTCCGGGATGCATGGGTCAGGATCTCCTCCGCCCAGGGCTCCCGGATCGTCCCGAGGGAGCGGAGCAGGAGGACTTCCTTGTAGGTCCGCGGGGGGTAGACCCGCTGCACGGCCTTCTTCTCCGGGTAGAAGTACTGGCTGTAGCCCTTGCGGACGGTCCTCCCGTATACGTTGATCGTGACGGCCACGGTGTCGGTGATGTTTTCCATCTGGTGAATCCCGTCGTCCAGGGGGCGCACCACGGTGATTTCCCGGGGCATCAGGATGCGGTCCGCCGATTCCTCCAGCTCCGCGTATCCCTCCGTGCTCCCGTCGTCAAGGCGCCGGTATTTCCGCTCCCGGACCTTGTTGATGTAAGCCCCGATGATTCCCCATGCGCCGTGGTCGTGGATCGTATCGACGGCACCGGGCTCCCAGATGTACGCCAGGACCATGAACGAGCCGTCGGGATGGCGGTGGAGGGTGATCTCGTTGGGCCAGAGGGAGGGCTTCTGCTCGGCCAGGAGCGCCCGGTCCGTCAGGAGCCGGTGGATGAACCCGGCGAACCATTCGCGGCGGCCCAGGAGCTCCGTCAGGAGCAGGCGCCCCTCGCGAAGGACGGTCGCCGTGTCCTGCTCCGCCTCCAGGAGGCTGTGAAAGAGAGAATTGAACTCGGTCAGATTCATGGGCAGCGAAACCTCCGTCGTTTTCCTGTTCCCGGCGGTCCGCACCGGGGCGGTCCGGATCATGCCGATCCGGCTTTTTCTCATGGAGTCCCGTACCGCCGGATGTGGGTCCAGGAGCGGTATCGCGGATCGTTCGGATCCGCCGCCAGCGCCTCGGCCTCCTGGCGGTACTTTTTCATAATCCCTTTTTCCCGATAGAGTTTGCGGTCTTCCCCGATGGGGCAAACCTTCGTGCAGATCCCGCAGGGGTAACAGCGGCGGCGGGTCAGCTCCTCCGCCATTTCCAGGCAGGCGGGCATGTCGTAGTCGCCGACGATCCGGTCCTTCCGGAGGGTGATGGCCTTCTTGGGGCAGCAGTCGGCGCAGGCGCCGCAGCGGATGCAGAGGTCTTTTTCCAGGGGGGCGTCGGCGGGCAGGTCGGCCGACGTGAAGATCGAGACGAAGCGGACCCGGGGACCGAACGTCGGGGTCAGGAGACAGTGGCTCGCCCCGACGGTTCCCAGTCCGGCGTAGTAAGCCGCCATGACGTGGCTGAAGGCCGCCACGGGCCTTTCATGGAAAGGCTTCAGGCTGCTGAAGCCGTCCCGGGGAAAAAAGAAGGATGCCGCCCCCAGGCGATTCAGGAGCATGGTGAGATCGTAGGCCAGAAGGTCCAGCTTCCGGTTGACCGTGCGGTACAGCTCCATGTGGACGATGGAGGGAGTCGTTTCCACCATGGGTAGAGGCATTCCCAGGCCGAGCACGATGACGCTCCGGGCGGGGGTCCAGAGGGCGGCCGGGCGGAAGTCCGGCGGGACGCGCCCGTCTTCATCCCAGCGTTCCGCCGGGGCGATTCCGACCATGTCGACGCCGACGTCCCGGCAGAATTGGATGACGATCTCTTTCAGGGCCTGGGGTTCCAAGGGGAAGTCTCGATTTCCGTTGCAATTCAGGGAACTCTAATCTATTTTGCCTGCGGTGTAAACGTCGAAGTCCGACCGTTCCGGAAGAAACCAGGCCGATTCCATGATCCCCATCCGCGATTCCGTCCGCTCCCGTCGCTTCCCGGCCGTCAACACGGCCCTGATCGTTCTCAACGTCGCCGTGTTCCTGCTGGAGGTTCTGCAGGGAGGAGCTCTGGAATCTTTCATGATGACCTGGAGCCTGATTCCGGCCCGGCTCACCGATCCGTCCCTGGCGGCCTACTTTACCGGGGTCCACCAGGCACTGACGTTCGTCACCTACATGTTTCTCCACGGCGGCTTCTGGCACCTGCTGGGCAACATGTGGTTTCTTTACATCTTCGGCGACAATGTGGAAGACCGGCTGGGCCATCCCCGGTACCTCCTGTTTTACCTTCTGTGCGGGGTCGCCTCCGGGGTGATCCATTTCCTGTCGGCACCGGGATCGCCCATGCCCACGGTGGGCGCCAGCGGGGCCATCGCCGGCGTCATGGGGGCCTATCTCGTCCTCTATCCCCGGGCACGGGTCCTGACGCTGATCCCGATCATCATCTTTCCCTGGTTCGTCGAGATTCCCGCCTTTGTCTTCCTGGGGATCTGGATCCTCATCCAGTTCCTGAGCGCCACCCTGACCGCCGGCCAGGTTTCCGGCGTGGCGTGGTGGGCTCATGTGGGCGGATTCGTCGCGGGCATCGTTTTTCTGAAGATGCTGCTCCTGCTCCCCGAGACGGGGGTGTCCCGGAAACTGGGCGAGACCACCGTCCGGGAGCGCAGCCCGCGCCTTCAGAAAACCGCTGCCGTGGCGGGGGAGGAGGAGGGAAATCTCCTGGGCATCCTGGAGATCACCCCCCGGGAGGCCCGGGAGGGGGCTAAAAAGGTCGTGACGGTCCGGAGCGGCCTCCGGGACCGGCTGATCCGGGTGGCGGTACCGCCGGGTGTCCGGGACGGGACGGTCCTGCGCCTGCGGGGAAGGGGGGCGCAGGGGGAAACGGACGGGCGCGGCGATCTGCTCCTGACGATCCGCGTGTCCTGAGCGCGGGCCGCCGATGGGACGGGCGTCAGAAGCTTGCCGCTTATTTCCAGGTGGCGATGTATTCTGTTCCGGGACCCGCCGGCGGGGACGTCTCGACGATCCATCCCCCGTCCAGGCCGAGTTCCCGGGCCGCCGCCTCGAAGTGGCACATGGCGATGCCCAGGTCGACATTCTGGAGGCGGACGCCGCCGGGGAGATCCCCATACAGGGGCGTCCGTTTCAGAAACAGGTGGTGATCCGCTTCCCGGCGGAGGATGCGCCAGGGCTGCTTGTTCGACGCCGACGGACCGAGCCGGACGCATTCGAGCGCCTCGGCCCAGGGGCCCGCCTCTTCGCGCTCCAGGGGACGGTCCCAGGACTCCAGGAAGAAAAGGTCCTTCCATGGCTTCCGTTTGTCCGACGAGGCGACGTAACGGAAGATCCGGTCCATCAAGGTGCGTTTTCCCGCCGGATAGCCCACCGGGGTCACGGCGGGAATGATTTCACCCTTCGCGAGGGCCATGGCGGAGGCGAACCCGCTCCGGCTGAAGGTGCCCCCGAGCCAGCAGGTTCCCAGGCCCCGCCCGGTTGCAAGGAGGATCATCGTCTCCATGGCGTGGCCGAAGTCCTCCATGGCGCGCCCCCCGGCCGATACCGCGCCGGCGAGGAAGGTCCGGGCGCCCCGGACGACGCCGTAGGTCCCCAGACGGCGCATTTCCACGGGATTCCCGCCGTCGAGGTCGAGCAGGGCGAAGCGGACCCGGTTTCCGAAAGGCGTTCGGGGGACCTCCGCCAGAACGTGTTTGAGCGCATCGGCGTCCATCGGATCGAGTGGCCGCCCGTCGTAAGAACGGCAGGAGACACGCCTGCCGATGATCTCGATCATGGATGCCATCACAACCTCCGGGATTACAGGCGCCGCCGGGGTGCCGAACCGGCCGGATCCGGCCGGGGAAAGCGATGAACCAGCGTGTCGGAAAAAGCGGAAAGAAGAAAGTACTATCCCGTCATTATCTGCATCGCCTTTGCCGTTTTCATGGTGCGCCTGGACGGCTACATCGTCAACATCTCGCTGCCGACCATCGCCCGGTATTTCCAGGTGGGCACCACAGAGGTGTCGTGGATCGTCCTGATCTACCTCCTGGTCATGACCGGCTGCATGCTGATCCTGGGGAAACTCGGCGACCGGTTCGGCCTGAAACGGATCTTTCTCTTGGGCTACCTCGTCTTTTCCGTCTCGTCGTTCTTCTGCGGCCTCGCCCCGACGATCCTTACCCTCGACCTGGCCAGGGCCGTCCAGGGGATCGGCGGCGCCATGATGATCGTCAGCGCCTTCGCGATCGTCTCCAGGCTCCTTCCGGAGCATCTCACCGGCTGGGCCTTCGGCGTGTGCTCCATCGCCAACTCGCTGGGTATCATGGCCGGTTCCCCGCTGGGGGGCTTCATCACGGGATTTTTCTCCTGGAAGTGGATCTTCCTCATCAACGTTCCAATCGGGCTTCTGGCCCTGTTCCTGTCCTGGAAAATCCTGCCGGCCATCGAGCCCGACCGCCATGCCGGGGCGAAGGCCCCGTTTGACGTCTCCGGTTCGGTGCTGAGCTTCCTCTTCTTCACCACGCTGGTCTATGGATTCAGCATGGGACAGGAGGAGGGATGGGGCTCGCCCCTCATCCTCGGCTCCTTCGCGGTCGCGGTCGCGTCCCTGGGGGCCTTCTGGGTGCGGGAAAAGCGGGCCGCCGATCCGGTCCTCCGTTTCAGCCTGCTGGCCAGGCGGGACTTCGGCTTCGCCGTGGTGACCACCTTTCTGGCGATGATGCTCCTGGCCGGGGGTAATTTCCTGATGCCCTTCTACCTGGAGCTGACGAAGGGGCTGGCCCCGGAGGCGGTAGGCGCCGTCATCATGATCTACTCGATTGTGTACATGCCCATCGGGCCCTACTCGGGACGCCTCTCGGACCGTGTCGATCCGGCCCGGATCTGTGTCGCTGCGACGTTCCTCTGCCTGGCGACCTGCCTTGTGTTCGCCTTCACCCTGTCCCGTCCCGGGCTGCTGCCGGCGGTCCTTTTCCTGGTACTCCTGGCGGTGTCCTACGGCCTCTTCTTCGCTTCGAACAACCACCTCGTCATGAGCCTCGCCCCGCGGGATTCCCAGGGCGTCGCCTCGGGTCTCTACACCACCCTCATGAATGTGGGCATGCTTCTGGGCATCTGCCTGTTCGAGACAGTCTTCTCCGGGTCTCTGCCGGAAGGCGTCTCCATCCGCCATCTGACTCCCGAAGAGGCCCGCCTTGTCTCCGGCCCGCTCCTTTCCGCCTTCCGGAACGCATTCCTGGCCGGCGGCGCGGTGTGTGCCCTGGCGTTTCTCTCCTCCCTGGTGACCCTGCGTGCCAAGCGGAACCGTGTTCAGGCGGACGGGATGTGAACCTGGCGGGTCAGGTTGTGTTCCTCGCCGAGGCGGCGGGCCAGGGCCATGAAGGCGTCCGGCAGCGGCAGGTCACGCTCGAGCATCAGGATGCCCAGGTCCCTTGCCTGCACGAGGAGCCGCGGGTCGTCAAATCCTTCCCGGCTGTCGCAGAGGAACTGGATCCTGAGCGCATCCGTGAGCGGGATTTTCATTTCCGGATATTCCACGGCGAGCCGTTTCATCTCCGCCCGGATCTTTGACCGGTTGTCCCGGGAGAAGGAGAGAAAGGGCTCCTCCCGGTTCGGTGTTCCGAAAATTTCATTGACGACGGCGCCGGCCAGTTTGCTCGCCTGGTCGTCGTCCAGCGAACAATCCCCTTCGACGAGCCCTTCCTTCAGGATCCGGTAGAGCACCATCTTGACGATGTGAATCCCTTCCCGGAGGACGGGGACGATTTTGCTTTCCGCGTTCATGATTCCATCCCGAAAAATTTCTTCGACCCTTATCATGGGAAGGCGCCCCGCACAATCCCGGCAAGCTGTTGAAAAAGCCGTCTGCGGCGTTCTCCCCGTCCGGCCCTTGCATTCGAAAACCACCCTCCCTTGCGTCCGTGCCCCGAAGATGTCGCCCGGACATGCGGATCTGCAGAACCCGGGAGTATGTCGGAGCGGAAACGATTTGCCCTTGACACGAAGGGACGTTTTTTATATCTCGTATGCAAGACATCGAAAGGGGGCGGGAGCTTTGCATTACGAAGACGTCATCCTGTTCATCCTGGCGAAGGCCAACCAGCGGGTCCACAGCCGGTTCAAGCCCATGTTCCAGCGTTACGGCCTCACGCCCATGCAGTCCCTCGTTCTCACCGCTCTCTTCCAGGACGAGGGGCTCCCGGCGGGGGAAATCGGCCGGCGGCTCGTCCTGGACAGTGCCACCCTCTCGGGCGTCCTGGCCAGGATGGAGGAGGGCGGGTGGCTCATCCGGAGCACGCCAGACGGGGACCGGCGGGTCACGAATCTCCACCTGACGGAGAAAGCCATCGGCATCCGCGACGCGATGCTGAACGATGTCGAGGCCATGAACAGGGAGGTCCTGTCCGTTTTCAAGCCGGAGGAAAGGCTGCTTCTCGAACGGATGCTGAAGGACCTGTGGTGCTGAAATGTTTTGCCATGAAAGATCGTATACAAGATAAATAGCAGAACGGAAAACAGGACGCAGAAAGGAGGCGGCATGAGAACGGAAAACGGCGGTTCTTCCGGCACTGCGGATCGCGATGCGGTCCGTGCGGGGGGAACGGACTATGAGCGGATCTTCCATCCGCGCCGGGTAGCCGTGGTCGGGGTATCCCCGGGCGGCGGCATCGGTTTCGGGACACGATACCTGACATCCCTCCTGGCCATGGGCTTCGAGGGGGAGGTCTTCCCCGTCAATCCGAAAGGCGGGGAGATCGCCGGGCTGAGCATTCATAAAAACGTGGAGGACATTCCGGGCGAACTGGACCTGATTGTCATCGCCGTGGCCGCGGAGGCGGTCATCCCGATCCTCGAGGCCGGCCGGCAAAAAGGTGCCGCCGGGGCCGTCATCATCACCTCCGGGTTCAAGGAGCTCGGGACCCCCGAGGGGATGGGCCGTGAGGACGAGGTCCGACGGATCGCCGCATCGGGAATCCGGGTGATCGGGCCCAACTGCTTCGGCATCTACTGCCCGAAGAGCGGCCTCACCTTCTTCCCGAATCCCGACCTGTCGCGGGAAAGCGGCCCCGTCGCCTTCCTGTCGCAGAGCGGCGGCCTGGCGAGCGACTTCATGATGACGGGGATGTGGATGGGGCTGCGCTTCAGCAAGGTCGTCAGCTTCGGGAACGGGGCCGACCTGCGGGAGGCGGAGCTCCTGCGCTACCTGGCGGACGATCCGGAGACCGGGGTCATCGCCATGTATGTGGAAGGGGTCCGCGACGGAAGCGAATTTCTGGACGCCCTGAAGGCCGCCTCGGGCAAGAAGCCCGTCGTGATCCTCAAGGGCGGCCTGTCGTCGGCGGGCGGCCGGGCCGTCGTGAGCCACACGGCATCCCTGGGCGGCAGCCGGGTGATCTGGGAGTCCGTTCTCCGGCAGGCCGGAGCGGTCCAGGTGCGGGATCTGCAGGAGATGGCCCAGGCCTGCCTGGCCTTTTCGCTGCTCCCCGGAAAAGTGTACCGCGGCCTTTCCTTCACCGGCGGGGGAGGGGCCCTGGGCATCGCCGCCTGCGACGCCGCGGAGACATTCGGTCTCGAAGCCCCGCCCCTGGGCGCCGATGCGAGGGGCCAGGTCGAGGCCCTGCTGCCCAAGTCGGGTGCGAGCGGCGTCAACCCCGTTGACGTTGCGAATCCCTATGCGCCACCGGTGCTCTTGGAGAAGATTTTCCGTGCCGTGGCCGGCGACAGCCGGATCGATCTGCAGATCCTGATCGTCCTCACCCACCATTTCAAGGGGCTGGCGCAGGACCAGGGCAAGACGGTCGAAGAGGTGTTTCCATACCGGGAGCTGGCAGACCGGATGAAGGCCGTGGCCGTGGAAACGGACAAGCCCGTCGTCTTCGTCCTTCCGAACGCCAAGAGAGGATTCCCCGACATGGACGTCGTGGAGATTCATGCGAAGGTCCGCGAGGCGTTCCTGGAACGGGGACTGCCCGTTTTTGACGAGATCGGGGATGCCATGCGGGCCATCGGGCACGTCAACCGTTACTACGGGTGCTGCTGCGGGAAGGGGGTAGAGTCATGAACAGGGAGCCGGCCATGAAGATCATCGAGGGTGTCCTCGGGGAAGGGCGCAAGGTCCTGTCGGAGTACGAGTCGAAGCGGGTCCTCGAGGCCTGCGGGATCCCCGTGACGCGGGAAGTCCTTGTCGGCGAGGAAAAGGAAGTCCCCAGGGCGGCGGCGGAGATCGGGTATCCGCTCGTCATGAAGGGATGCTCCGCCGAGGTCGCCCACAAAACGGAAAAGGGGCTGATCCGCGTGGATGTCCGGACGAACGCCGAGGCCCTGGCGGCCTTCCGGGAGATCAAGCAAGGTCTGGAGGGCCACAAGGGCGGCGTCCTGATCCAGGAGATGGTCAAGGGGCGCCGCGAACTCGTCATGGGACTGACCCGGGACGGCCAGTTCGGACCCTGCGTCATGTTCGGCCTCGGCGGGATCTTCACGGAGATCCTGAAGGACATCGTCTTCCGGAGAGCCCCCCTCTCCGTGGAGGACGCCATGGCGATGATGCGGGAGATCCGGGCCCACGCGATTCTCGACGCGGTCCGGGGCATGGCGGCGGCGGACCGCGACCGCCTTGCCGATATGCTGATCCGGTTGGGACGGATCGGGCTTGATTTCGGTTCCGTTCAGGAGATCGACCTGAACCCGGTGATTCTCTCCGGGAAAGACCCCGTCGTCGTGGACGCCCTGATCGTCCTGACATAAGCATTGTGCCGCGGCGGGACATGGAGACCGCTCCTACGGCCCCGTGTCCCGCCGCCTTCCCTTCCGTCCACGATCTTGGTCGCTCCTTCGGCTCCGACCGCAATCCACCCCCTGGCTCCTCATCATCGCAAAAGGCGTAATAGCCGGGACCGCTTCATAAGTAGTGGCTCTCAACATATGGAGGCTAATGCGCAACATATGGTGCGTTTGCTTTCCCTTCGAGGAGCAGCCATAAAGATTCGTCAATTAATACAAATTGATAGAAGCTGACCGCCGGTTGGCACCCCTCTTGCAAAAAATACTGCGTTTATTGCGGAATACCGCACAACCTTCACTTGCAGCCATTTGCATACGAACGGCCCGCCTCGGGTTTCAGAACGCTGTGATGGGATTCGAAGAAAGACGACAACGGGAAAAAGACAGCCGCAGAAACTCCATCCTCAAAGCGGCCCGGAGACTCTTCCTGGAGAAGGGTTTCCGGAACGTCACCGTGGAGAGCATCGCCCGGAAAGCCGAATTCAGCAAGGGGTCCATCTACCTTTACTTCTCCGGAAAGGAAGAGATTTACACCCATATCCTGCTAATGGAGATCGGGAAATTCCGGACGAAAATCGATGCGACTTTCGACGAGGGAGGCGAAGCGTCGGCGATCCTCCGGAAGACCGCCGATCTCTACGTGGATTTTTTCCTCACCGAACCGGAGCTGTTCCGGATCCTGATGACGTTCATGCTTCACAGCGACCAGCGGGAGCAGTCCTCCGATCTGAACGACCGGCTGATCCGGACGACCAATGAAGCCGCCGACGGGATCGAAAGAATCTTCCGATACGGAATCGAGCGCGGGGAATTCCGGCCGGACATCCGGCTGCGAACGATCCGCAATGCCGTCTGGGGCCTCCTGAACGGCGCCATATCGCTTCATCTTTATACGGGGCCGGAGTTTGGGAGGCGGGAGCGAATCCTGACGACCGTGCACTCCATGCTGGGTTTTTTCATCGAGGGACTGAAAAGGTGATCGCCGGAGCAGCCGGCGGCGGGAAGCGAAGTTCCGCGGGTTTTGTGTTGAGCCGGCGGGCCGGACGGCGCAGCCGGGCGATCGAGTTGGATAACCATTTTACGAAAGAGGAGGTTCCTGAATCATGGGCAATTCACTGGTGAACATGCGGGATCAGCAGTTCGTGCTCTTCGAGCAGCTCGGGATCGACAAGCTGTTCGCAAGCGAGAAATTCAAGGATTTTTCCAGCGATGACATCCTCATGATGCTCAATGAGGCGGAAAAAATGGCCGTCACCAACATCCTGCCGACCTATGTGGAGAGTGACAAGCAGGGCTGCCACCTGAAGGACGGCAAGGTGACGACGCCCGCGCCCTTCAAGGACGCCTTCAAAAAATTCGTGGAAGGCGGCTGGCTCTGCCCGACGAAATCCCCGGATGTCGGCGGACAGGGTCTGCCAATCTCCGTGGCTACGGCCATGACGGAGCTGTTCGCCTCCGCCAACATCGCGTTCCTCATGTACAGCGGCCTGACCTTCGGGGCGGCCGGCCTCATCGAGCGGTTCGGGACGGAAGAGCAGAAGAAGAAATACATTTACAAGATGTTCGCCGGCGAGTGGTGCGGCACCATGTGCCTCACCGAGCCGGGTGCCGGGAGCGATGTCGGCGCCCTGAAGACGTCGGCCCGCCGGAATCCCGACGGGACCTTCAGCATCACCGGGACCAAGTGCTTCATCTCCGCCGGGGACCATGACCTGGCCTCGAACATCGTGCATCCGGTGCTGGCCCGGATCGAAGGGGATCCCCCGGGGACGCGCGGCATCTCGATCTTCATCGTGCCGAAAATCCGCGTCAACGCCGACGGCAGCCTTGGCGAGCCCAACGACGTCAACACCGGGAACGTCGAGCACAAGATGGGCCTCAAGGGGAACGCCACATGCACCCTGAACTTCGGCGAGGACGGAAAGTGCATCGGCGAGCTTCTCGGCAGGGAGCGGGAGGGCATGCGCGTCATGTTCCACATGATGAACGAAGCCCGCCTCGAGGTGGGCATGCAGGGCCTTGGCCACGCCTCCGCCGCCCTGGAGCATGCGGTCCAGTACGCCAAGGAACGGATCCAGAGCACTCCCGTCTGGGAAATGAAGAATCCCGACGCCAAGGCCGTTGCCATCATCGAACATCCCGACGTTCGGCGCGACCTCCTGTGGATGAAGGCCTACGTGGAGGGGCTGCGGATGATGAACTACTTCACCGCCTGCTGCATGGACCGGGCTGAGGTGGCCGGGACGGATGCGGAGAAGGAGAAATGGCAAGGCTTTGTGGAGCTGCTGACGCCGATCTGCAAGGCCTATTCCTCCGACCGCGGCTTCGAGGTCTGCGGCAAGGCCATCGACGTATACGGCGGCTACGGCTACTGCCAGGAGTACCCGGTCGAGCAGTACCTGCGGGACTGCAAGATCGCCAGCATCTACGAGGGAACCAACGGGATCCAGTCCCTGGACCTGGTGGGCCGGAAACTGGGAATGCGCAAGGGCGCCAACATGATGAACATGCTGGGCGAGATGGGCGCCACGGTCGCCGCGGCGAAGGCCAGCGAGGACCTGAAGGCTTACGCCGGCCGTCTGGAGGAGGCCGTAGGGGCCCTGATGGACCTCACCATGACCTTCGCCTCCCTCGGCAAGAGCGGCAGCTTCCTGATCCCCATTCTCTATGCATCGCCGTTCCTGGACATCATGGGCGATGTCCTGATGGGGCATTTCCTCCTGCAGGCCGCCTCCATCGCCGAGGAAAAACTCAAGGCCATCTATGCGGAAGCGGGAGCGGAGAAATCGAAGGGGCGGCAGCGGGCCCTCGTTCGCGAGAACCGGGACGTGGCCTTCTATACCGGGAAGATCGCCAGCGCGAAGTTCTTCGCCTCGGAGATCCTGCCGACCATCAAGGGGCGGTGCGAGGCCATCAAGATCGGCGACAAGATTGCCCTGGAGATTGCCGACGAATCCTTCTCCGTGTAGGCGGTTTTTAAAAACAGGTCGGATTTTCCCCACAAGATCCGCGACGGACGCTGCTGCGACCTGAAACGGCATACGGCGGCGTCGGCCGGATGATAAAAAGAAGAGGAGAAAAAACATGTCCTATCAGATTAAAAAAGCCGCCGTAATCGGCGCCGGCGTGATGGGAGCCACCATCGCGGCCCACCTGACCAATGCGGGAATCGAGTGCGTCCTCTTGGACATCGTTCCCTTCGAGCTGACGGACGCCGACAAGGCAAAAGGGCTCACGGAAAAGAGCCCGGCCTGGCGGAACCGGTTCGCCGCGGGCGGCCTGGCCGGCGTTACCAAGGCGAAGCCGGCGGCCTTCTTCGCAAAGAAAAACGCCTCCATGATCAAAATCGGAAACCTGGAGGACAACCTGGACCTCCTGGCCGATGTGGACTGGGTCTGTGAGGTTGTCGTCGAGAACCTGAAGATCAAGCAGGAGCTCTTCGCCAAAATCGACAAATACCTGAAACCCGGCTGCATCGTCTCGACGAACACCTCCGGGATTCCCATCCGGGACATCGCGGCGAAATTCAGCCCCAAAATGAAAGAGCGCTTCCTGGGCACACACTTCTTCAACCCGCCCCGGTACATGAAACTCCTCGAGATCATCCCCGGGAAGGAGACGAAGAAGGAAGTCGTCGATTTCATGACGCGGTTCTGCGAGGACGTCCTCGGAAAGGGCGTCGTCATCTGCAAGGATACGCCGAACTTCATCGGGAACCGCATCGGCCTGTTCGACATCTCCAACATCATTCATCTCATGATCGAGAAGGGGATGAAGGTGGAGGAGATCGACGCCATCTTCGGCAAGGCCATGGGCCGGCCCGGCACGGCCGTCTTCGGGACCATGGATCTCGTGGGCCTCGACACGGGCCATCACGTCATGAAGAACCTCTACGAGGCCGTCCCGGACGACGAGATGAGGGACTGGTTCCTGCCCCCCGACTGGTTGACGGCCATGATGGAGAAGAAGTGGCTCGGCAACAAGACCAGGCAGGGCATGTACAAAAAGACAAAGGACGAGCGGGGCAAGAAGCAGAAGCTGGTCATCGACTGGAAGACCCTGGAGTACGGCGCACCCGCCAAGGTCTCCTTCGCTTCCGTCGCGGCGGCCAACAAGGCGGAGGGAGACACAGCCGACAAGATGAAGGCCCTCTTCAACGGCAACGACGCTGCGGCGGAATTCGTCCGCGAGTTCTTCTGCAACAACTTCATCTACGCGGCCAACCGGATTCCCGAGATCGCAGACCGGGTCCTGGAAATCGACAACGCCATGAAGTGGGGCTACAACCAGAAACTCGGCCCCTTCGAGTCCTGGGACGCCGTCGGCGTGCGGGAATCCGTCGAGGTGATGAAGAAGCTGAAGAAGAAGGTGCCCAAGAAAATCGAAGAGATGCTGAAGGCCGGCTGCGAGTCCTTCTACCTGAAGAAAGAAGACGGCCAGTACTACTATGACTTCGGCAAGAAGGGCTACGTGAAGCTGGAGGAAAACCCCAAGATCATCCTCCTGCCCTCCCTGAAGGAGCGGCAGAAGGTCATCCGGTCGAACGCCAGCGCGAGCCTGGTGGACATGGGCGATGGCGTCGTCTGCCTCGAGTTCCACAGCAAGATGAACGCCATCGACGACCTGATGATCAACATGCTCACCGAGGGCTGCGACATTGTCGAGAAGGACTTCCTCGGCATGGTCGTGGGCAACCACGATCCCCGGGCGTTCTCCGCCGGCGCCAACGTCTTCAAGGTCCTGATCGCCATCCAGCGCGGGGCCTGGGACTTCGTGGAAGACTCCATCACGGGCATCCAGAGCGCCCTGATGCGCATGAAGTACCTATCGAAGCCCGTGGTCACCGCCCCGGCCGGCCTGGCCCTGGGCGGCGGGTGCGAGATCGCCATGCACGGCGCGCGGTGCCAGCCCTGCGGCGAGACCTACATGGGCCTCGTGGAGGTCGGCGTCGGCGTCATCCCCGCCGGCGGCGGCTGCAAGGAGACGGTGCTGCGCCTCACCGAGGGCATCCCCGCGGGCGCCGTGGAGGGAGGCCTGAACCTGCAGCAGTTCTTTGCGAAGGCCTTCGAGAACATCGCCACGGCGAAGGTATCAACCAGCGCCGCCGAGGCGATGGATCTGGGATACATCCGCAGGACGGAGAACATCAGCCTGAACCGCGACCAGCACCTCTGGGACGCCAAGGAACTCGTCCTGGGGATGTCCCGGTTCTATAAGCCGCCCCGGCCGGCCCTGATCCCCGTCATGGGGGAGAGCCTGCGGGGCATCGCCAACGCCGCGCTTTACAACATGCGGCACGGGAACTACGTTTCCGACTATGACGTCCACGTGGCCAAGAAGGTCGCCCACATCCTCTCGGGTGGAGACTGCGCCGAGGGGACGTTCGTGACGGAGCAGAGCATCCTGGACCTGGAGAAAGAGGCGTTCCTTTCCCTCTGCGGCGAATCGAAGACCCAGGACCGGATCATGCACATGCTGACGACGGGCAAGCCCCTGCGCAACTAAACCAACAATGATCGGGGCGCGGTTCGAGGGAGCCGCGTCCCGCCGCTTATGAAGGAGGAATATCATGGGTGAAGCTGTTATCGTGGAAGCCGTCCGGAGCGCCGGCGGGCGTTCGAGAAGGGGAGGCCTTGCGGGGACGAGGGCCGACGAGTTCGGCATCCAGGTCATCAAGGGCCTGATGGCCCGTGTGCCGTCCCTGGACCCGGCCGATGTGGACGACGTGATCGTGGGCTGCGCCTTCCCCGAAGGGGAGCAGGGCATGCAGATGGGGAAAATCCTGGCCGTCGGCGCCGGGCTCCCCGAGCCGGTATGCGGCATGACCATCAACCGCTTCTGCTCCTCGGGTCTCCAGTCCATCGCCGACGCTACATCGAGGATCAACAACGGATGGGCCGAGGTCATCATCGCCGGGGGCTGCGAGTCCATGTCGCACATCCCCATGGGCGGGGGCGTGCTCCGACCCAACTTCGACTGGCCCGCCGACCTGCCCTGGGTCTACATCTCCATGGGCCTGACGGCGGAGAATGTTGCCGAGCGCTACAAGGTTTCCCGGGAAGACATGGACGCCTTCGGCATGGAGAGCAATCGCCGGGCCTACGAGGCCATCAAGGCGGGCAAGTTCAAGGGCGAGATCATCCCGATCCAGGCCTACCGCTACAAGGTCACGAAGGACGGGGAGCGGATCCGCGAAACCTTCACATTCGACACCGACGACGGCGTGCGATGGCCCGTCAGCCTGGCCGACATGGCCAAGTTGAAGTCACCGTTCAAAAACGGCGGGACCGTCACGGCGGCCAATTCATCCCAGACAACCGACGGCGCTGCCTTCGCACTGGTCATGACGGCGGAGAAGGCCAAGGCCATCGGCGTGAAACCGCTGGCGAAGCTCACCAATTTCGCCGTGGCGGGCTGCCCGCCGGAAGAGATGGGCATCGGCCCGGCCGTGGCGATCCCCAAGGTCCTGAAGCAGGCCGGGCTGAAGGCGAAGGACATTGATGTCTTCGAGATCAACGAGGCCTTCGCCTCCCAGGCTCTCTACAGCATCCGGGTAGTGGGAATCGAGGACCGGCTGAAGGCCGGCGACATCAACCCCAACGGCGGCGCCATCGCCCTGGGGCACCCCCTTGGCGCCTCGGGAGCGAAGCTCACGGCCCAGCTCCTGGCGGAGATGAAGCGCCGCGGCTCCAAGCGGGGCATCGTCTCCATGTGCATCGGCGGCGGGATGGGGGCCGCGGGCATCTTCGAGATGCTGTGAACGAATCCATGAAAGACCCCCTGCGGGGCGAGAGGCCATGTTCCTTCCGGACATGGCCTTTTTTTTGCACATCTGATTTCGGTTGCGCACGCTCCAGTGGGACCGATGCCGTGCGAAGCCTTGCTGTTCCGGGTCGGGAGGGAGTTGCCCCGAAGCAGGGGTGCCTGTGGGGGTTCCCTCGGAGTCAAGAATTTGCTTGCGGCGTCAAAAATTTGATCTGCCTTCCCGCAGGCGAGAGGAAGCCCGTGCCGCGCCGGGGGTGAAAACGGATGAACCGGCAATGCATGGTTTTTCGGAGGTCTGCTCATGGGATCCGATGACAGGACGAGGGAACAGCTTCTCCGGGAACTGGAGGAAAAAGAAAGCCGGATCTCCGAGTTGGAGGACACGCTCGCCGAAGCCGGTCGGCGGGGACAGGCCGTCGGAGATGGCTTGCCCTGCGGGGGAGGCGTGCAGAAGGATTCCGGCTCAGCGCTTGCCCCTCCCCCGAGTTTTTTCCAGATGATCCTCGACAAGGCCAACGATGTCTCCCTCATTGTCCAGGAGGGAAAATACGTCTACGTGAACGACAAGTTCGCGCAGCTCTTCGGAGGAAGCCGGGAGGAAGCCGTGCAGCGGCCTTTTGGAGCATTCATCCACCCGGACGACCGGCCCATGGTGATGGAGTACCACCGGCTGCGCCGGGAGGGGAAACCCGCGCCCGCCGTCTATGAGGTTCGCCTGAGGATGCAGGACGGGTCCGTCATGCACGGCGAGGTGTCCGCAATAGACATCGAGTATGAAGGAAGAAAAGCCTCCCTGGCGTTCATCCGGGACATCACGGTGCGGAAGCGGATCGAGACCGAGTTGCGAGAGAGCCGGGATCAGTTCAACCGGGTGATGGACAGCGTGTCGGACATCATCATCGTCCTGGACGCCCGGGGGAATGTCACGTTCGAATCACCCTCGACGGCCCGGATCCTCGGGTATCCGCCCGGCCATTTCATCGGCGGCAGCCCCTTCCCGCTGATCCACGAGGAGGACGTGGAGAGTGTCCTGGCCGAGTTTGCCGAAGTGATCCGCCGGGAGAACACGGGCGTTCCCACGGAGTTCCGGATCCGGAAAGCAAACGGCTCCTGGATCTGGCTGGCGGCAGTGGGCAACAACCTGGCCGAGTCGCCGGGCATTCAGGGCATGGTGATCACGGCCCGGGACGTCACGGAAAAGCGGCGCATGGAGGACAGCCTGAGGGAAAGCGAATCCCGGTTCCGGGACCTGGCGGAACTCCTGCCCCAGGTTGTCTATGAAATGGACGAGCGGGGCGTTTTCACCTTCATGAACCGCTTCGGGTTGTCCCTGTTCGGCTATTCCGAGGAGGAGCTTGCCGCCGGTATCCATTTCCTGAACATTATCGCCCCGACGGACCACGGGCGGGTCTCTGAAAATGTCGCCCTGGCAATGAAAGGAGATTTGACACAGACGCGGTCGGAGTACACGGCCATCCGGAAGAACGGCGAGGAATTTCCCCTGTTCGTTTCCTCCTCCTTCATCCAGAAGGAAGAAGGCATCCTGGGCATCCGGGGAGTCGCCATCGACTTCAGCGAGATCCGGCGGTCGCAGCGGCTGCTGCAGGAGAGCGAGGAGCGGTGGCAGTTCGCCCTCGAAGGGGCGGGCGACGGCCTCTGGGACTGGAACGTCCAGACGAACAGGGTCCTCTATTCCAGACAATGGAAGGCCATGCTGGGCTACGGGGAAGACGAGATCGGGGATTCGCTGGACGAGTGGGAGCGGCTGCTCCATCCGGACGACCAGGCTCGGGCCCACGAGGAACTGGACCGGCACTTCCGGGGCGAGACGCCGGTTTACACCTGCGAGCAGCGCCTGCTGTGCAAAGACGGCTCCTACAAGTGGATCCTCGACCGGGGCCGGGTCATGATCTGGACTCCGGACGGCAAGCCGCTCAGGGCGATCGGCACCCATACGGACATCGATGATCGCAAGCGGATGGACGAAGCCCTGCTGGAGTCGGAGAGCAAGTTCCGGGATCTGGCCGAAAAATCCGTCGTCGGCATCTATCTCGTCCAGGACAACACGTTTCAGTATATCAATGCGGAGTTCGCCCGCATTATCGGATACGAAGCCGGCCAGGTTACAGGCGTTCTGCTGGTCGATGACGTGATTCATCCGGAGGATCTGCCCCTGGTCAAAAACATGCTGGCGAGAAGGCTCTCGGGGGAACTGAAATCCCTCCGGTATGATTTCCGGGTCAGCAGAAAAGACGGGGACATAAGGCACGTCGAGGTATTCAGTTCCCGTACCATGTACCGGGGACAGCCCGCGGTCATCGGCACGATGCTGGACATCACGGAGCGGAAGGACGCGGAGCGGAAGCTCCGGGACAGCGAGGAAAAGTACCGGGTCCTGTTCGAACACGCCAACGACGCCATCATCATCTGGGACGAGGAGCAGTTCATCGACTGCAACCGGAAGGCGCTGGAGATGTTCGGCTTTCCCTCAAAGGAAGATATCGTCGGCCGTCCGTTCACCCTGTCATCGCCCCCGCGTCAGCCGGACGGTCGGCCGTCCATCGAGGCCGCCAGGGAGAAGCGGGACGCCGCCATGTCAGGGGAGCCCCAGTTCTACGAGTGGCAGCACTGCCGTCCCGACGGCACGATCATCGAAGCGGAAACCGCTCTTCATGCCATCGAGCTGCAGGGGCAGGTCTATTTTCAGGCCATCATTCGCGACGTGACGGAGAGAAAGCGTTCGGAGGAGGCGCTGCAGCGCCTGAGCCTGGCCCTCGAACAGGCCGCAGAGGAAATCATCATCACGGATCCCGAGGGAGTGATCCAGTATGTCAACCCGGCCTTCGAGAAGATCACCGGGTACTCGAGGCACGAGGCGATCGGCCAGACGCCCCGACTCGTGAAGAGCGGCGTCCACGACAGGGCCTTTTACGAGCGGCTCTGGAGTACGATCAAGCGGGGAAGCATCTGGACGGGGCGGATTACAAACCGTCACAAGAGGGGAATGCTCATCCAGGAAGACGCGACCATCAGCCCCATTATCAGCTCGTCGGGCCGTGTCACCGGATTCATCTCGCTGAAGCGGGACATCACCGAAGAGGTCAGACTGGAATCCAAGCTCCGCCAGGCCCAGAAGATGGAGGCCATCGGTACGCTGGCTGGGGGAATCGCTCACGATTTCAACAACATTCTCGGGGCCATGATGGGATACACGGAGCTGGCAAGGCTGAAGGCCGGCGAGCCGCAGATCCGGTCCTACCTGGACCAGGTCCTGAAGGCCTGCAACCGCTCCCGGGACCTGGTCAACCAGATCCTCACGTTCAGCCGCCAGAAGGAGCAGGAGAAGAAACCCGTTGCCGTGGCGCCCATCGTGAAAGAGGCCATGAAGCTGATGCGGTCCTCCTGCCCCTCCACGGTTGAGATCCGGCAGAACTATGGAACCGAAAAGGACATCATTCTCGCGGATCCCACCCAGATTCACCAGGTCGTCATGAACCTCTGCACCAATGCGATCCATGCGATGAGGGACCGGGAAGGAATCCTGGCGGTGAGCCTCGGTCAGAAGGAGATAACGGTTTACGACCCGTTCTATGACTCGGAGCTCAGGGAGGGGCCGTACGTGATGCTGACGGTCAGCGACACGGGCCAGGGGATCGACGCCTCCGTGCGGAATCGGATTTTCGATCCCTTCTTCACGACCAAGGTCCCCGGAGAGGGGACGGGGCTCGGGCTGTCCGTGGTGTACGGCATCGTGAAGGACCACGGAGGATCCATCTCCGTGGAGAGCGAGCCCGGGAAGGGGTCCGTCTTCACGGTTTCCCTGCCGCTCGTCGAGGCCGACGAGCCGGGCGCCGGACGAGACGCCGAACCGCCGCCCAGGGGGAAGGGGCGCATTCTCCTGGTTGACGACGAGGAGCCCCTTGCCGCCCTGGGGCAGGAGATGCTTACCTCCCTCGGGTACGACGTATCGGTCAGGCTGAGCAGCCTGGATGCCCTGGAGGCGTTCCGCACGAATCCGGCCCGTTTCAATCTCGTAATCACGGACATGACGATGCCGAACATGACCGGCGACCATCTGGCCCGGGAGATGCTGAAGATCCGTCCCGACCTCCCGATCATCCTGACCACCGGTTTCAGCGAGCGGATCAGCGAGGAAGAGGCGAAGAAGCTCGGGATCCGGGTGTTTGTCATGAAGCCCGTATCGCTCAAGGCCCTTGCCCAGGCGGTGCAGACGGCGCTGCAGTAGAAACGGCGGGCGGGAGCCCTTCAACGAATCAAGGCAGGAAGTGAGAAGTCGGATAGCGGATCAGGACAGGCCGAAACAGGAACTGATCGCGCAACTGGACAGAGGTTCCGCTGTAAAAGACAGGAATCCGATACCGGATGCCTAGGGAATCCGCCGGCCGTCGAGGTAGAGGCCCGTTATCAGGCCCCGGCCGTCCTCCCGGAGGGCCACCTCCACCCGGAGGTCCCGGGCGTTGCGGGCCCTTTCAACGGCCTTCCCCTTTCCTTCCTCCAGGAAGAAGTGCTCGATGCCGTATTCAACGGAGGCCTGCCGGAAGGAGATTTTCTTCACGGCCGTCACCGTCCCGGCCACGGCTTCCCCAGCGCGGCAACGGGCGTCCTCCTTTTCCCGCAGGGACGCCTGCACCTGACCGCCGCGGTCCAGGCACAGAATCACCCTCTCCCCTTCATGGAACGAAAACCAGCGTGGCTCGAAGGTGCGGTCGCCGGCCCCGTCCGTCCGGAGCGTGACCTGATAGCGGACAGCCTTTTCGTTCACGCGGGTCACCCTTCCCTTGAGAAACTTTCCGCCCGGCGGAACGGTGCCGCTTGCGGACGCCATGCGGTATGTTC